>JBHHTY010000088.1:0-7757 GCA_046753565.1 Mariprofundus sp.
AACGGCACGGTGAAGACCGGACAGGACATCACCGTGATTCATGCTGATTCTTCCAAAGAGAACTTCAAGGTCAGCAAGCTGCTCGGTTTCCACGGCCTGAACCGTGTTGAAGTCGAACAGGCCCAGGCCGGCGATATCATCGGCATTGCCGGCATCGAACACATCAACATCGGTGAAACCATTGCCTCCAAAGACAACCCGATCGCCCTGCCGGTGATTCATGTGGATGAGCCGACCCTGACTATGGAACTGCACGTCAACAATTCACCGCTGGCCGGCACCGAAGGCAAGTTCATCACCACACGACAGATTCGTGACCGACTGATGCGTGAAATTCGAACCAATGTGGCCATGCGTGTGGAAGAAACCGATCAGGCCGATGTCTACAAGATTTCCGGTCGCGGTGAACTACATATCGGTATTCTGCTGGAAACCATGCGTCGTGAGGGTTTTGAAATGGCCGTATCGCGTCCGCATGTGATTGTGCGTGAAATCGATGGTGTGAAGCAGGAACCGTATGAACACGTTACAGTCGATGTGGAATCGGAATATCAGGGGGCAGTGATTGAGAAGCTCGGCAAGCGCGGGGCGGAAATGACCTCCATGGAAACCAATGCCGACGGCAGTACCCGCATCGAATTCATGTGCCCGACCCGTGGCCTGATCGGTTATACCTCCGAGTTCCTGACCGACACACGCGGCACCGGCATCATGCACCATGTCTTCCACGCTTACGGCCCGTTCATCGGCACTCTTCCCGGTCGTGTCAACGGCGTATTGATCTCCATGGAAAACGGCGAGTCGGTGGCTTTTGCCCTGTGGAAATTACAGGAACGTGGAAAAATGTTCATCGGTGCCGGCGAGAAGCTGTATGAAGGCATGATCATCGGCATCAACAGTCGCGACTCCGACATGACCGTCAATCCGATCAAGGAAAAGAAACTGACCAACGTGCGAGCATCCGGTAAAGATGACTCGATTGATCTGGTACCACCGCTGACCCTGAGTCTGGAACGCGCCATTGAATTCATTGCCGATGATGAACTGGTGGAAATCACGCCGAAATCGATTCGTCTGCGCAAACGTTTCCTGAAAGAGCACGAACGCAAACGCGCTGCTCCCAAAAGCAAATAATTCAACATCATAACCACTTTAAAAAGGTTGCCTCCGGGCAGCCTTTTTATGGCACAAAACTATGACGAAACTTCTTTCCAGGCATCGAGCATGGGAAAATACAGCGCCGTCCTGATTTCACGCTGCGGCTCCAGCCGGGCCAGAATGGCCGCATAACGCTGCAACTGCGGCGCATGACGCATCACTTCCTCATCCAGAAATGCAGCCAGATCTCCTCCCTCATGGGTTGCCGTTTTGTAATCAATAATCCACCGTATACCGCTGTCCGTATCAATAAAACTGCGATCAATCGCGTGATGGGAAATGTGATGATCATATTCCGAGCTCAGCGCCCATTCCTGATGCGCCTGCTGATGCTGAACTGATAAAATCCATTGTCCTTTTTCGCTCTTCAACACACGCTGCAAGGCATCCGCGCACCGAGCCAAAGCGTCTTTGAGCATAAGGCCGGACAAACCCTCGGCAATCAGCATGCGACGCATCCGCTTTATCACCGCCTGCGTGTGATCGTCATCCCAGTGCTCGATGCCTGTTTCTGCAACCTGTTGCAGTGCGGTATGCACTGCATTGCCAACAGGCGCAGCTTCGGCACCTGCCCATACATATTCGGTTTCTGTTTCAATTTGATTGATATCTGCACCGGGGTTGATGCTTTGATGCTCCACAATACCGGGAACGTCTGCCACCCTTTGCAGGACTGTCGGGGCGGTCGCAACAATTGGGGTAGCGGCGTCAATATCGAATAAATGCGCACCAAAGCATGTTTCATCATTCGACAACAGCAAATGCAACAACGATCCTGTTGCAGCTTCGCCCCTGCTTTCAGATACATGCCCCAGCATGTGAAGCGTTGTTTCCGGACGCGTACAAGCCACATAAAGCAAGCGTTGTAATTCGTTGTTATATTTATTGTTTTCTATTTTATTTACAAATGAATAAAGGGCGTCTTTCTGGCGCGTTGAGGCTTTGGCTGCCATCAGGGACATGGCTCCACCACAGACCGGCACTTCGGTAAAAGCCAGCAATGGCGTATCAGCACTGGCTCCCTTGTGCCCCAGTCCCGGCAGGATCACCGTATCCCATTGCAGGCCTTTGGCGCCGTGCATGGTCAGTAGCTCCACTTGCCCGGCGACATCGGATGCATCAGGCGCAGCATAGAGCTTTTCAAGTCGTTCATCGAGCAGCGAGAAATCGATACGCCCGGCCTGCTCCAGCGATTCGATCAATTCCAGTGCCGCCTCCACATTCCGGCTTGCCGTGGCATCAATCAGCTCTGGCATGCACAACCGCGACCATGCTGTTTGCAATATCTCGCGTACGGAAATTTTACCACTGCTGGCAAGGCACGGTTCAAGCGCCTGTCGGATAAAAATAATACGCACCTGAGCATCCTTGCTCAGGCATTTGAACAGGCTATCGTCCATCATGACAGACCACACCGGCCTGTTATTGCCCTTCAGCAGCACATGTAAATCGTAAGCTTCCAGACCGCAACAGGGTGCGCGCAACAGAGCCGCCCACGATTCCCGGTCTGCCGGATGCAGCAGGGATCGCAACAGGGCGCGCAACAAACGCACTTCAGGCCTGCTGTTTAACGGCAGAATATTGATGGCGCGAAAGGCAATACCAGCGGCACTCAGGGCCGGCATGATGGCGTATAAATGTTTGCGCGAACGCGCCAAAATGCCGATGCGCTGGCCTGATTCAGACAACGTTTTCCGAACCAGTTTGACCACGTAATGAGCTTCCCGTGCTGCATCCTTGCCCGTTTGCAGGTGCAAATTCACCGAACCGGCATGCGACAACGCAGCCACAGCAGGCGCATGGGCTACCGCACCGGAAGCCGCATCCTGCCGATCCGGGAAAATTGACTTAAATGCCGCATTGACCCAGTTCACAATGGCGGGCGAAGAGCGGAAATTTCGTTCCAGTTGCAATGCTTCCACTGGCGGCAAACCCGCTTCATTGCTGGATGCATTGAGAAACAAACCGACTTCCGCCTTGCGGAACCGATAAATCGACTGCATCGGGTCACCGACCATAAACAGGCTGCGATGGATGCCGTCACCGCCCTGCCAGCCATCGGTAAGGCATTGCAATAAACGCATTTGCAACAGCGATGTATCCTGAAATTCATCAACGAGAATATGGCGAATGCGGTAATCCAGTTTCATGAGCAGTTCGCCCGGCGCCACGTCGTTTACACCCAGTGCATCCATAGCGCGCAATGCAATCTCGGTGAAATCGGCTTCGCCCTGTTGAACAACAACCTGTTGCAGATGTTTATTGGCCAGCACCAGCAGCACAAACAGTGATTTCAACACATCCCATTGCTGATCATCCATCTGCGGGCTGTCCGGCAAGCTGCGTAGTTCATGCAATGTTTCCGCCAGTTGCGGAGTCATCGCCAGTATATCGAGTAGTTGTTTCAATTGAGCTTTGGGTTCAGCAAACTCTTTTCCGGCAGGAAAACCCATTGTGACAGTCACGCCGCGTGGTTTACGAAAATCACCTTTTTTCGCCACCAGCAGGAAATCAGCAATAATTTTCCATCTGTCCAGCATATCCAGATCGGCAGACGGCCACTCAAATGATTGCAGAATCTCATCCTGCTTCTGTTCGCCAGCAAAACGTATCAGGGCAGGCAGCTCTGCTCTCACCTGCACCGGCATCAGTTCTTCACAATGCATCAACGTCTGCATCATGATGTCGGCCAGATTGGATTCCAGCATCTGGCGCAAAGCAACCATCTCACGGCCATGCCCGGCAATATCGCTCAGCCACTGCTCTCGTTTGGCCAGCATATCGGCCAGCAAATCAATCACCGCTCCCGCATTGTGATCCTGATGCAGCAATACCCCTTCCGCCGCATCGGGGAAATCGCGCATGGCCTCATCCAGCGCTGCTTCCGCAGCACCGCGATACATAGCCTGCGCATGCTCCGAAGGAGTCGGCATCGCACCCATGCCGGATAACAGGGGCAGTTGGCGGGCCAAAGAAAAAGTTAAACTATCCAGCGTCATGATTCGTAAACGCGCCGAATGATGATCCAGATGCCAGCCCTTCCCGGCAGAGCTCTGCATGGCCTGTTGCGCCAGCATCCAGGTTTCCATTTTATGCGTTTCACCCGCATCGGGTTGCGGCGCAGTGAGCGCTTCCAGCACCCGCCGGCGCATTTCAGCCGCCGCCTTGCGTGTAAAGGTGAGCGCCAGAATTTCTTCCGGCTCATCCACAATGGCCAAAAGGGACAGAATACGCTGGGTGAGCAATTCCGTCTTGCCGGAACCGGCCGGTGCCTGCACCAGAAACGAACCGGATGGATGACGCGCTTTACGCCGTATCGCCGCACTCATGAATCACCGCCCCGTTCACAGTTAAAATCCAGTTCTTCAATCCGGCAGACCGCTTCCAGTCCGCAATGTTGGCAGGCGTGTTCATCGCGCGGAGTCACATTGCAACGCCCCTCGACAAATTCCATCGCCAGAGCATTGATATTTGTTCGCCAATCATCCAGCACAGCTAACCAATCGTCCGGTCTGCCCCGCTTGCCGTCGCATGCTGCAATACCATCAATACCGATGTCCTCGCCGCATAAACCTTCATAGGCCATATCGCCACTGCGCACCCGCGCAAAGGCCACAGCATCATCCGCCCCCAGATTCGCCGCCAGCGCATATTGGGGCAGCTGTGGCTCTTCAATACGTTCATTTTCTTCGTTAACAATCCATTTGGCAGTGGATTGTTTGGCGCCGGTTTTGTAATCGATTAAAATCTTGCGCCCCATCGCATCAATATCCATACGGTCGGCTTTAATTTTGACGGTGAACTGTCGATCGGCATTTTCCGGCAAATGCATCAAATATTCCTGCTCTATCGCCGCCACTCTGAAGTCGGGGCGTTGTAATTCCAGCTCCAACCATGCCAGCAACACGCGCTGCATACGTTTTTTCTCATAATCCCGTGTCCGGCTATCCGCCGCCACCCAAACTTTTTCCCATGCATGTTCAATCGCCGCATCAATCAGGGCTTTCGTTTCATCTTCGGTAAGCGATTCCAATGCGGCACGCCGTCCCAGTTTTCGCCAGATATATTCCAGCGCCAGATGAATCAATGAACCCTTGCTTGTGGCCTCGATACCCGGCGAAGTTTCTCCCAGCGCCGTAATGCCGAGCCGGTGCGTTGCAAAAGCTCTGAACGGGCAGGCCGACTGGTTGCGAATAATGGCTGTGCCGCCATGTACAGTTTGACCTGTCGGCAATGGCACTTCGGACATCTCATCCATATTCTCCATCGCCAACGGTGCTGGTTCTGCTTCAATCGCAGCGCATGCCTGAATCGCTATATCCGCAACAAAGGATGAGGGCAAGATGTCCTTTTCATCGCGTTGCCTGGCATACGAGATTTCCACGCAGGGTGCGGCGCACAACAACGACGCCCACAGCTGTTGCGAAGCCTTATAAACAAGCCCCCCGCTACTCATCGGCAGCGCATGCTGTTTCTGCACGCTGGCAGGCAATAAGGGGTAAGGACGCGCCGGTGGCGGGAAAGCTTCTTCATCCAGCCCCATGACAAACACATGATCAAAGCGGAGTCCGGATACCTGCGCAAGTGGCAACACGACCACATTGGCATATCTGGCCGCAACCGTCAGCCGGACTTCCGAGCAGCCCGTACGCAACAGGGATAAGAACTTAACCCATGACAGTGTTTCGCCCATCGCATCCACAGCCACCAGTGAAATCAACACATCACGAAACGCATTCATCTGCCGAATCTCATGATTACTGCGCTGCATTTCCTGATCACTCCCGGCCTGTACAAAGCCGGTCGCCTTGAGCAGGTCATGCACGGCCTTCACCCAATCATTGGCCGGGCGCTTTTTCGTATTCCATGCCATCAGGGCTTTTAGCACCGACAACAGTTCCGGCAGTTCCTTTACATCCCTGAAATTTAACAGGCTTTTGAACGTCATCCGGTGACGGTTATTTTTACGCAAAGTTGCATCAAGTCTGGCGCGTTCAAAACGCTCATCGTCAAACCCCGTCAACCATGGTGAAAACAACAGCGGCGAAAGATCATCGAACGACAGCGAAAATTCGCCCGCCAACGTCAGCACATGCAGCAATTGCGCGATCATCGGCGAATCGGACAAACGTTCCCCGTTCATGGTCACTGCCTGTGTCGTGCAGGACGGATCACTGCGTGATTCCGGCATCAGCACATCATTCAACGCCCGTTTCAAGCGGGACAGATCCTTCACGGCATCAGAAGTCACAATGGCAATACGTGCCGCAGGCTTGTCTGCAAGTAGCGCTTTAACACGCCCGGCAATATGATTACATTCCGCCTGCACATCATCACAGGCACACAGTGTCGTAACAGCAGGCCTGGTTTCCTCCTGCACCTGCGCCAGATAAATACCCTCCCCCTGCAAAGCCGACAATAAGGCCTGCTGCATCGGGGTCATCACATCAAATCCGGCCAGCAGGATGGATTCCGGTTTCTCGATATCATCCATACATTGAAGCAATTGTTGCCCGACATCAGCCGCCAGCATCCGTCCTGATAATGCGCTATCTTCCAGTTGCCTATGCATGCCTTGCATCCAGCGCAACAACGCATCTGCCTCTTCCCCGCCAAACATCAATGCATCCTTATCAATGCAGTATTCCTGCATGATTGCGTATGCATCGCGCGCATGCCCCGCCAAACCGCACAGCGAAGCAGCCGACTGCTCTATTCCAGCGGATGATTTTAACAGTTCTGTCCGGAGATCGGCCCGAATAACCCGTTCCCACAGCCAGTTTTCCTGCATCCGGTTCAGGATCACCGGCATTGACACCTGTTCAGTCACCATCTCACCCATCCAGGCGTGCAAGCTCAATACATTCGGTGTTGCACACACTGTTGACTCTGAGGCAGAAACCAGCCGGCGTTTCCAGTCGACCGCCAGCTGTGAAGAAGATGCCAATAAAAGCGCACCCTGCTCCAGCCTGTCTGCCACGGCAGACGCTGCAATACAGGATAAATTCAAATCGTGATCATGCACTGATCTAGTAATTCAGTGACCGGGCGGTTGGTCACTGGCTTGTGGCGTTGGTTGCTGTGCGGGTTTCGCCGTGGATTCCGCAGCAGGTCTCTCCATGGACTGCTGCCAGTGGCCTGGCACAAGGTTGCCGGCTTCATCCATATGGGCCGGCACATAATGACGCACTTCGGTGTCAGCTTTATGCTGAAGATGCATGAATACGGTAACGGCACTGGCCAGACTGATGGCCACCACCAGCGCATAAAACCAGTTCGGCGCACGTTCTTTATCAACCGGTGTAATATCAATTACTTCCGGTTCCCGGGCCCTCTCACGCCTGTTCTTTGCCCTCAGAAGCAACAGCAAGGTCAGATTACGCAGCATGAACAGCAGCAGAGCCGGGCCGAAAAAGAAAAACAATGATACAAACAGGCTCCGGATCATAATTCGGCCAACTCCTTCATTCTTCTGGCATAGGCTTCCACATCCGGCTCCCTGCCTGCGCGCTGGGCGTAGTAAACGGTCTCGGCCAGCACTTCGAGAAGTTTATGCAGCGCATCATGGCGATCCATTTTTTTGATCGAAACCATATGAT
>JBHHTY010000089.1:0-7739 GCA_046753565.1 Mariprofundus sp.
TGTTGTTTTCAGCCAAAGAAGCAGTCAGGGCCGAAAATGCTGCCCGGATTGCAGCTGAAGCAATAGCAAAGTCCCTGCCTGTCCGTCTTGTAGGGCCGGTACCAAGTCCTCTCGAACGATTGGCTGGTCGTTATCGCTTTGAGGTAGTCCTGAGAGATGCAGACCGCAAGGTGTTGCCCTGGAAGCTGGCACCATTGCTGAAGACTTTGCGCATACCGTCAGGCGTCCGCAGGAAAGTAGATGTTGATCCCATGGATATGATGTAACCGTCCAGTTTATAAGTTGTTTTTCCGATATCCTAATGATTTGAGCTGAACATAAGTTGGGCGATGTTTGCCGAGTAAATGGCACGTTTTAGTTCCGGATTTCGAATACCTTTGACGAGGCGGGCTATGCGTTTCTTTTCACCCATTGCAACTGTTTTCTTCTCAAGGGGCGAGAGCGTTTTCTCGAATGCTCCGGCGTTGCTTCTGAATCTTGTCCGAATCCGCTTGAGACCGCGAATCTTCCGCTTTGAACAGGCCAGAAGAATTTCTTTTTCAAGAAATCGAACCTGCTGTGCCATGGCGGGGTGATCCACATCCACCACCAATAATTGATGTTCAATACTTACGGGTTCGGTGTGTGTGGCCAGCATCGGTCCAACAATATCAGACCATGTTCTGCGCAGGTGGTTTGCCCCGGCCAGAATCTTGAAGTTCTTTTTCCCAAGGATATTGCTCAGGCCTGTTTCAACACGCTTTAGGGAAGATCTGGATCGTCTGGATTTCATCAGAATGGAAGACGTTTGCCGCCCAGAATATGAACATGAAGGTGAAAAACCTCCTGGCCGCCGCCGGCACGCACATTGATGACAATACGGTAGCCTTCGGCAAGGTTCAGGACTTCATCAGCAATTTTCCGTACTCGATCCATCAGTATACCTGGCAGGGCAGGGTCTTTAACATCTGTGAGTGTGGCCACATGCAGCTTCGGAATAACAAGTACATGCACCGGTGCCTTGGGATGGATGTCATTAAAAGCGAACACATCGTCATCTTCATAAACTTTGTCGGAAGGGATGCTTCCTTCAGTGATCTTACAGAAAAGGCAGTCGCTCATGGGGTTATCCTTATTGGTAGGTGAAATGTTTGCAAGGGATCGGCAAAACTTATGAATAGTCCGGGTTAGAAGGCTCTTCAGTTGTTATACCCGGACCGAGCAGTATGGCCAGCCATTGGGTGTCCGGACGTGATTCCAGTGCAAGTTTTACGATCATGGTCAATGGTACCGAGAGCAACATACCGACAGGGCCAAGCACCCAACCCCAGAAGACCAGGGACAAAAATACAACCAGTGTCGACAGACCGACACCTTTCCCCATAAACCTTGGTTCAATGATATTTCCCATCACTACATTGGCAATCACATAACCCAACCCCGCCAGCAATGCCTCGCCGCCGCCAAGTTGAACCAGGGCCAGCAAAATGGCCGGAATAGCGGCAATAATTGAGCCAATGTTTGGTACAAAATTGAACAGAAATGCCACCAGCCCCCACAAAAGAGGGTAGTCGACTCCGATAACAGCTAGCCAGATGGCAATAAAGATTCCGGTGGCCAGGCTGATCCAGATCTTGATAACAAAGTAAGCGCTGACGCTACCAATAAATTTCTCAAAGGCTTTTGTGGATGGCGCCCCATTTTTTAGTGTTTTCCACTTATGAGGAAGGGTGGCAGCCTCGATTAGAAGAAAAATTACAGTCAATACAATCAGAAAAGTGTTGGTCAGAACATTGCCGAGCCCCGACATTAACTCTCCGGCCATGCCCATGGCAGCGGATGGGTCAAATGCACTTAACAGGGATTGCGTGGAGGTGTCTATGCCTCTGCCGGATAACCAGTTTACCGTGGTGCCGCTTAATACTTTCAGACGTTCCTGGTAGGACGGAAGATTTTCAGAAAAATCTGCTACTGATGTTCCAATAAAGGTGGCTATCACCATTCCGAGAACGACGATAGCCAGCGTGATGATCAGTACAGCAGCACCGGTTGGCACACGTTTAGAAGTCAGCCAGTTCAACGGCGACAGGCAGATGATGGCAATAAAAGCGGCTAACAGGAACGGGATGAGCAGGGAGGCAGCTGCCTGTATACCTGCCACAACGATAACAAATGCAGCTGCGGCAACCAAAATGCTGTAGTTAGGAGTGCGCATCTCCGTTCTCATGAACAGTTTCGGACTAACCTCGTGATGCCTTTTCGTCATGGCCGGAAATGCCGAAGCGGCGGGCGAGCTCATTCAGGATATCACAGGGGTTCAAACCGTGGTGGGCCAGCATGATCAGTGAGTGGAACCAGAGGTCGGCGGTTTCATGAATGATTTTGTCACGATCCCCGGATTTGCTGGCGAGAATGGTTTCAATCGCTTCTTCGCCAACCTTTTCAAGAATTTTGTCCTGACCTTTGGCATAGAGCGAGGCCACGTAAGAGGTATCAGGCAATTCGGATTTGCGTGCCTCCAGCACCATCGCAAGTTCGTTCAATATCGTTCTGGCATCGCTCATCTTACGGGCTCCTCAATCATCTGCCAGACATCAGCCTCGCCCTTGCGGTAGAAGCAGGAGGGTCGGTTTGTATGACAGGCCGGGCCAGTCTGGTCAACCTTGAGCAATAGCGTGTCACCATCACAATCCAGAAACATACCCAGCACCTTTTGTACATGGCCGCTGGTTTCACCCTTCTTCCACTGACATTTCCGTGAACGTGAATAGTAGTGGGCAAAGCCTGTTTTCAGCGTTGCCTCGAATGCTTCCCGGTTCATCCAGGCCAGCATCAGCACACGTCCCGAGGACTCATCCTGTGCTATGGCCGGTATCAGGCCATGTCCGTTGAATGCAAGTTCATCAATCAGGCTCATGCGGTGAGCCTGGCCAGGGAACGCCTGGCCGCCTCGATCGTGGCCTCAATATCTGTATCGGTATGTGCCGCAGAGACAAAGGCTGCTTCAAATTGGGACGGAGCCAGATAGATACCTTCTTCCAGCATGGCGTTGAAGTAGATGCCGAAAAACTCGAGATCACAGTTGCAGACATCCCGGAAGTTGTTGCAGGCAGAATCATTACGGAAAAAGACAGTGAACATGGAGCCGAATCTGTTGGCTGTCGCCTTTACACCCGCTTGCTTGCAGCCATCGAGAAGACCGTTCACAAGCCGTGCTGACTTTTCCTCCAGCCTGTCATAAAACCCCGGTTGTTGCAGCCGGGAGAGAGTTTCAAGTCCGGCCCGCATAGCCAGCGGGTTTCCGGATAGTGTGCCGGCCTGATATACCGGGCCGTCGGGTGAAATCCGGCGCATGATTTCCTCGCTGCCGCCGTAAGCGCCGACCGGCAAGCCACCGCCGATGATTTTTCCGAGGCAGGTAAGGTCTGGTTTGATACCGAATCTTTCCTGGGCGCCTCCCGCTGCAACGCGGAAGCCACACATGACCTCATCAAAGATCAACAATGCAGCCTCTTCGTTGCAAATATCACGCAGACCTTGCAGGAAGCCGGTCGAATACAGATCCATGACTCCGGTATTGCCGGGCACAGGTTCAACGATGATGCAGGCTATTTCACCCCTGTTTTCTGCAAACAGTTTTTTCACTGCCTCCAGATCATTGAATGGCGCGGTCAGGGTCAGTTTTGCGTAATCGGCAGGTACACCAGCCGAATCCGGTACGCCGAAGGTAGCTGCACCCGATCCTGCCTTGACCAGCAGGCCATCGGCATGGCCATGATAGCCACCTTCAAATTTGATGATTTTATCACGTCCGGTAAAGCCACGGGCAAGCCGGAGGGCGCTCATCGTAGCCTCGGTGCCAGAGTTCACAAAGCGCACAACCTCAACAGAAGGCACCATATCGACCACCAGTTCGGCCAGATCTATTTCCAGTTCACAGGGAGCGCCAAAACTCATGCCGAAAGCAGCCGTTTCCTGCACGCCGGCCAATACATCCGGGTGCGTGTGACCAAGGATCATGGGACCCCATGATCCGACATAATCGATGTATTCGTTATCATCCACGTCCCGAATTCGGGATCCGGCTGCCGAGCGGATAAAGCGCGGAGTGCCGCCCACCGATTTAAAGGCGCGCACAGGGGAATTTACCCCTCCGGGAAGGAGCGTCTGTGCCCGTTTAAAATCTGACTGTGATTGTTGCAAAGATGCCATGGTAGTTATTTGCTCCAGGATGAATTGAATGGACGGTAAAAAGAGTGTGGAAGACTGTCAACAGGCTCCGGCTTGAAGTTCAGGATTTGCCCGCGTCGCCGCCGGGGTTAAACATCGGCATGGGGAAGGGAGTGACCTTGCTATCCGTGTCGCTGACTTTAGTAATTTTGGCCGTGCCCTCTTTTTCCACTTCATCAATACGGATAATGGAGTGTAAGGGAATGTATGTGCGTTTGACACTCCTGAATTCACTTTTCAGCTTGTCTTCGGAGGGGTCAAGGACGACCGATGAACGTTCGCCAAAAGTCAGGTCTGATACCTCTACAAAACCCAGCATGCCGGATTGACCAACGTGCCGGGCATAGATCTCGTAAACATTACCCTGATTCAGAAATGTAATTTTATAGATATGTTTTTTTGCCATGATTTTCCCAAGTATGATAGAATGAATGTGATCCTGCCACATTTGAAATATCAATTTTATTACCAATTATTTGCAGGGCTATGAATAATTCAGGCTGAGGCTGTAGATACTGCCTGGGGGTAAATTATGGCGATAAGCAGAGACAAGTTAATCTGTGAGAGACCTTTGCATAATCGTAATTCGGTCAAATGCGCTGGATATCCAATTATGAATATGCCTCCTGAATTCTACAATACCATAATATAAACAACGGCTTATGAGAATATAGAAGACAAGAATGGTGCAGAGGTCTCTGTGAGCGAAGTTTGGTAAATCCAAATAAACGACAAGCAACGCTGAATGGCCTTATTTGGGGCGCAGCCCGGCGGGAAATGTCATTTTTGCGCTCTGCGGCGTTATTTTTCGCTGATGTGCATTTAGCACCTTACGCTCTAAATGCCTTGCAGCGCATCAAAAATGGCTATTTCGCTACGCCCAGAATTAGTGTGAACAGGCCCTAGTTAAAGGGTAGCGTCCCCTTTAGTGCTATATTTAAGCGGATAGCAGTGATCCCCACAATCTAACTGGTTGGCATAGCTGCGGAAGCTGCACTACAATCGTATTATCGAAGCAGTACAAAAGGAGGTTGCCATGTTTCTCAAAGACAAAAGCTCGGGCGATCTGGTGGAGGTGCTCGATCCCAAGCAAATGTTCGACCCTTCCTCCCCTACGCTCAAGGTCCGTTTTCAGGCGGGCGAAGAAGTCGGCGAACCAACCAATGTGGACAAGGCGGGACTCTGCTTCCCCTCCGATGAAGACTTGCCACGATGCTGGCTGGATACCCATTACCGCGTTACGTTCTGAAAACACCCGTCATTTTCCCGGCCCTGCCGACGCGGGGCCGGTCTTTTTGTTCGCACTCGTTACATCAAGGAATACGATTCGGTGACAGAACTCAACCAGTCGCTAAAGCAATACTGCGATTTTTACAACATCGAGCGCCCGCATCAGGCGCTGAATGGAAAGATACCCGCCGAGTATATTTTCGGCATAACGGCACCCCTGAAGGCCGCATGATGATGGATAATAAAACAGTGAGAAAAACACCTTACATGCAAAACCAAATTGTCCTGACGATGGGATTCACCTGAACCACCTTGCGAAAAGGGAAGCGTCCCCTTTAATTGGCACTACGATAACAGTCTGGAATTGCATTCTTTACTTTATGTTACTACAATAAGTCAATGGCATATGAATGGGATGAAGGAAAACGAACCATCAACCTGGAGAAGCATGGGATTGATTTTTCTGCCATTCATTTGTTTGACTGGGAAAGCGCCACGATATTTGCAGACCAGCGTATTGACTACAACGAGCCTCGAATGGTGGCTTACGGAAGGATCAAGGGGCGGTTGATTGTGGTGGTTTATGCGATGCGCGGCGATAAAAGCATACGGGTTATCAGTATGCGAAAAGCCAATAAGAGAGAGGTAGTCAAATATGGCTAATACAAAAAAAGATACTACCGACTGGAATGCAGTCGATGCGATCAGTGACAGCGATATTGCCAAAGCTGTTGCCAGCGACCCCGATGCCGCGCCTCTGGAAGCGAAGGGGCTGAAGCTGGTCAGGATGGGCAGGCCACGATCAGCCAACCCGAAACAATCTACCACGCTACGCCTGCCTGCCGATGTGCTGGCATACTTCAAAGCTGAAGGTAAAGGCTGGCAGACACGCATCAGTGATGCATTGAGTGAATATGTTGCCGAACATGGCAATGAGAAAGGCACTCATCACTGATGAGTACCATGCATAATCCACCCCATCCCGGCGCATTTATTCGTGAAGTATATCTTGACCCGTTCAAGGTGACATATCGGCAGGCGGCAGCATCATTAAATGTGTCACCATCCACGTTTAACAGGCTGGTCATGGGCAAGAGCAATGTCAGCCCGGAAATGGCGCTACGTCTTTCCAAGGCATTTGGGCGAAGTCCGGAAAGCTGGCTTGCCATGCAGGATCATTACGACTTATGGCAGGCTCGAAGCCGTATAAATCTGGATGACATCAAACGCATGGCTTTTGCCTGATGAAATCCGCGAAACGAGTCCCCTGCACGATGACAGTTTGCATTGTGCTGCATTTTATTTTATTGTGACACTTCATGCAGGAGGCACCTTATGAAAGCAATATCCATACGAGACATGCGCAGTGATCTGGGTCGTCTGGATAAATTGATAGAATTAGAAGGCGAAATCATTGTAACCAAACATGGCAATCCCATCGCCCGATTGCTGCCTGTACAAGGTTCCCGCGACATGCCTGATCACGCTTCGTTGCGCGCCCGAATGCCAGTTATGCTTTCGAGCGCCCGGCTTGTCCGGGAAGACCGGGATGATCGTTGATGTTGGTGTATCTCGATACCAGCGCCTTGGCTAAATGGTATCTGAATGAAGTTGGCAGCGATGTATTTGTTGCGTGGATCAAACAACAGGATGATGTACATATCAGCAGTCTGACTGCGACAGAAATGCGTTGTCTGCTGGCCAGACGAAAACGAATGGGTGAGATTTCTGCCGAACTGGAACAGCAAATATTTGCCACATTCACTGAAGATGTTGAACGCGGATTTTTATCCAGACAGCCGCTTTCAGATCAACACGCTCAGGCGGCTATCGGGCTTATGGAGCAATTACCGCAGCATGCGTTGCGAACGCTTGATGCCATGCATCTCGCTATTGCCAGAAGTATCGGCGCACAAGCTATCGCCACATCTGATCATGTGATGGCATTGGCCGCCGCCTCGCTGGAGATGAGAGTGATTCAATTTGATTGATTTCAGCGGATTGTTTTCTCAACTGCTTTCCACTTACTGGTGGCTGTTGCCGCTGTTCATCATCGCGGCCCTGTGCAAATCCGCATGGTTCAAAGGCGTGATGGGCGAAGCGATGGTCAATCTCGCCGCCCGCCTGTTTCTCGATAAAAACGATGATTACCTGATCAAAAACGTTAACAGACCGGGACCGTCCTCTTTCACCTTAAATGCCCTTCGAACTGCGGCAATCATTCATGAGTGAAGCATCGTTAATCCCGCTTGAGCGGATTCAGCAATCGATCCTGCTGCTACGCAAGGAGCGAGTGATGC
>JBHHTY010000090.1:0-7704 GCA_046753565.1 Mariprofundus sp.
GCCGCGATGCGGTCGTCCCGGCGCCGGCGGTTGGCGGCAAGCACCTCCGCCGAGACGTCCATCCAGAGGTTGGGGCGTCCCAGCTTGCGCCGCAGGCCCGCGACCAGCGAGGGTGCCTGCCGTCTCTCTTCCAGCCAGCGAATCGCATTGATATCCAGGTTATTGGTGGGCTCATCCAGCAGGATGATTTCCGGATCCCCAAACAGCGCCTGTGCCAGCAACACACGCAGCTTCCAGCCCGGTGCAATGCTGCTCATCAGGCTGTCATGCACCTCCATCGGAATCCCCATGCTCAACAATAACTCCCCTGCATTGGCCTCCGCGCTGTAACCGTCAAGGTCGGCAAATTCGCTTTCCAGATCACCGGCGCGCATGCCATCTTCCTCGGACAGTTCAGGCAATGCATAAAGGACATCGCGTTCCTGCTTGATCTGCCACAGCTTCTCATAGCCCATCATGACCGTATCAAGCAGTGTGAATGTTTCAAAGGCAAAATGATCCTGCCGCAATTTACCCAGCCGCTCATGTTCATCGATACTCACATGGCCGGCTGTCGGCTCCAGTTCTCCACCGAGAATCTTCATCAGGGTGGATTTGCCGCAGCCGTTCGCACCGATCAGACCATAACGGTTGCCATCACCGAATTTAACCGAGATATTTTCAAACAGGGGCTTGTCCCCGAATTGCATGGTAATGCCGGATGTGGAAATCAAATCTGTGCCCCTTGATAATCTTCTGATCCGCTGCATTGGCCACCCTGCTGCGGAACGGTGGCGGAGAGTAATATCGAACGGCAGATATACAAGTTCCGCTCCAGGCTCCACTTATTTTGCCGCCCGGGGGAATGTCTGCATAATACCGCCATGAAAATCATCACCGCCAACCTGAATGGCATACGCGCCGCCACCAAAAAAGGCTTCTGGGACTGGTTTGCAGAACAGGATGCCGACATTCTGTGTCTGCAGGAATTAAAAGCCCACGAACACCAGATTCCGGAAGCGGCCAAGCCCGAAGGCTTCCGATACCACTATCACTTCGCGGAAAAACCGGGTTATTCCGGTGTGGCCCTCTACTCCCGCAACAAACCGGATGCTGTGTATATCGGACTGGCTTCTGTGGATCCGGATACCGACTGGTCCCGTTTCGATGCCGAAGGCCGCTTTGTCATGGCGGACTTTGGCAACCTGTCCGTCATTTCCGTATATTTCCCGTCCGGCTCCAGTTCGCCCGAACGGCAGGCAGGAAAAATGGTATTTCTGGAACAATTCCTTCCGCTGATCCAGCGGCTGAAAGACCAGGGGCGAGAACTGATCGTCTGCGGTGATATCAACATCGCCCATCGACGCATCGATCTGAAAAACTGGCGTGGCAACCAGAAAAATTCAGGTTTCCTGCCCGAAGAGCGGGCCTGGTTCGACCAATGGGTTGCAGCCGGATTTATTGATATTTTCCGCCAGCTTTATCCGGAAAAAGAGCAATACAGCTGGTGGTCCAATCGCGGTCAGGCCCGCGCCAATAATGTTGGATGGCGCATCGACTACCATATGTGTACTGCAAAAACAGCGGCACGGGCCACAGAAGTCAGCGTTTTTACCGAGGCATGGTTCTCGGATCATGCCCCGCTGACCGCCATGTTTTCGGATAACTGACTACAAATACTGCTGCGCCACGATTTTAAATTTCCCGCCTTTGCCCAGCTTCGCCAGCGTCATTGCATTGCCCCAAACACAGCCGGAATCCAGCCCCAATACATGCGGTTGGTCCGTGATCAGACCGGCAGCGGCCCAGTGGCCATACACCACATGCGTCTTACGACGCCATTTTGCCCGTTTATGTGCATACCAGGGCCGATCACGATAACGGCTGCTTTCACCGGTGCGTACATTCCAGTTAAACAGGCCGTCAGCAGTGCAATAACGGGTACGTGTCATCACCGCTGCTGCAAACAGCAAGCGTGGCGGATCCCCTTTGTGCGGTTTCCGGGCCGGAAATTTTACATGATGCAGCTGCCGGCAAAATTCTTTCCAGTGCTCCCCGCGCAATTCCGCTTCAATCTGCCGGGCACGCTTCAGAGCTTTTTTCAGTGTCCAGTTGGGGTGCAGGCCGGCATGCACCATACACCACTGCAACTTCGCATCATGGTGAATCATGGGGCGGTGGCGCAGCCACTGAATCAACTCTTCGCAATCCGGTGCCTTGATCACCTGTTTCAACGTATCGCGCCGGTAACTCGAACCGCCTGCCGCCAGTTCAAGCAAATGCAAATCATGATTACCCAGCACACAAACACAGGCATGACCGAGACTTTTCAGAAAGCGCAGCGTTTTCAACGAATCAGGGCCTCGATTGACCAGATCCCCGACACACCAGAGCACATCCTTGTCCGGATTGAATTTTACCTTTTTGAGCAGCTTCTTCAGCGGCTTGTAGCAGCCCTGAATATCGCCTACCGCATATACAGTCATACCCTGAACCTAAACATCCGTATCCAGTGCGGCCAGTAAATCCGGAATAAAATCAGTCAGTTCAGCCGCCATGATCGCCAAATCGGCATCAAAACGGCTGACTTCGTCATCACCTGATTCTCCGGCCTCATCCATGATGGCCGAATCAAAACGCATGCGTCGGATCGACAAATCTTCATGCAACACAAAAGACAAACGCTCGCGCCAGTTCATGGCCAGTTTTTTCACCCGCCGTCCGGATGCCACATGCGCCCGCACCTCATCACAGCACACATCAATATATTTACAACGCACAATGCCCTCAGCGCCCTCTCCGGCATGCAATTCGCATTCATCTTCCACATCGAAGCCTTGAGGTAATTCCACAGCGTTCATCAGCCAGCGTGTCATGGCCGATTCCGGTGATTCCTTTGTGGCCGGCAACACCACATTCAGTGTTCCCAGTGTTTTGCGCAGCACTTCAATCAGTTCTTCAGCCTTGTTGGCGCTGGAAGCATTGACAACCAACCAGCCCTGTTTCGGCAGAATACAGGCATACGTATGGCTGGCCCGAACCAGTGCCTGGGGCAACAACTCCTGCAATACCTGATCCTTGATATCGCGTTTTTCCTTGCGTCCGACCGGACGCCCCGCCTCCTGTTCGATGCGGAATACCTGTTCCTCTACCTGTTCGCGCACCAGTGAGGCCGGCAGCACTTTATCTTCCCGCCGCAGACAGATCATCAAGGCACCATTGCTTTCATGCACCAGCATCTGGCCGGCATGGCCCAGCGGTTTAGCCCAGCCCTGACAAGCCATTTCCATCTGCCCGCAATCGCGGGCCTTGCGCCCCTCCAGCTTCTCATGCAATTGCTGCGAGCTGAGTTTGAACTCGGATTCAAATTTATAAAACTGTATATTCTTAAACCACATTGATTGGTTGTCCTTTGGATAATATAGATGGTGCCTGGAATGTGTGGATCGAAACAAACCATCCGGCGCAATGTAACAAATACCAGCCCCACCACAATCATGGATAAAGGTTGGAATGCACATTATAAGAGCCTTGTTTCGCGGATTTGCATACCTCATCCTGGATGATGATTATACGCCGCTGGAAAAACACATATCGACACGCAGGCAGCACTTCCTGTGATTAACTTTAACGGCCTGAAGAAAGAAATAAAAACAGATGCTCCTTGCCAAGTGCAAGTCAGCTTCTAGCATCGCCATTTTCGGAGATGACATGAAACTTTTTTTTGCCAGAATATTGCTGATTCCGCTGCTGCTGATATCGCTCACAGCCTGTCTCACCGAAGCCAATCAAGGCGACGAAGCCGGGCAAATTGTCAGCATCGTTCACAAGGGATTTCAAACCGGTGTCTGGGATGATGTGATGCCGCTGTATGATGAACAGTTTCTGCGTGTTCATCCAGCCGATACATGGCAAAAAAGAATGACTGGTCTCATCAAGCCATTGGGGGCATTAACCGAGATCAAATCCACTTTTCTGCACAAAGATCCACGCTTTCGCGGTGATTTTTACCTCTATGGTTTCCTGCTGCATTTTGAACACGGCACCATTTCAGAAACCCTGACCATCTACAAAGGTGTCGACAAGGAACGCATGACCATTTCCGGCCATCAACTGAAACTCAAAAGGCGTGCATCATGACAATATCCATCCGTTTCTTTCGCCTGCCGATACTCATGCTGTTATTTACTCTGGCAGGCTGTCTGGCAACCGACAATCCGGTTCCAACCGAAAAAATAGACCAGCTCCAGGGCCTCTGGCAGCAGGATGATGGCCGGATATCCGTCCGTTTTTACCCCGATGAAACTGTTAAGCTGAGTATGCCGGATGAACATCCTCCTGTTCGGCTGCTGTCGCAGATGGAAGTCATCAAGGATGAACAGATCGGTTTCGGCGTTGGTGATCGCTGGAATGGACCGGTTCATGTCGAAATAGGCAAAGACGGAAAGTCATTGCAGCTGATTTTCCCCGGTGACCCTGTGCGCACACTCAATTTTCATCGGCAACCTTGACATCTCCGAACGCAATATCCGGATTAAGGTGCAGGAGACCCGCTCAACAGTGCCATCTCCCGCTTTGAAAAACCGGCCTGTTCACGTGCCATCATATTATATGGTCCCATCAACCCTTTGGGATAATATTCAGCCAGCAGCTCTGTAAATGTAGCCACAGTTTCCAGCCCCTGTTTTTCGCAGCAATAGCGAAACCAGCGATTGCCAACAGCCACATGGCCAATTTCATCCCGCAGAATGATATCAAGAATACTGACCGCATTATGATCCCCGGCCTGAGCCAGTTTTTTCTGAATGCCCGGTGTGACATCGAGGCCACGAGCCTCCAGTACCCGCGGCACCAGCGCCATACGGGTCAAAACATCATGCGCTGTTTTCTCACACATCTCCCACAAACCGCCATGCGCCTCGTAATCACCGTATTCCGAGCCCAAATGGCGAAGGTGGGCACGAATCAACTCGAAATGGTAAGCCTCCTCGACAGCCACCTGTAACCAGTCGCTGTAATAGGCCTCCGGCATATCGGTGAATCGATACACCGCATCCAGTGCCAGATTGATGGCATTGAATTCAATATGCGCAATGGCATGCATCATGATGGCCCGGCCTTCCACAGTGCCGAATCCGCGCCGTGGCATTTTGTTGGCTCTGACCAGATGCGGTTGTTCCGGGCGGCCCGGTTGATCGATATGCGGCAATACCGCAGCACGATCCAAATCAATAGCCTGATTGTTCCATTGCCGTGCCAGTCGTGCCAGTGCACGCACTCCGGCAATTTTTTCGTCAACATCAGACATCAACAAACATTGCGCCGCCGTTTCCCGCATCTTTTTCACCCCTTGAGCATCTCCATCCATACCTACAGCATGGCCGCATGTCTTCACGTCCGACAGTTTTAAGCCAGCGTACCATCGCACTTGCCGCCCTGACGCAGGCAGTCTATCTGGTAGACTGCATTGCCCGCAAAGGAATCATGGACAGCGAGGATTGCAAAATACTCCTGGACAGCATGTTTGCCGAATCTCATGCAGATCAACAACCTGTCTTACAGCTCTATGGCAGCACCTCCAATTTGGCCACCGGCATACGAATCTGCAACCGGCTTCTCAAGGGGGCCGACCTGCCACAGGCAAAAACATTGATGATTTACAGCAGTGGCCTGCTCACACTGGAGCGGAGACTCGCCAAAAATGCTCCCATGCGCCATAAACTGGCGGAAGGTATGCAGCGCATCAGCCATCAGAAACAATATTTTGGAGACAGCATGCATGCCAATATCATCGCAGCTATTGCCGATCTGTACGGTGAAACCATCAGCACCATGAAACCCCGCATTATCGTGCATGGAAAATCGGAACATTTAAGCCAGGCCGCCAATACCCAGCGCGTCAGGGCGCTGCTGATGTCCGGCCTGCGCGCCGCCCACCTGTGGCACAAACACGGGGGAGGACATATCAGTCTGCTGCTCAGACGCAAAGCACTACTGCATGAGCTGGAATTATTACAGCATGCCTGATCCTGACCAAAAAGGCTGAGCCACCACCATAAATATTTAACCGGATCGTTACAGAATGCCCTGTAACGCATATCGCCGCAACAGCCCAACATTACAAATCATTAAATTTTCTGCTATAATTTGTTTTCATTCTAAGAAGGAGGGTTAATATGAGGATCATATTATTTTTATTTGCTTTATTTGCATTTTCGCTACCTGCCAGCGCGGCGAGTGTTGAAACACGAGCAGAGGCATTGAGGGCGCAGCTGGAGGGCAATAACAGCTATCACGCCCATCTGGCCCGGGAACTGGCCAGCTTTGCAGAAGATGAAAAGGGACAACACGATATTATCGTTGCCAAATCATTCATGAACAAGGCTGAAGAAGAAGCAGCCAAGGCCGGAGGTGCAAAATAATGCGTCGTTTTATTCTTTTTATTGCAGCTGTTTCCCTGACAGCCTGTGCCACACATATGCCGGATACCAGCATCGAAGAACTGGCCAACGCGCGTGCAGCCATTGCTGCTGCAAAAAAGGCCGGAGCCGAGAAATGTGCACCTGAATTACAGGCCCAGGCTGTCGCCGCCCTGTATGCAGCGGCTCATGAGTTCTCTGAAGGAGACTACCATCCCGATGAAAATGCATATCTTGCCTCCAGAGCCGAATCCAAAGCCAAACAGGCACTTGCAGAAGCATCGAAAAACTGCCAGCCCAAACCTGTGGTCAAGGAAATCATCAAACTTGATGGCGTTCACTTCCCCCATGACAGTGCCAAAATCCTGGCAGAGGATATGCCGCTGCTGGATAAGGCTGTTGAAACATTGAAACGTCGCTCGGATATCAATGTTGAAGTTGCAGGCCACACTGACAGTTCCGGCTCAGCTACCTACAACCAGACTCTGTCTGCACGCCGTGCAGCCAGTGTGAAAGCTTATTTTGAAGCGCACGGCATAGATGCTTCACGCCTGACTTCAAAAGGCTTCGGCGAATCTCAGCCTGTCACGACCAACGCCACCAAGGAAGGTCGGGCAAAAAACCGCCGCGTAGAACTTCGTATCTATGAATAAACCCGAACAGGGTATCCACTAGGTAATCGGAAACGGGCTGCTTCGGTAGCCCGTTTTTTTGCTCTGCTGAGAAAACGCCGCCATTCCCTTATCTTGCACTGAAGTACTCCATCCATAGAGTGCCGCGCTCTACAGGAGTTCCCATGTTCCAGCTATATTATGACCATGCAGCTAAAGCCAAGGATGATATTTTATCCGGCCTGACTGTGGCTTTTGCATTGGTTCCGGAAGCCGTCGCCTTTGCCTTTGTGGCACACGTTAATCCGTTGGTTGGGCTCTATGGTGCTTTTCTGATGGGGCTGGTGACCTCGCTGGTTGGCGGACGACCCGGCATGATTTCAGGAGCCACCGGCTCCATGGCCGTTGTCATGGTAGCTCTGGTTGTGGAACACGGCGTGGAATACCTGTTTGCCACTATCGTATTGACCGGCATCCTGCAACTGATTTTCGGCGGCATGAAATTCGGAAAATATATTCGCATGGTGCCCTACCCTGTGATGCTCGGTTTCGTGAATGGTCTGGCGATTGTGATTTTTCTGGCCCAGATGGAACAGTTCAAAATCGAAGGTGCGGACGGAGCGATGCACTGGCTCAGCGGAGAACCGATGTATGCCATGTTGGGCCTTGTTGCACTGACCATGGCCATCATGTTT
>JBHHTY010000091.1:0-7660 GCA_046753565.1 Mariprofundus sp.
CTTCAGGATTTACTCTAATTCCTGGCATATAAAAACATCACCACCTTTGGACTTGATCCAAAAAACTGTAGCCTTTATCAACGCATCAGCGTCAGGCTCGCCCTTCTCCCGTTACGGCGCTAGGCTTTCTAGCAACACCCCGGACGGGTAACAAAAGGGCGGCGAATTATGGCCATAGAACAGGACAAGTCAAATCAGGATAGCGCCGACATACGGCCTTCCGGTTTGCTGCGTGCAGCCTCCAGTGTTGGCAGCTGGACCATGCTGTCGCGCATGCTGGGTTTTGTACGTGATATTCTGCTGGCGCGCATCCTCGGAGCAGGCATGCTGGCTGATGCTTTTTTTGTCGCCTTTAAACTACCCAATTTTTTCCGCCGCATGTTTGCCGAAGGTACGCTGACCGTAGCGCTGGTGCCGGTATTATCGGATGAACGTGAAAAAGGAGAAGCTGCAGCCCATACGTTTCTCAACGCCCTGGCGACGTTATTGTTAATCGTTCTCACCCTGTTCACCCTGCTCGGCATGTTGCTGATGCCATGGTTACTGTACATCTTTGCACCCGGTTTCGCCGATGAGCCGGATCGATGGGCGATCGCGCTGGAACTGGCTCGCTGGATGTTCCCCTATCTGGCCATGATTTCGCTGGCGGCAATGGCATGGGCTGTACTCAATACATATAAACGGTTTGCTGTCCCTGCAGCCAGCCCTGCATTATTGAATATTGCCATTATTTTTGCTGCTGTCGTGCTGGCACCCGTATTCGAAAATCCGGCCATCGCACTGGCTGTCGGTGTATTAATAGGCGGAGCCCTGCAACTGGCCATCCAGTTCCCTGCCCTGAAACGCATTGGCTGGATTCCGCGCATCAGTTTTGATTTCCGGCAATCTGCAATCCGGGAAACCCTGCACCTGTTCGGCCCCGCCCTGCTCGCCATTGCCGCAGTCCAGATCAATATCCTCATCGGCACCATACTCGCCACATTGCTGGAAACAGGGGCTGTCTCCTATCTCTATTATGCAGATCGCATTGTGCAATTGCCGCTGGCACTGTTCGGTATTGCCATGAGCACCGCACTGTTGCCAACCTTATCAGGCCATCTCTCACGCAATGACCGGACAGCAGCTGCCGATGATCTTCGTTCGGGGCTGGCATGGCTGACCTGGATCACACTGCCGGCAGTCGTCGGAGCCTTTTATCTGGCCGAACCCATTGTTATCACCCTGTTTGAACGGGGCGCCTTCAGCCATGCCGACAGCATGGCAACGGCACAGACACTGAAAGCCTATGCAGTGGGCCTGATTGCCTTCTGCTGGATAAAACTGCTTGCATCCGCCTGTTATGCCCAAAAAGATGCCAGGGCACCAATGCGTTATGCTGCAATCAGTGTGGCAGTGAATATCGTACTGGCCGTGCTTCTGATGCAGTTCTGGGCCTACGTCGGCCTGGCACTGGCAACATCGCTGGCGGCATTTGTGAATGTCGCGCTGCTGTATCTCCGGCTTACCAAAACCTATGGCAGCCTGTTAACTTCCGATATCGTGAAGCGTCTGACTACAGCAGCTATCGCCAGTGTCATCATGCTTTTCTATCTGTTTGGGCTCGAATCACAATGGCCGTTTCCTGTCGATGGTCTGATGCAGGGGCTCTGGATTTGCGGCACCATTGTCGGTGCTGTAGTCGTATTTTTTGTTTCCGCGCTTATACTGGGTGAACGTGCGCTGATATTAAAATTCCTCAGGAGAAATCGGCATGCGGCGTGATGTGATTGTATTCGATATCGAAACCGTGGTGGATGCCAATGCGGCGCGGCGGCTATTGCACCTGCCTGATCTCACTGATCCTGAATCCCGTGATACCCTGTCCGATTATTTTCTGGAGAAAACCGGAGGCCGTAACGATTTCCCGCGCCAGCCATTTCATCAGGTGGTCGCCATTTCATATGGTCACCTGATTCGGGAACCGGGTGAAAATGCCAGCGAACTGATCATCAGGAAACTGGCCAGTGGCGGCGATGCCAACAGCTCAGAGAAAGAACTGCTGGAAGGCTTTTTCCATCTGGTCGAGACCCGGGCGCCACAACTGGTCAGCTTCAATGGCCGGGGTTTTGATATTCCGGTGTTGAAATATCGCGCCATGATCCACAACCTGAGTTGCCCCCGCTGGTTCTCACAGGGTGATAAATGGAACAATTACGACAGCCGCTATTCTCCGGAATATCACTGCGACCTGCTCGATGTATTATCTGATTTCGGAGCCTCGGCCCGCTGCTCCATGGATGAAATTGCAGCGGCTTTTGGCGTGCCGGGCAAACTGGACACTGCCGGCGATCAGGTTCGGGATTTGTTCGAGGCCGGTCAGATAGAAGCCATCCGCAACTACTGCGAAACCGATGTGCTCTCAACCATGCTCATTTTCCTGCGCCACCAGTTCTTTTCCGGCGCACTGAATGAAGGTGCTTACGCCCGTACCGTACTCGGCATCCGCAACTATCTTGAATCGGAATCCGAATCCCGCCCGCATCTGGGAGAATATTTAACCGCGTGGGATCAGGCAGAGGCCGGCTGTTAAACCTCCGGCGAAATATCGACGGAGGTCTCATCTTATCTGTTATTCACCCGCTTGATGGTCCAGATATGATAGCCGCGAGCTGAACCGGACTTGAGCTGATGTTCAATGCGCAGAGCTTTGCTCACTTTACGATCAGAATGGAAATAAATGCGTCCGTCACGCCCCATCTGCGCTGCACCGTCCCGGGCTTTATCGAATGTAATCTGCACCAGATTGCGGCCGTCGATCCCGATGGACCAGATATCCCATCCTGATTTACCCGGATGACGGAAGTCATTGTCGGCACGATTGGATGTAAACAAAATCGATTTTCCATCCGTGCTCCATGATGGCTGCACATCTACACTCCGGGCATCTGTGATCTGAATCAGTTCGGAACCGTCTGTCCGCATACGAAACAGATGGATGCTGCGGCCTGTCGGCATGGCAAAAGCAATCCACTGGCCATCCGGAGACAACGATGGATTCACACCTTCAGACAGCACATGTGCTGCACCAAAACCGTCGAAACGCATAATCTCCGCAATAAAACCGGGATACGTCCAGTTGTTAAAATCATCATGTTTTGAACGCCGGTGGGTTTTGATTCTTGCCGATTTTCTGCTGACCGGTTTCAACCTTGTGGCGATAATCGAGCTATCCGCCAGCAGAATCGGCTGGGTAAGAAGACCGTCCAGCCGCTGGATACGCCGTTGCATCCCTTCACCATCCGATATCTTTTCCCATAAAGCCAGCCCGCCGGCCCGGTCTGACAAATAATACACCTTCTCATTATTCAGCCAGCGCATGGAATCCAGCGCCCTGTCATCAAAGCTGACACGATTGGCCGGATCACCGTTTTCACTGAATCGCCGCGAAACCCACGCATCTTTTCCCTGCCGGGTAAGGGTGAGCAAATAACGGCCATCGGGAGATGGCTGCGGATACATTTCACTCTGTTTGTCTTCCAGAGTCAGCAGCGTTGCAGCATCGGCAACCACAGTCCGGCTGGTGTTGGAAGCACTCCCTACGGCATGCTCATTAAGCCACTCCATGATATCGGATGCCTGAGCAGCCGGCACCGAAAAAATGATGGCCATCAAAACCCAAACTGTTTTCTGCATCTGTTTCCCCCTGTTACAATGAAATGCTGCACAAAAAGCGGGCCGAACCATGCCTGTCAGACCATAAAAATATTATGGATGAACAATGAAAATTTATTTACACTCAAATCCGAAAAGTGATTAAACGGAAGTCTCCAGCAACTCCTTGAGATTGGCAAAATCCGTTTCCATTTCCCGCTTGGCGATATGACCGACAACCGGCGAAGCTGCCTTGAAAAAACGCCCGACATCAATACTCAGTGTGCGGTTCACCCGCGTTCCATCACCACAAGCCTCGAATGTCATGCTCGTTTCCATCGGAAACGGACCGGCCAGGCTTTTGGCCGCCCATGCACTGCCGTCTTCATTGCGGGCTGTAACCTCCCAGTCCTGCTCAATCACACGACCCAGAAATTTTTCCTTCACATGGTAGATCGTACCGACAGCCGGCGGACCATCGCTTTTCTTTTCCGATTCCAGCACCGATGTCTGCCACATCGGATCATTATTGTTGTCATCGACAAAGGCGATCACCTCTGCAACAGGGCGGTCAATATCTATACTCACTTCCAGCTTGCTTAACGGCATCTCACTCTCCTCTCAGGGAAACGTTTATTTATTCAGTATCACTCGCGCAACAACTCGGTGATACCTGTCTTCGAACGCGTCTGTTCATCAACTTTTTTGACGATCACCGCACAATACAGATTCGGGCCGCCGGACTTGCCCGGCATGGAACCTGAAACAACAACGGAATAAGGCGGCACTTCACCATAATGGGTTTCGCCGGTTTCGCGATCATAAATACGCGTCGACTGGCCGATATACACGCCCATCGAAATCACCGCCCCTTCACGTACGACCACGCCTTCAACAATTTCCGAACGCGCACCGATAAAACAGTTGTCCTCGATAATGGTCGGAGTCGCCTGCAATGGCTCCAGCACGCCGCCAATACCGACACCACCGGAGAGATGCACATTTTTACCGATCTGGGCACAGGAACCGACCGTACTCCAGGTATCGACCATGGTGCCTTCATCAACATAGGCACCGATATTCACATACGAAGGCATCAGCACCACTTTCGGCGCAATAAAAGCGCCTTTGCGAACTGTGGCAGGTGGAACCACACGCATGCCGCCTTTACGGAACATATCTTCACCCCAGTTGGAAAACTTCTGTGGCACCTTGTCATAATAATTGGTATCACCGCCGCTGATGACCTGATTATCATGCAGCTTGAAATAGAGCAGAACAGCTTTTTTCAGCCATTCCTGCGTGACCCAGTTGCCATCATCATCCTTTTCCGCCACACGAACACCACCGTCATCCAGCAGCTGGATGCTGTGTTCGACACTGTCGCGAATCTCGGCGCTGGCTGAATGGAAATCCCATTCCGCCCTGCGTTCCCACGCCTTTTCAATCGTTTCCTGTAAATGATTCATGGATATGCTCCCTGTAATTCCGACACAACAATTATACCGTCAGCAATCGTGCAATCCAGCACCGGTTGCTACAGAATAAGCTCTGCCGGCCTCTCATGACTGAGAAATTCTATATTGGACATACTGAGTCCGTAAGCGCCTGCCAGTCCAAAAACAGCGATATCGCCAATATCGGCAGCTTCGACCAGAATATCGTTGGCCAACTTGTCTGCACCCGTACACAGAGGCCCGCCGAAATACACCGATTCGTTGCGCACCGGAACCTGTCCGGAAAACAATGGCGCACGATCCATACGCAACACAGCCAGCGGGTGATTGATGGCCAGTGCAGCCGGCCGCCGGAAATGGTTGATACCACCGGCGCACACAACCTGTTTTTTGCCACGCGACACCTTGATATCGAGGATTTCCGTACAAAACCAGCCGGAATCCGCCGCCAGATAACGCCCCAGCTCCAGAAAAAACGTACGCCCGCCAAAACCGTATTGTTCAATCAGTTTTTCCAGCCCGTCAGCATAGGCTTGCGGATCAAAATCACGCCCCTGTTCCAGATAGTCCACCCCGAAGCCGCCGCCAAAGTCAATCGTATCGCAAACTGCTCCGGTATATGTGGCTTCGATATGTTGCGCCATGCCGAACACCAGTTCACAATTTTTCAGCAGATCATCGACATTGAGTACGCCGGAAGCGGCATACACATGCAGGCCGCGAAAATTCAGGTGCTCAAGCGACAGAATCTGCGGCAGCACATCATCCAGCTGTTCTTCATCGACACCGAACTTTTTCGAACCGCCCGAGAATGTTGTCTGCGCTTCATGGATATCGAAATTGGCATTGATACGCAGCAGAATGTCCTGACATTTCCCCGCATCGGCTGCGATGGCATTGAGCCGATGCGCTTCTGCCAGCGATTCAATATGCACGGTGCGAATACCCTGCTTCACCGCCCAGCTCAATTCTTCCGGAGACTTGCCCGGACCAGTATAAATCAGTTGTTCGGGGACAAAACCGGATGCCGTAGCTTTTTCGGCCTCGCCGAGACTGGCAATTTCGATACCGCGTGCACCCGCTTCCAGAGCAGCCCGCAGAAACTCGGCATGCGGATTGGCTTTCATGGCATAAAACACTTCCACCCCGGCCGGCATCATGTCGGCCAGGCGGGTGATTTTATGACGCATGGCGGTGGTATCATACACATAGCAATTCAGCGTATGCCCGCTTTTGGCCCGCTGCCGCAGTGCCTGTGCAACTCGATCAGGTATATGCATCACTAAACCCTGACAGCGCGCAATCTGTGTGCAAGATCGGCTGCACAATCGGGACCGTCCACCAGCGCCGCACGAATAAAACCGGCACCGGGATTGATGCCGTTCGCATCGTCGGCCGCCAGATAGGAACCCGGCAATACAGTAACCGCCTGCTGCTCATAGGCAGCCAGTGCAAAGCGCTCATCATGTGCTACCGGCAACCAGACAAAGAATGAACCGGCCGGGATTGCAACATCATCTGTACCATAGACATCGAAAAAGGCTCTCAGGCTGTTGCGATACACTTCCAGATGCTGTTGTACATGGGTTTCATCCGACCACGCAGCTCTGGCCACGGCCTGTAGCGGCAACGGCGTAGCCGGCCCCGTATAACTGCGCAATTTGGTGAAACGTGCAATCAAATCGGCATCACCGGCAATCAGGCCGGAGCGCATACCGGGCAATGCCGAACGTTTGGACAGCGAATTCATCACCAGACAGCGGCTGAAACCGTCTCGACCCAGTGTTTCCGCAACTTCCAGTAAACCGACAGGTTTATCCTGCCAGTAAATTTCCGAATAACATTCATCGGAGACGATATAAAAATCGTATTGATCGGCCAGCTCCAACAGATGTGAAAAATAATCCGCATCGGCGATCCAGCCGGTCGGATTGGACGGGGAACAGACATACACCAGCGCCGTATTTTCCCATACGCTTTCAGGAACCGCATCAAGATTCGGCGCAAACCCGCTGGCTTCGGTACAGGGCAAAAACACCGGCTCGGACCCGGCCGTCAACGCCGCCCCCAGATAAATCTGATACATCGGATTGGGCATCATCACACAGGGTTTCCTGTCCGCTTCCGGGTTGATCAGCGCATGCGAAATGGCAAACAGCGCTTCACGCGTACCGTTGGCGGAGAGCACCTGCGTGGCGGCATCCACATATTGCAGCCCATAACGCCGCTGCAGCCAGTCGGCCATGGCCTGGCGCAATTCCGGTGAGCCGACCGTGGATGGATATTTGGAGAAACCGCTCATGTGTTCCGACAGTGTATCGGCAACAAAATCAGGCAACGGAAGCCGTGGCTCCCCTGCTCCGGCGTCAATCGGCGCCAGATCAGGATTGCGGCCATGACCGTGAAACAGGGCCTTCAAGCGCTCAAACGGATAAGCACCCAGCTGATTCAAACGCAGCTGATCGAATTTCCGACAATGTTCAGATAACAGGCTGGACATCTTCACTAGGGCCTGTTTACACTAATTCTGGCCGTAGTGAAATAGCCATTTTTGTTGCGCTGCAAGGCATTTC
>JBHHTY010000092.1:0-7488 GCA_046753565.1 Mariprofundus sp.
ACACTTTTCTGATGAATGATAAAGCCCTTGATTTTCAGTTTGCGTTGAATGGTTTTCGACAGTTTCTCGGCAGATGCACGTGTTTTTTTCGGGCCGATCCATACGGCATAGAGGCCGTTCTTTCTGGCTGATATGACGGTTTTCCAGCCATCCTTTTTTAGCCGGTCGGCCAAACCCCGGGCATGAGGGTGCTGGAATGCACCGACCTGGACATAAAAGCCGGCGGCAATACTTGCAGTATCCGTGACAGGGTGGGGCGGTATCGCAGGCATTTTTTTCGGCTTTGGTTGAGGCGCGGATGATTTAACCTTTGTTGCTACCTGTTGCTTGTGTTTTGGGGTAGGCGCTGCGTGTGGCGTGATCCGGGGGGCTGGTTGTGTGACAGGCGGTGTTTGAACAACAGCTTTTTGAATGGTTTGTTTTTGAACAGCTGGCTGTTGGGGAGATTGTTGCGGCCTGGATAAATCAAACCATTCCGGCTGCGCGGAGGCCAGAAACACGAGTACGACACAGCATACGGCAACACCACATGCTGTGCGTTGTTCGGTCAGGGAAGCCTGCCAGGACGCTGTTGTAGCCATGGCGTATCAGTTGCCAAAAAGGCTGTCGAGCTTTTCGGCAAATCTGCTGTAGCGAAATGGTTTTTGCAGGATGTTGAACTCCTTGCCAGGAAACCGTTCGTACAGATCCTCAGGATAGCCGGTGACGAATATGATGCGATCCAGAATGCCAGGATTGACCTGTTCCAGTGAGCTGTAGATTTCATCGCCGGATAATCTGGGTATTCGTACGTCAAGCAGAATCAGCTGGTATTCATCACCATGCGTGGTCAGCTCAAACAGACTTTTTACCGGATCTCCCATGCAGACAATCGCACTCTGCATATTTTTGTCAGCAATATAACGGTTGAAAAAAGCGGACAGAATCCCCTGTATCGAGTCTTCATCATCAATGATTAACGCTTTCATTTCCATGCTTGTTCACTCCCCCTAATAACGCAGTTTAAAACTGCGGTTATCGTATCAAGTCCTGCAGCCTTGCCCTTGCTTCAAGGTTACTAAAGCAGGCTGTCAGGGTTTACACGGGCATTGTTGAAACGGACTCCCCAGTGCAGGTGTGGTCCTGTTGCCCTGCCTGTTGCACCAACTTCTCCAATCTTTTGCCGGGTTTCGAGCCAGTCCCCTTTGGCCACGGCTATCGATTGCATGTGCGAATAGACAGAGACTAATCCATTTCCATGTCCGATAGCTACCGTTTTACCGTTCAGATACATATCGGCAGCCAGCAGAACGCGGCCGGCCAGCGGTGTTTTAATGGTTGTGCCGGCAGGTGCTGCAATATCAATGCCGGAATGCGGTGAGCGCGGTTCTCCATTGACAAAGCGCTGGGCACCGAACGGTGTGGAAACAATGCCTTCCACGGGCCTGCCCTGCATTTTGACATCAGGGTTGGCATCCACTTTTTCAATATAACTGGCTTTCAATGCTTTGACATCTGCCCGAATTCGAGCCAGCGCCTTTTTGTCGAACACCGCCATTTTTTTGGCAACTTCGATATGTGAAATACGAAACGAACCCCTGGCAACTTCGAGAAAATCATTGGCAACGGATTTTTTGCCTGATTTCCACATGATATTGTATTTGCCCGGTTTCTTTTTCATGTCGATGCCGATCCAGCCACGCCATGTGTGATGGCCCAGTGATTTGAGCGGCCATTTTTTTCCAAAACATGTCAGTTCCAGACTGTCACCGGCGAAGGTTGTTTCCACGCTGACGACATCACCCTGTATACCGTTCCAGGTGGCCGCAAAGCTGACCGGACTGAAGAACAATAAGGCCGGAATGAGGCAGGCAAGGGTTTTCATATTGATTTCTCCTGAATGGATTTCACTGTCGTTTTGGCCGTACCGTCATGGAAACGAACCAGGATATCATCACCCTGTGTCAATGCTGTCACATTTGTAATCAATCGGCCATCAGTTGTAAAACTCATGTTGTATCCGCGTTCCAGAACACGGGTTGGATCCAGTTCCCTGAGTTTTTCGTGCAGAACATTCAGCCGTTGGCGTTTGTTCTGAATGTGCTGCATTTGCGTTTTCAGCTGTATGCCCAGATCAGAGAACGCATGCTGCCGGTCGCGCAATAATCCGAGCATGTTCTGATGCAGTTTTACAGACTGAACAGTCTGGAGCAGACGCTGCTGCTGCAATCGCTGGGTCGGCTGCAGCGGCGTCAGTCGTTTTTCCAGCAAGCGCAACGGATTACGCTGCTGTTTCAGGCTGATATGGGCAGCATGTTCAAGACGCGCCCGTAACCGGTCGGTGGTATGATGACGTGCATCATTGCTGCGTTGGAAAGCATGAACCTGGTGCTGTATCAGCGCAGCCTTATCCCGCTGCATCTGGCGCAGGCGTTGTCCCAGAAGCTGCTTGAGGGTGGCCAGTTCCGGTATGTTTTTTTGCAATTCGTTTCTTGCCGGACAGCATATTTCTGCAGCATTGGAAGGCGTGGCGGCGCGAATGTCAGCGGCCAGGTCTGCCAGCGTGGTATCTATCTCGTGGCCAATGCCGGAAATAATCGGAACCGGGCAGTTCACAATGGCTTTGACAACGCTTTCATCGTTGAAACACCATAAATCCTCGATACTGCCGCCGCCACGTACCAGCAGAATGATATCGGGTGGATTGTCCATGCTGCTGATTTTCCTGATGGCTGCAGCGATACTGGCCGGGGCATCCTGTCCCTGTACCAGCGCAGGGGAAAGGGTGAGTTGTAACCATGCCGGTCGTGTCGCCAGCACTTTTTTGACATCCTCAAAAGCCGCTGCTGTCGGAGATGTCACGATGCCGATGTGCTTCGGCAGTGGGGGAATGCTTTTTTTTCGTGTGGTATCGAACCAGCCACGTTGGGCATATTCCTGTTTGCGGCGTTCAAATTCTGCAGCCAGTTTTCCGGCACCGGCTGCCTTAATGCGTTTGACGACCAGTTGATAGGAACCGCGCGGTTCATAAAGGCTGATATGGCCGGAAAAAACGAATTCGCCGCCTTCCTCCGGCAATTGCTGTAATCGCAAAGCGGTAGAGCGCCAGATCACAGCAGAAATGGCGGCATGGCTATCCTTGATGGTAAAGTAGAGGTGGCCGGATGATGGCCGGGTCAGGCGGGATACTTCACCGGTGACTTCCACTTTGGCAAAACCGATTTCCAGCATCTGTTTGATGCGGGCGGTCAGCTCGGTAACACTTAACGGATTCCTGTCAATTTCGGCGGACATATGGCAATCATGTCGCCTGTCCGGAAGGCGTCAATGCCCGTGTCGGAAAACTGTCCGGCGCAGGTGGTTCAGGGGGTCTCTATCGTATCCATCATGTCGTATTCGCAGATTTCCGGCTCATACGGCGCATCCATCAGAAATGCAATATCAGATAATGAGACGTTCGGATTCAGTTGTGCGATGGATTTCATGACCCGGCGCAAATCCAGATCGTTGTCGGTATGATTTTCGTACATGTTTTCCCTCCATGTGGTTGGCAGGAAATTTATTTGACCATTGTGACAATGATATGTCATGAGAGTGGCACGTAGATGTCATAATAATGTGCTAGTGTTATGATATTTATAGGGGCTTTTTTATGGTAGTGTTGCGATCTCAGCCTTCCTGTCGATAAAAGGAGTACCTGTTGAGCGAAAGCGACATCAATCTGGAAAACAACAAATATTATCTCAATCGCGATTTAAGCATGCTGGAGTTCAACCGACGGGTATTTGAAATGGCCTGTGATGTGAATATGCCTTTGCTCGAACGATTGCGTTTCCTCTGTATCTATACATCCAATATGGATGAGTTTTTTGAGGTGCGTGTGGCGATTCAGAAACATCGGCTTGCTGCCGGTTCGCTGGGTACGTCGGCGGATGGTCTCAGTGCAACGGAGATTCTGCTCAAGGTTCGCGAACGTGTTGAAGCACTGGTTTCAGAACAATACCGCCTGTTGAATGATGAACTGCTGCCTGCACTGAAAGAGGAAGGTATTTGTATTTTGCGCAGGGCGGACTGGAATGAAGCCCAGTCGGAATGGATCCGCCGTTTTTTTAAACGTGAACTGTTACCTGTTCTTACACCGATCGGACTCGATTTGTCGCATCCGTTTCCCCTGATTCTGAACAAGATTCTCAATTTCATTGTCGCTCTGGATGGGAAGGATGCCTTTGGTCGGGAATCCAAATATGCAATTGTACAGGCGCCGCGATCATTATCCCGCATGATTCGGTTGCCGGGTGATATTGCCACCTCAGAACACTGTTATGTGTTTCTTTCCTCGATTATTCATGCTCATGTCGGTGAGTTCTTTCCGGGCATGAAGGTAAAGGCCTGTCATCAGTTCCGTATCAGTCGCAACAGTGAACTGCTTGTCCACGAGGATGAGGTCGAGGATCTGAAACAGGCGGTGGCGGGCGAATTGCTGGAGCGCCGCTTCAGTGCGCCGGTGCGTCTGGAAGTGTCGACCAAATGTCCGGCCAAGTTGTATATGTTTTTACTGCATCAGTTCGGTTTGCAGGAAAGTGATCTTTATCGTGTCGAGGGTCCGGTTAATCTGTACAGGCTGGCAGCTGTATATGATGGCGTGGATCGTCCTGACCTGAAATTTCCGTCATTTGAACCTGGTATTCCGACCCGTCTGCAGGTTGAGGATCCGGATATGTTCAGCATTATTCAGGAAGGGGATATTTTGTTGCATCACCCTTACCAGAGCTTCACTCCGGTGGTGGAATTGATCAATCAGGCTGCGGCCGATCCGAATGTGCTGGTGATCAAGCAAACCATGTACCGGGTGGTGCCTGATTCTCCCATGGTGGATGCGCTGGTGCGTGCCGCACGTGCCAACAAGGAAGTGGTTGCGGTTATCGAGCTGATGGCGCGTTTCAATGAAGAAGACAATATTGCCATGGCCAATCGGCTGTCTGCTGCCGGTGTGCAGGTGGTGTATGGTGTAGTGGGTTATAAAACGCACGGAAAAATGCTCATGATTGTGCGTCGTGAAGGCAGGAAGCTCCGCCGTTATGTGCATCTGGGCACAGGTAATTACCATACATTTACCAGCCGCTTTTACACCGATTTCGGCCTGCTCAGCTGTAATCCTGAACTGGGGGAGGATGTACACAAGCTGTTCCAGCAACTGACAGGGCTGGGCAAGGCCACACGCCTGAAAGCCATGTTATCCGGCCCGTTTACCCTGCACAAAGGATTGATTGATCGCATCAACCGAGAAGCGGATCTGGCGCGTGAAGGCAAAACGGCCCGCATCCGGGCCAAGATGAACGGTCTGGAAGAACCGGAAATTATCAGGGCATTGTACCGGGCATCGCAGGCCGGTGTAAAAATTGATCTGGTGGTTCGCGGTATTTGCTGTTTGCTGCCGGGTATCGAAGGCGTATCGGAACATATCCGGGTGCGCTCGGTTCTGGGACGATTTCTGGAGCATTCGCGAGTGTTCTGTTTTGAAAATGATGGTGATCCGGAAGTTTTTTGCGCCAGTGCCGACTGGATGGGGCGCAATTTGCTCAGGCGTGTGGAAACCTGTTTCCCGATTAGTAACCCGGCATTACGTCGCGATGTGATTGCCCAGGGTTTGAGCCCGTACCTGTCTGATAATGCGGGTACCTGGCAGTTACAGTCCGATGGCAGTTATCAACGATTGATGGCTCGTGGTCAGGGAAAAAGTGCCCAGCTCGCGCTGATGCAGAAACTCGGTACCTTGCGACAGGAAGCAAACAGGGGGGACTGAGGCTGGAACAGGGTGGATTTACTTAAATTCAGATCAGCCTAGATTCAGGTCAATACGCAGTTTCAGACCGAATGCCTGTTTGATGTAGTCGGCTGTTTTGAGGGCAGCCCAGCGTTCCAGCAGCAAATCACCATGCCCCTCCAGATGCAGGGTGATGTCATTTGAACAGATTTCGACTTCGATCTGATCAACGCGATTACGTCGTTCCTTGTTTAGCGCAATGGCAAGACGCAGCAGGGCACTGAGTTGCCATACGGCCTGTTGATCTTTTTCATTCAGCGCTGCAAATGATTCATGTGCTGCATTCGGGGCGGCCTTGCGTTGATAACGTACCACCTGTGCCAGTAATTCTTTTTCTTCGGCACTTAAACCAAGCAATGGTGCTACAGAAACCAGGTAAGCGGCATGTCGATGATGGCCTCCCACTCTCACATACATACCGATTTCATGCACCTGTGCAGCCAGTTCCAGTAACAGACGATTGCGATGGCTTAGTCCGTGCAGTTCATGCATCTGATCAAACAGTTCCAGTGCCAGTCGAGCCACCTGTTTACCGTATTTGCGATCCACATGGTATTTTTTCTTCAGTGAGCGGGCCCAGGCCAACAGGTTGCGGCGTTGTGAGTTGAAGGTTCGTTGTTCGCTGTCCACCATATCCAGCATGATGCCATCAAGCAGACTGGCCTCTGGCATGATCATGGTTTTTGCGCCTGCCAGTGCCATGATATCGCGGAATACCATGGCTGCGGGCAGAATAACATCAGCACGGTCAGGCCTTAATCCCAGATCACGAATACGTTCTTCAAAACTCAGTCCGGCCAGTGTGTGAATTAACTTGTCCAGTTGGGTAAGGTTGATCTGGCTCGGAGATGCCGTAGCCAGAAGCTGACAGGCCAGTTCCCCGATGGCAGCAGCATTGCCACCTGTAGCAACACACTGATCTGTTTTTCGCCGGCCGATTTGTTCTCTCAGCTTTTTACGGGTGCCATCAAGGTATTCCGACAGCAGAGTGTTGAAATCGCCTCGCTGGCCGAGCATTTCCAGTAATCGGACCGTGCCGATTTTGAAACTCTGGGCTGAAATGATTTCACCATCGTCGCACAGGGTAACTTCCACACTGCCGCCGCCCATGTCGATCAGCAGGGTGAACTGATCGGACAAATCAACACGCCGGCTGATGGAATAGTGTACCAGTCTGGCCTCTTCTTCACCGCTGATCAGATTCAGCCTGATGCCTGTTTCATCTGCAATACGCGCAATCAGTTCATGCCCGTTGGCAGCATCACGCATGGCGCTGGTGGCTGTGGCACGGTATTTTTCCACATGGTGCTGATCGAGAATGCGCCGGAATTGTCGGAATGCTTCGACCGCTTCATCCATGGTCTGCGGGCTTAATATACCGCTGGTGAATGCATCGTGGCCAAGGCGTACTGGTTCACGGTAGCGCTGAATCAGCCTGGGTGTTCCCTGATGATCCTGTGCTGCAATGCCAAGCCGCATGGCGTTGGAGCCGACATCAATAGCGCCGACCAGAGCTCCGGGCTCCTGTAATTCTTCATCGGCAACAAGGTTGATGATCTCCATGTGCATATCATGACGGGTTGGTTCACAAACTGCCATACCATTTTTCGTGAAAAATGGTTTGAACTCAGTTGAAAAGGGTTTTCAGTATAAAGAAAAACAGAATGGACAGACCTGCACCGGCC
>JBHHTY010000093.1:0-7379 GCA_046753565.1 Mariprofundus sp.
CCTCACGACCCTTGTCAGCATATGCGTGCACTCCATTAACATAAGCTAGAAAACCCCGACGATATTGCACCATACTGTTCCGAACCGTCTCTTTTTGCATCTTAGCCAAGGCTGATCCCTGCAGTAATACCTCGAAATGTTCCCATTCCTTGTTCCACTTATTGAGATACTTATCTTTACCTCTCAACATGAAATCCTTTTCGTGCCTGCGCAACATCAACATGGAAGCCAACATTTCGAGCTCATCTGCCTTTTTAATCTCCGCCTCAGCCGCATGCACCGCATTCCGCAATTGACCTCGCAGGCCATCTTTCTCAGTCACACCAAGTGTTTCTTTCTTTCCGACAAGCTCATGCCACTTATCCTTATAAACAGGCAACAAAGCATTCAGACCTTCCACCTGCTTCCGAATCACCTCATGATCAGAGCCTTCCGAAAATGTCTTCGCCTGCTCTTCGACAACTTGCAGCATGCCATCAATACTCTCCGGTGAAACTGTCTTCTCACGCCCATACATTCCAATCAATATGTTCGCCTGTGCAAGCTGACCCGAGAAACCATCCAGTGATTCCATCCGAATCGTTTGCCGCTCTACCATAGCATTAATTCGCTTCAGTGAATTAGCGGTATACTGGTGAACAAAACCAATCGCCAGTGTCCCTACCACGATAACCCCAACAATCACCCACAAACGTTGCCTGACGGTAAACCGCTCCAAACCTTTCAATGGATCCTGATGGTCATTCGGCTTTTTATTTGTCATGCCTCCCCCTTATCAATCATCAACTCACCTCGGTAAGCAGAATAGTTTAGACTCTTATCGGCAATCAATGACTAAAGTTTAGCAATTACTTTTGCTTTTTGGGGGAGCGCTTTTTCCTTTATGACTGGGGCTTCCTCTAGCGTGCCAGATATACGTTGAAAAACACCCTGGCTTTTTTTGCACAAAAAAACAGGGCGAGATTTTCATCTCGCCCTGTTCAATGATTACCGAAGAATAGATCAGCGTGGCAAAATATTGTCGCCTTTGCCTGCATCATCCGGCGCAGCTTTGCTGTTGATCAGCACGGTAATCGCACCGCGCAGAGCAGCGCTCATGGTGTGATCCGCAATCGGCATATTGATGTTGGGGATTGAGGGTAGAGTAGAGGGCAGGCGCAACGCCAACCCTCCCTCATCAAACCGTGCATACGGTTTTCCCGTACAAGGTTTGCTGCATCACTGATGGAACGATTTCCCCAGCAAAAAGAATTCCGATGATGATTTTCGGCTGGCAGCCGGTTTGATGTTTTTTATTTTCCGGAATGAACTGCCGAGATCACGGCGAAAGGCATCGTAACCTTCACCCATGAATGTCTTCATCAGAATATCACCACCGCAGCGAAGATACTGGCGGGCAAAATGCAGGGTCATTTCATTCAGGCCGATCATGCGCATCTGATCCACCAGCTTGTTCCCGCTCATCTCCGGCGCCATATCGGAAACCACCAGATCCACCGCCCGGCCCTGCAGCGCTTCGGCCAGTTTTTGCTGCCCTTCAGGTGAATCAAAATCCGCCTGAATCAGTGTCACACCGGAAATCGGTTTCAGCGGCAACAGGTCAATGCCGATCACCAGCCCTTCCGGCCCCACTCTTTTGGCCAGTTCCACACTCCATGAACCGGGAGCACAGCCAAGATCAACAATCACACTGTTTTGTTTGATCTCCAGAGCATGCTGATCGAGAATTTCCGTCAATTTGAACGCCGCACGCGAACGCTTCCCCTCTTTCTGAGCCCGTTTTACATGCGGATCATTGGCATGGCGATGAAACCACGCTGAAGTTTTTCGTGCCGCTCTGCTTTTTGATGATTGTGCCATATTAATCCTCTTTGCGTAACTTTGCGCCCTTTGCGGTTCAGTCAAGGTTCCGGGTTTATTCCTTCATGCGCCAGCCGCTGCGCCAGAGCATCCAGCAGGTAACAACCGTCACCAGCACCGTAGCCAGAACCACCGCGATGGAAGCATAGGGATCGGTATCACCGGTTCCCAGAAAACCGTAGCGGAAACCGTCAATCAGGTAAAAAAACGGATTGGCATGATTCAACTGCTGCCAGATCTCAGGCAATTGTTTGACCGAATAGAAAACGCCGGAAAGAAAGGTCAGTGGCAGAATGATGAAATTGGTCACCATGGCGACATTATCGAAATCCTTTGCCCACATGCCGCCAATCAGGCCCAACCCGCCCATAATAATGCTGCCACATATGCCATAAAACAGAATCATGCCCGGATGCAGCAGCGAAAGATCGACAAAAGGCATCAATACGCCAAGAAAAGCAACCGCGACCACCACCGCCCGCACCACCGCAGCCGCCAGAAAAGCAGCCACCACCTCAATCGCTGATAACGGCGCCATCAGCAAATAGACATGCATGCCCATGACCTTGCCCATAATCATCGAACTGGAAGTATTGGCAAAAGCATTCTGCAGCATGGCCATCATGGCCAGTCCCGGCACAAGAAAGGTGAAATAATCCACTTCCATACCGGGCACCTGCCGATCCCCCATGGCATAGCGGAAAATAATCAGATACAGCATGGCAGTCAGTGCAGGTGTAACGATCGTCTGCATTTTCACCTTCAGAAAACGGCGAACCTCACGCCAGAACAGCGTCCGCATCCCAAGCAGATTAATCGGCTGCATGGACTTCTCTATCGACATTCCCTTCTCCGCCCGGCTTACCGGTCAGACGCAGAAACACATCTTCCAGATCCTCGCGGCGCAATCCGGCATCACGCGGAGCCCCGAAACAGGCCACGGCTGCCTGATAGGCTTTGTGAAATGTGGAACCATCCTCAATCAAACCCAGTTTTAAACAAATGCCTTCGTCAGTCAGGCGCGGCTCGAATTCGGCCAGTGTTTTGGCAGCTTCAACCGATATTTCCAGTTTTTTGCCATAGTTGAACCAGAGATAGGACGACGCAATTTCACCCATCATTTCCTGCATGGGGCGCGCTGTCAGTAATCGGCCGCGATCAATAATGGCAACATGGTCACAAAGCTCCTCGGCCTCATCCAGATAATGGGTGGTCAGAAGAATCGTGGTGCCGGAAGCATTCAGCTCTCGCATAAAATCCCACAAACGACGGCGCAACTCGACATCCACACCGGCGGTCGGTTCATCCAGAATCACCAGTTTCGGTTGGTGTACCAGCGCCTGAGCCACCAGCAAACGCCGCCGCATGCCACCGGAAAGCTGACGTGTGTTTTTTACCGCATGATCACTCAGTTCCAGCCGCTGCAACAACTCATCAATCCAGCCATAATCCGGTTTGCAGCCGAACATGCCTGATGTGAAAGCCAGTACTTCGCGAGGTGTAAAAAAAGGATCAAAAGCGACCTCCTGCGGCACCACCCCGATCTGCCTTTTGCAACGGCTGCGCTGTGCAAACAGGTCATGGCCAAACAGGCGAACAGAACCTGTACTGGCACGCACGGTATCCGCCAGAATATTGATCAGTGTGCTCTTGCCCGCCCCGTTCGGCCCCAACAAGGCATAAAAACTGCCCTGTGGAATATTCAGGGAGATATCATGCAGAGCCTGATTGCCATTGCTATAGACCTTGCCGAGACCAGTAATCTCCAGTGCTGTCATGTGATTAGTCGCTGCATCGGAGGTTTGGCTCCAGAATAAAAATCATTTACCGCAGAGTACGCAGAGTCACGCAGAGGGAAAGCAAAACATGCAATCAATCGGACACCCGACATACGCATTTTGAAAAGAAGTTTTACCTCTGCGTACTTTGCGCCCTCTGCGGTGAAAGGTTCTGTTTATTTGTTTTTTTGTTGTAGTGGTTTTGAATTAATAACCGGCATTGGCGCAGCCGCCACCACTGTCTGAAGGCGTGAATGATTTGCCACAGCCACAGGTTGAAGCGGCGTTGGGATTGCGAATCACAAATGACTCGCCCTGAATCGATGTCTGGTAGTCAATTTCAGCACCGTTGAGCAAATCCAGGCTCATCTGATCAACCAGCAGTTTCACGCCATGGCTTTCAACCACGGTGTCATTCTCCTTGATCTCATCATCAAAGGTAAATCCGTACTGGAATCCCGAACAACCACCGCCGGAAACAAAAACCCGCAGGTTCAGCGCTGCATTATCTTCAACTTCCAGTAGCCCCTGAACTTTTTCTGCTGCTGATTCGGTCAATACCACACTCATTTTATACCTCAATCTTCCATATCTGTTCAGCCATTCCGTCACAATAACTGCAGGGCGCGGCTTCGCTGAATACTTGAGCGGAATTATCGGGTATTTCAAGAGATTTGGCAAATCATACAATCAATCAGGATCAACAAGGGGCAACACAAGCTCCTCTTGCCAGAGAAGCCCCCGGGTTTGTTCAGCACTTCCCCAACAGCCTGATTCGGGCAAGAATGCCGCCATGTTCCGTTTTTTCGCTGCTGCGTTATTGCTGCTCTCCACTGCCTGTTCCGCACCTGCTGATATTCATGAAACACGATTTATCATGGGAACACTGGTCGAATTCACCATCGTCGATGATGATTCCGACAAGGCAGAATCGGCCATTGCAGCTGCTGCTGTTGAAATGCAGCGCATTGAGGATGCTTTCACCATTTACGGCGATCAGCCCAATGCCGTCAAAGCATTCAATGCCTCTGTGCCGAATACACCGGTGGCATTACCTGATGAAGTTTCGCAGTTGCTGACTCTGGCACTGAAAGTGAAACAACAAAGCGGTGGAGCCTTTGATCCGTCTCTGGGCGAATTGAACTTGCTATGGGGATTTTCAGGCGACGATGCCCCCTCTTCACCCCCGCCAACTCGCGCCATTGAAGATGCCATACCACCGGCTCACTGTATCGAACAACAGGGCAAGCAATGGATACGAACCGATCGGCGTTGTCTGCTCGATTTCGGAGCAATCGCCAAGGGGTATGCCATCGACCGTGGCATTGCCATACTGCAACAACACGGCATCCAAAATGCCCTGATCAACGGTGGCGGCGATATCCGGCTGATTGGCAGCCATGGCGACCGACCATGGCATATCGGTATTCGTCACCCGCGAAAAAAAGGCGGCGTGATTGAAAGCCTCCAGTTGCAAGGTGATATCAGTATTGTCACATCAGGCGATTACGAACGTTTTTTTATCGCCAGGGGCAAGCGTTACCATCACCTCATCGACCCGAAAACAGGCTGGCCTGCTTCAAAAGCGCAAAGTGCCACGGTAATGGCCAGCAGTGCCGCGCTGGCCGATGCCTGGAGTACGGCCCTGTTTATTCAGGGCGCGGATGGCATAAAAATGCAGCAGAAAATGAACCGGAAAGCCCTGCTGGTTGATGCAAACGGCAAGATTCATGGCAGCCTGGCAAACTCCAGATAGATTTAGATACTCTGTTCACACTAATCATTGCCAAACAAATCACGGGTATAAACCTTGTCCTCAACATCGGCAAGTTCATCAACCATCCGGTTGGCAACAATCACATCGGCTTCCTGTTTGAAAGCTTCCAGATCACTGAACACCCGGGAACGAAAAAACTCGGCCTCATCAAGAACAGGCTCATAAACAATGACCTCGATACCCTTGGCCTTGATACGCTTCATAATACCCTGAATACTGGATGCCCGGAAATTATCCGAGCCGGCTTTCATGATCAAACGGTGAATCCCGACTACTTTCGGATTCCTGCTGAGAATCTCCTGGGCAATAAAATCCTTGCGGGTGGTGTTGGCATCAACAATGGCGCGAATCAGATTCTGCGGCACCTCCTGATAGTTGGCCAATAACTGTTTGGTATCTTTGGGCAGGCAATACCCCCCGTAACCGAATGAAGGGTTGTTGTAGTGATTGCCAATGCGCGGATCCAGGCAGACTCCATCAATCACCTGGCGGCTGTCCAGCCCGTGAATCGCAGCATAGGTATCCAGCTCATTAAAATAGGACACCCGCATAGCCAGATAGGTGTTGGCAAAGAGCTTGATCGCTTCGGCTTCGGTGGAATCGGTGAACAGCACATCAATATCCACCTTGATCGCCCCTTCCTGCAACAAACCGGCAAAGACTTCCGCCCGTTCGGATTTTTCGCCGACAATAATACGCGACGGGTACAGATTATCATGCAGAGCCCTCCCCTCACGCAGAAACTCGGGCGAGAAAATCAGCTTTTCACAACCATGTTTCTCCCGTGCGGCAGCGGTAAACCCGACCGGCACGGTCGATTTGATCACCATCACCGCATCCGGATTGATCGCCATGACATCCTCAATGACAGCCTCTACCGAACCGGTATTAAAATAATTGCTTTCAGCATCATAATCTGTGGGGGTTGCGATAATGATGAAATCAGCGCCGACGTATGCATCTTGCTTGTCCAGCGTCGCATGGAAATCGAGTTGTCTGTTGGCCAGAAACTCCTCAATCTCGGCATCCTGAATCGGTGATTGCTTCCTGTTCAGCATATCAACCTTTTCAGGCACAATATCCAGCGCCACAACCTTATGATTCTGGGCAAGCAACAGAGCATTGGAAAGGCCGACATAGCCGGTTCCAGCGATAGCGATTTTCATGTGTAAAACTCCCTGTGCAGGCAAACCCTGAGTTTTGGATTGGATATGATCGCCAGATTATAGCCCGCTGAAGCCTAACACAAACCCCTCTCCGACAGAGTCATACAATGATTATCGAACGATCCAATTAGAGACTGTTTATTTGCGTCTGATTGAAGCGTTACCCCATGGTGATTCCAGCAACCACTGCTCGAATGCTTCCGAAGGCATCGGTTTGCCCGTATAAAAGCCCTGTACCCGGTCACAACCCATGGATTTCAGCTCCCGCCAGTCCTGTTCAGATTCCACGCCTTCCGCAGTCACTTCCAAATCAAGCGAGTGTGCCATCCGGGTGACCATTTTCACAATCGTCAGGCTGGTTTTATCCCGATCCATCGCATTGATGAAACTTTGATCGATCTTGAGTTCATCAATAGGTAAATCCTTCAAATATTTCAGGGCATTCACAACCCCTGTTCACGCATAGCTGAGGCCCTAATTGTTTGCGGTGGAGTCGAAGGCATATTCTGGCTATGCTTCGCAGCGATTTTTCGATGAGGAATACCATGGACATTGATGTGAAAAAAGTGGCAATGCTTTCCCGCATTCGCCTGACAGAAGAAGAGGCAGCCGAACTCGGCCCTCAGTTATCAAATATTATCGGTTATGTGGAACAACTGGCTGAAGTGGATACCGACGGGGTTGAACCCATTGCCCATCCTCATGATATTGCCATGCCGCAACGCACGGACATTGTGACCAATGTCAACCGCCGCGACGCTTTGCAAGCGCCCGCCCCCAAAACCGAATCGGGGCTGT
>JBHHTY010000094.1:0-7354 GCA_046753565.1 Mariprofundus sp.
ACCAGATAACCGTGCCGAGAGAGATGGTCGATGGACCCGAATAGTATCTACTACAGACAAGTCGCGTTGCTTGTGCGGGTGCTGCCATGGCTGGAAGAAACGCCCTGCTTTGCCCTGAAGGGCGGAACTGCGATCAATCTCTTTGTCCGGGATATGCCTCGCCTGTCTATTGATATCGATCTGGCTTATCTGCCGATAGAGGCGCGCGAGGATTCACTACGCCACATCCATGCTGCCCTGTTGCGGCTTGCGAAAACACTGGAGCAGAAAATACCGGGTTGCTCAGTGCAGTCGGTGTTACTCAAGGGCGAAGGCATAGCCCATAAGCTGTTGATCAGCCAGGCCGGCGTGCAGATCAAGGTGGAGGTGACGCCGGTACTGCGTGGCACGGTGTACCCACCGGAAGTGCATAGTGTAATGCCTTCGGTTGAAAATGAGTTTGGCTTTGCCGAGGCGCAATTGGTCTCACTGGCCGACCTGTATGGGGGCAAAATCTGTGCGGCGCTTGATCGGCAGCATCCGCGTGACCTGTTTGATGCAATGCTGCTTCTCGATAATGAAGGAGTATGCAGGGAAGTATTCAATGCCTTCCTGGTTTATCTGATCAGCCATAATCGTCCGATGTCGGAACTGCTGGCTCCGCATGAGATCGATATTGCAGATGCTTTTACCCATCATTTTGATGGCATGACGCGTGATCCGATATCACTTGATGCGTTAGTGAAGTCCCGGCGCCGATTAATATCCGAGGTGAGGAATCAGTTTACGAAGGCCGATAAGGCCTTCCTGCTATCGGTAAAGCGTGGTGAGCCTGACTGGAGCCTGATTGATCTGCCTCGGGTCAGGGAGTTGCCAGCCGTACAGTGGAAACTTAGAAACCTGGCCGCAATGCCGGCTGACAGACACCGGGATGCCATTGACCGGCTTGAGCGGGTGTTGGAAGGGTTGTGATGAAAGGCTTGCGGGCTTAAGCAAGGAGAAGAGTTGGAATGAAGGGTTTCGGAACACCGTTGAACGAAGCGGAGATGGATCGGCTGGAGGCGTTCCTGCTGGAGCGCATCGACGAGGAGGAAGCTACTGAGGGCAAGGATGAGGGTATCTTCGACATTTCCACGCTCGATGGTTTTTTCACGGCCATTGTCAGCGGGCCAGGCGTGATTCAGCCATCAGGTTGGCTGCCTGTTGTATGGGGCGATTTCGAACCGGTATGGGAGAACGAGAAACAGTTCGAGGAGATTCTGACACTGATGATCCGGCACATGAACGGTATTTCGGCCACGTTGATCGAGGCTCCTGAGCAGTTCGAGCCGATGTTCATGGAGCGGGAAGTCGATGGTAAAACCTATCGCATCGTTGACGAGTGGTGCGATGGCTATCTGTGCGGTCTAAGGCTGGATCACGAGGCCTGGAGCGAGGCGGATGGGATCGAGGAACTTCTTGGTATACTGCTGCTTTTTGCATCGGAAACCGGATGGGAAAAGCTGGAGCGGATGACAGAGGATGAGATTAGTCGGATGCAGGATGCCATCACTCCGGCCGTGCGCCGTATGCATGCATACTGGCTGGCGAGGCGTGGCAACGAAAGTACGGTACGCCGCGATGGGCCAAAGGTGGGGCGCAACGATCCCTGTCCCTGCGGCTCGGGAAAGAAATTCAAGAGGTGTTGCGGTGCATCGCCAACGATTCACTGATGGGTAGAGCATGGCAAGTACGACCGGACGCGGGCGCTCTATCTGTAGAAAGTGGTTCGTAATTAATGTTTCAGATGTTCAAGCCGAGGCGCATCAAACTCTTCACCAAGATTGAGCCAGTAACGCGTACCTTTCAATCGCCCCGTTTTCACCATTGCTCCCAATTCAACCAGTGATTGAAGATCCCTTGTCGTAGTAGCAATAGGGGCCCCTGTAATTTTCATATAGTTCTTTGCAGACATACCGCCTTCGAATCCATCCATACCTTCTGAAAACATCCGGAACAGAGCCTTTTTCTGCCGTTCATTTATTTGTTCGCGGACGCGATCAAACAATCGGGCCTTCTCTACGACAAAGCGCACCAGTTTTTGTGAGTGCGCTATAGCATCAAGTGCAGCCTTGGAAAAATAGAAGAGCCAGCTGTCGATCGAAAGCTTCTTCTGATTGATTTCCAGCTGCCTGTAGTACTCCGGCCGATCTTTTTCAATGACATGTGAGAGAGCAAACAACCCTGGTCTACCAATTGATTGTGCCAGAGCCTTTTCGCTCAGGGCACGACCAATTCTGCCATTGCCATCATCAAATGGGTGGATCGCTTCAAAGTAAATATGTGCAATGCCAGCACGAGTTAGAGCTGGCAGTGGGTTATTGCCATCGGGTGTCGTATCGTTGAACCATTGGATATATGCATCCATTTCAGCAGGCACACGATCCGCTGGCGGAGCTTCATAATGAACTTTCTCTTTGCCCTCATATCCAGACACAATTCGCATCGGCTCTGGGCTGGTCCGATAGATGCCGATATCCCTGACCAGTAGCGATTTGGTGACGATACATGGATGCCACTCAAACAAGCGCTCATGCGTTAACGGTTTATCATATGAGCGATAGTTATCCAGCATGACAGCTGCAACTCCCCGCTCCTTGTCATTCGCTTGAATCACCCTGTCATTCAGGGCAAACCCGAAATGTTGCAGCAGGGATGATGCAACGCTGTCTCGATTCAACAGCTCACCCTCAATGCGGGAGCTCTTCAGCGCCTCTTCGCTCATAAGGTCGATGGTGAACCTCTGGCGCTGTTCTTCCGTGACAATATCCGATGCGCCAATGAGTTTTGCTGATTCCTTTATGAATACCTCTTCGAGCTCCTGCAAAGCAGAAGGGTCATACTCAAAGCGAGGCCAGCTCTCACGTTGCCAGTTCCATTTCATGATGAATAAGGCTGGGCATATTAATCACGCAAGTCAATATATTGATTAATAAACAGGGGAGTTATTAATCAATATAATCGATTTTGACTGAATCAAATGACGGTGGTGCAGCAACCTTGCAGCTATCAGCGCTCAAAAAGCGCTCACTTTTCAGACTGAAAAAGTAAGTGGTTTGTGCCCATTCTGTGCCCAACTGCCCATCTTAAATCGTCAATAATCGCCATGCGGCCGCAACACAGTAGCACCATAACTAATTGATTTATAATGCATTTAAGTGAAATAATGGATATTGAAAATAACGCCATGGCAAGCTTCGGAGGCCGATGCTCTATCCAGCTGAGCTAAGGGTGCGTATCTATGATTTGTTGAAAAACTGTTGACTGGTAGCAGTTTGCTGTGCCTGTCCATCATGGTGCATTCGACACCAGACGGCGGATGCTAGTGAACCGCCATGAAAATGGAACAGGATATTTTATGTTGAATCCATATCCGTTTCCCTGATTGCTTTTGGCAGCAGCAGGGCCAGTGGAATACCGAGCATGGCAACCCCGGCACACAGATAAAATGCTGTGCTGTAATCAAAAGCACTGGCAATCAGGCCACACCCCATGATGCCGATGGTGCTGCCGAGTCCGAATCCGGCTGCAGAATACAGGCCCTGTGCTGCACCATGGCGTGTATTCGGAGCGAGGCGCTTGACCCAGGCAATGGCGGCGACATGAAATGCGGCAAAACTGGCGGCATGTAACAATTGCAGGCCAAGCAGCAATACCGCATCGGTGATCAGTCCGGTGCCGAGCCAGCGCAGGGCAGCGAGCAGCAGGCATGCCGTGAATACAAAGCCCGGAGCAAGCTGTTGCAATGGGCGGGACCATTTCCACATTAAGATGATTTCTGCGATAACACCAATACTCCAGTATAATCCGATTTGCCAGCCGGAAAAACCTGCCTCGTCCAGGTACAGGCTGAAAAAGCCGTAATAGGCACCGTGCGAGGCTTGCATGATCAGGGCGATGGCCAGTAACAGATAAAACGGCATTGAAAATTTCGAAGGATCTGAATATTTGTTGACCGGTGGCTGTATGCCGGGGAACCCACGCGCCGCGAATGCCAGTACCAGCATCAGCAGGGACAATATTACCGGGAACACACTCATGTTCGTTCCAACCAGCCAGATGCCTCCGGACAGGGATGTGATAATAAATCCGATGGAGCCCCAGACGCGAAGACGACCATAATCAGCCATGCCGGACTCGGATACCGACACGGATAATCCATCGGTCAGGGGGAGAATGGCCGCCCACAGGATGCCGAACAGCAGGATGATCATGGCCATCAGATACAGGTTCAGTGTCAGGCCCATGGCCAGTGCAGCGACAGCGGCAATACATGATGCGATAATAATAAACCGGGGGACCCTGTTTTCAGGCCTGCGATCCAGCGTATGGCCGACCCACGGCGGTGCGATGATCTTGGCCAGTGCCAATAATCCGGTCATAAAACCGATCATGGCAGCATCCAGTTTCAGGCTGTCCAGATAAACTGGGAAAAACGGCAGTATCAAACCCATGGCAGCGAAATAGGCAGCATAAAACAGACGGATTCGGTTCAGGGACTGACGGTTGACCATGTCCGAAAGCCTATCCGAAGCAGGATTAAAATCATGGGATAAGCTTGTGCTTGCCGTGAGCTGCATGCCGGTTCACATTTATCCCGTGATGGAATGCGATAACATGGATGATAGCAGCGGAATGAGCCATGGATGAATGGCTGACCATCGTGATCCGGCAACTGATTTTGTACAGTCTGCCGGTTCTTGTTTCACTGACGCTGGTGGTGTTGCTGGAATCCCGTTTGACCGGAAGGGATATACCGCACCCGTTCTTTGCCATTTTCTGGCGTGGCACATGGTTGCCACTGCTGGCTTCAATGGCTTTTCATCGTGGTATGATTATTGCATTGCCCAATATACTCGAGACTGGAATCAGGGCATCTGCTATTCGTTTTGGGGCTCATTTTTTACTCTGTTTACTGGGGCTTTTACTGTTCAGCTGGAGTTTGGCGCATCAGATGCCGACCGGTTTGCCTCCCTTGCACCACTGGTGGGCCAAGGTGCTGATGTTTTTCAACCTGTGTATGGCCTGTCTGCACCTGTTGCCATTGCCCGGTATGCTGGTCGGCGAATGCCTTATCAAAACCCGGGCGGGTTACTATATTGGACGCTATATGCCTGATAAATATCTGTGGCCGGTGATGACAGTACTGTCCGCATCGCCATTGCTGGATATGGCACTTGGTGCGGGAGTGGTTTTTCCTGTGTATGAAAAGCTGAGTAATCTGGCTCTGCAGATTTTTTGATGGATGATTTTATCATTCTGAGCAGGCTCTGATTGGCGTTGCTATTGGCAGTTCATCATATCAGCATCGGCTTATCATGATTCAACAAAGGACAGGCTCACAAAAATCATGGCATTGAAAGAAAAACTGCTGGATGGCAAGACAAAAGCACTGGCCTGGACCCGTGAGCAGGATACGCTCTATATGGTGGCTCTGGCTGTTGTCGTCGGTATTCTGGCCAGTTATACAGCGCTGTTATTACGTTTTATGATCGAGTGGGTCAGTTTGTTCTGGACCGGTGAACGCACCTGGGAAAGCACAATCGAGACCCTGCCATGGTATATTTATTTGCTGGCTCCTACGATGACAGGCCTGATGGTGGGCTGGATTACCGTGCGTTTCCTGCCCGGCGGAGAGTTACGCGGCGTGGCGGGAGTGCTGGCCGATATGGTTGAACGACGGGGGCGGGTGAATCCCCGGCAACTGGTGACAGAAACGGTTGGTGGCGCGCTTGCCATTGGTGGTGGTGCCAGTCTGGGGCGTGAAGGACCGACGGTTGCACTCGGGGCATTGCTGGCCTCCGAAATGGGCCAGAGACTGGGGCTGACAGAGCAACAGCTGCGTACCCTGATCGGTTGTGGTGTCGCAGCAGCGATTGCGGCCTCATTTAATACACCGATTGCCGGCGTACTGTTTGCGCTGGAGGTGATTCTGGCTGATTACGCCATTGCCACCTTCAGTCCGATTGTGATTGCATCCGTGCTGGCAACTGTGATTGCGCGTTCGGAACTGGGCAATTATCCGGCCTTTACCGTGCCCGAATATCATTTGATCAGTGCCTGGGAAATTCCCTCTTATATTGTGATCGGTGCGATTTGCGGACTGGTTGCCGCCGTGTTTATCAAAGCTATGATCCCAACCCGGAAATGGTTGGAAAAACTGATGCCGAATCGTTATGTGCGTCCGGCTATTGTCGGTCTGGTTATCGGTTTGATGGGGCTGATATTACCTCAGGTGATGTCCATTGGTTACGGCACCGTGGAAGATATGATGCTGGAGCGTATTCAGCCTGAAATGCTCGGAATATTATTACCGCTGGCAGTTTTCCTGGCCATTGTGCTGGTCGGAAAACTGGTGGCAACGGTATTGTGCTCTGCCGGTGGTTTTCCCGGAGGTCTGTTTGGTCCGGCCCTGTTTATGGGGGCTACAGTCGGTGCATTGTTCGGTGATATTGCCCATGCCATTTCACCCGCCTATTCAGAAAGTTATGGTGCCTATGCACTGGTGGCCTGTGGCGCTCTGACAGCGGCAGCCTTGCAGGCTCCGTTGACGGTGATGCTGATTGTCTTTGAGATGACCGCCAATTACCAGATTATGCTGCCGCTCATGGCTGCATGCAGTGTGGCCACACTGGTGACACGCAGATTCGGCCGTGCCTCGGTATTTACCGAAGCACTGGAGGAACGGGGCATTGAATCGCACTGGGGGCTGGAGCAATCGTGGATGCGTTCGGTTCCGGTTAGCCGGATTCCATGGCGTTCGATTCCGGTAGTACCCGAAAAAGCCCGGCTGAAAGAACTCAAACAGGTATATACGGAATCAGGCAAGGGATGTGTGCAGATTGTAGATGATGAAGGCTTGCTGGTCGGTATTGTGACCTTTGGCGATTTGCAGCGATGGTTGATTGATCCGACGCTGGATCAGGTGATTGTGGCCAGTGAAGTGGCCAACCGCAATGTGCTGGTGATTTCCGAGTCTGACAGTTTGCTTGATGCCATTCATATTCTGGATCGTGAGGAATTCGAACAAATGCCGGTTGTGGCGGACGATAATCCTCGCAAGGTGCTGGGCGTGTTGTCGCGCAATGCCATTTTTTCCACCTATCACAAACTGATTGTCAAACACGGTGAGGGTGAACGTGAGTAGTTCCGCTTCACCCGGCCATTTGAATGTGGCGCAACAGCAGGCGGCGCAGGCGGGCGATGGCCCGCAGCTGATTCTGGCCGGGGCGGGTTCCGGTAAAACTCGAACGATTGTCCACCGTATCGGCCATTTGATTGCCGAAGCGGGCATTGCACCGCACCGGATTCTGGCCGTGACCTTCACCAACAAGGC
>JBHHTY010000095.1:0-7287 GCA_046753565.1 Mariprofundus sp.
TCCATGATGTATCTGGTGTTGTCTTCAGGAAAGATGGCCATCAGCCCGTCGCCATAAATTTCGGTATGGGTGTTTTCATGGCCCAGATACAGGCATTCGTAGGATGTTTGATGCACGTCCAGAATAAACTGATCGTAAGTCAGTGCCGGCGAACCGCTGCCATCGGGGTTGCAGTAATCCCCCTGTTCAAAATGATACAGAATCTCGGTGGAATCACGCAGATCACAGAACATGATAATCCGCCGCGACTTTTCAGTGGCGGCCGGATTCTCAACCGGTGGGATTTCGCCTTCCTGTTCACTGCCCGTATCAGACATCTAACTCAATGGCGGAAATGCCGAATGCCGGTGAATACCATGGCAATGCCATGCTCATCGGCTGCAGCAATCACTTCTTCATCGCGAATCGATCCGCCCGGCTGAATCACCGCCGTAGCGCCGGCATCGGCCAGTGCATCGAGGCCATCGCGAAACGGGAAAAATGCATCGGAAGCCACGGCTGAGCCCTTGATGGCCTCACCGCCGTGATGCGCAGCAATGCGGGTGGAATTGACCCGGTTCATCTGGCCGGCACCCACACCCAGTGTCGTGCCACCCCTGGCGAAAACAATGGCATTGGATTTCACATGCTTGGCCACAGACCATGCAAACAGCATATCTGTCCATTCCTGCTCAGTTGGTGCGCGGGCTGTGATCACCTTGCAATCATCACGTTTCAGAATATGGGCATCACGATCCTGCACCAGCAGGCCGCCATTGACCCGTTTGAATTCGAGGCCACCGGCCACCGGCCCAACCGATGGCGCCAGCATCAGACGCAGATTTTTGCGTTCGGCCAACACGGCACGTGCGCCATCGGAAAAACCGGGGGCAATCACCACCTCCATAAAGGTTTCGGCAATCAGTTTCGCCGTGGCCTCGGTCAGTTCGCGATTGAAAGCGGCAATACCACCGAAAGCAGATACCGAATCGGCCGCACGGGCACGCTCGTAAATTTCGGCCTGGCTGCCGCCGCCCATGGCCACGCCGCATGGGTTGGCATGTTTAACGATCACCACCGCTTCATCATTCAAATCGCGCACCAGCGCAAAGGCCGCATCGGAATCGGCGATATTATTGTAGGAAATCGCCTTGCCCTGCAATACCGGACAATCAGCCAGTGACAGGCCGACATCTTCAGGATCGGCATAAAAGGCGCCGGACTGATGAGGATTCTCGCCGTAACGCAGCGCATCGGCTGTCTTGATAAACTGACGGGTGAAAATATCCGGGAAATCACGTTTGGAACCGTCGGCATTCAAAGCCGAGAAATGATTGGCAATCGCACCATCATAAGCCGCCGTATGAGCAAAGGCCTTCACGGCCAGCGCCCGCCGCTTGCTCTCATCCAGTGTATCCGCAGCCATGGATTCCAGCACCATATCGTAGTCATCCGGATCGACCACAATAGTCACAAACTTATGATTCTTGGCTGAAGCACGCACCATGCAGGGGCCACCGATATCGATGTTTTCAATAACATCCTCAATCGTACAACCTTCCCTGGCGACAGCCTGACGGAAGGGATAAAGATTGACGCACACCAGATCAATCTGTTCGATACCATGTTCAGCCATGGAAGCCCGATCGCCGTCGTTGTCGCGCCGGGCCAGTATGCCGCCATGTACCTTGGGATTCAGCGTTTTGACGCGCCCGTCCATCATTTCCGGAAAGCCGGTGTAATCGGATACATCGCGACATGCGATACCGGCCTCGCGCAACAGCTTTGCCGTACCGCCGGTGGATAAAATTTTCACACCGCGCTCTGCCAGTGCTTTGGCAAATTCGGTTACGCCTGTTTTGTCTGAAACGCTGATCAGCGCCTGTTGGATAGAAGCCATGAGGATCACTCCGCGAATATTGATAGGGGGAGCGGCAAGCTACGCGCTGACCGGTTGTGCGCAACCTCACGCTTCACACCCCGCCATGCAGGAGACTACCCATGTATGCAGATCATGGCCGCCTGCAACGAAAAAAGGGCGCCGCAGCGCCCTTTTCAATCCATCGTCGCAGCATTTACAAGGTCTTCAGATAGGCAATCAAATCAGCCTGCTTGGTGGCATCGCAAATCCGCTGTGGCGGCATCTTCGTTTTGGCGGCCGGGTCGCCGGACAGCGACTTCACCGCCTTCCTTGAATCACACACCCATGCCGCCAGATTCTTTTCATCCCAGACCCAGCCGCCGGCAGCAAGCGCTGCCCCGTATTTCATATCCGGCATGGCACCGGCCTTGCGTCCAAACACACCCTCCAGACCGGGCCCCACTTTCTTTTTGGCTGTAAAATTATGGCATGTCTTGCATTTATTGGCGACGGATTTTCCCTTTGCCGCATCGCCTGCCACGGCCTGCACTGCCGCTGCAACAACCGGCGTTTCAGAGGCTGCGGGTTTCCCTGCGGCGGCTGGCTCTTCTGTAGCAGCACTTGCCACCCTCGGTGCGCTTGTTGCTTTCACCGTTTCAGTTGCTGCTGTTTTGCTTTCTGCAACCAGATCAGATGCCGATACTGCAGCAGCGGCCTTGTTCTCGGCCATCGATTGCTGAACCGTGGCTGCCACCGTGCTTTTTTCAGGTTTGGTCACTGCCGCTGCATCCATGTGCACCGGATTGCTGTCTGCAGCTGCCTGATCGCCCGGCTCTGTCGGATGCTCCTGCGCAGGCATTTGCGCACTCTGTTCAGCAACTGCAGGCTGCGTCGCTTTCTGTGCTGCCGTATTATTATCCTGGCAAGCGGCAAACAACAATGGTGCCAGCAAGATCAACCATACATTCTTTTTCATATTCAGCCTCCTGTGCGGGTTTGAAAAATCGTTTCGAAGCAAGCATGCAGAACTACGGGTAGAAGCACAACCATACGAATCCGATGGTCTCAACATAAACCCCTACGGCAAACGGGCATTCAAACGCCCGATCAAAGTTCCTTTTTCGATAGCGGCAATAAACCGCCACCGTCCCAAACCACAAAAGGCCACCCGACAGGGTGGCCTTTTGAGACTTACATCATACTCACATCAACAGCTTACGCCGCTTCATCCTCAACAGCAGGCGCTTCACCTTCACCGCTGTCATCAATAATTTGCGTGAGTTCTTCAAGCACCTCAACATCCGGCGTTGCATCGGCTGCGGTATCTTCCGCTTCCTCCACTTCCGGTTTCGGTGCGTTGCGTGCAGCAAGCCCGGTACCGGCCGGCAGCAAGCGCCCAAGAATCACATTCTCTTTCAGGCCCATCAGCCAGTCGACCTTGCCTGCCAGTGCGGCTTCGGTGATCACACGCGTGGTTTCCTGGAAAGATGCAGCTGAAATGAATGATTCCGTATTCAGCGAAGACTTGGTAATACCCAGCAGGATCGGTTCGAATGTTGCCGGCACCTTGCCTTCAGCCACCAGCTTACGGTTGGCCTCCAGTACATGCTTGCGGATCGGCTGTTCGTCCGCCACATATGCGGACTGTCCCGGATCAATAATCTGAACCTTGCGCATCATCTGGCGTGCAATCACTTCGATATGCTTATCGTTGATCTTCACGCCCTGCAGACGATAAACCTCCTGAATTTCATCAGTCAGATAATTAGCCAGTGCTTCAACACCGAGCACTTTCAGAATATCCTGTGGTGCAGGAGAACCTTCCATCAGGCGTTCACCACGACGGACGCGGTCACCTTCCTGAACCAGAATCTGCGATCCCTTCGGAATCTGATATTCCAGCTGATCGGAACCGTCAGTCGGATTCACATACACACGGCGCTTGCCGCGAATATCCTTACCGAAAGAAATTACACCGTCAGCACCGGCAATGAAGGCCAGATTTTTCGGCTTGCGTGCTTCAAACAGCTCAACCACGCGTGGCAGACCACCGGTAATATCCTTGGTTTTGCCTGCTTCACGCGGAATACGTGCCAGCACCTCACCGGCTTTCACGTCTGTTTCGTTTTCTACGTTCAGAATCGCGCCCGGAGACAGGAAGTAACGCGCCGGCGTGTTGGTACGTGCCAGCACAATCGGATCACCTTCCGGATCTTTCGGATCCACCAGATGAATCTGCGGCCGCAAGGCATCCTTGCGTGTATCAGACTGCTGAGTCACCACACGGCTGGACAATCCGGTCACTTCATCAGACTGCTCACGCATGGTGATGCCTTCTTCCAGATCCACGAAACGAATGCGGCCATCCGTTTCAGCAATCAGTGGCATGGTATACGGATCCCATTCGGCCAGTTTTCCGCCAACCTTGATTTTATCCGCATCCTTGACCAGCAGATGGGCGCCATACGGGATACGGTGGCGCTCCATTTCCTTACCCTGGCCGTTCTTGATCACAACTTCGGTATGGCGATTGATGACAATCTCGGAACCATGCGTATCCGTTACCGTGATCGCATCCTCCAGCGCAACAACACCACCGAATTTTGCTTCCACATGCGCCTGTTCGGCAGAGCGGGAGGCCGTACCACCAACATGGAAGGTACGCATGGTCAACTGCGTGCCCGGTTCACCAATGGACTGAGCGGCAATCACACCGACCGTCTCACCGATGCCTACCGGCGTACCATGACCCAGGTCGCGACCATAGCAGTTGGCACACACACCATCTTCAGCTTCGCAGGTCAGCACAGAACGAATTCGCACTACTTCAATACCGGCTTCATCAATCTTCTCGGCCAGCTCTTCATTGACCATGGCTCCAGCCGGTGCAATCTCGATACCGGAGATCGGATCCACTGCGCTTTCCAGCAAGACACGACCCAGCACACGCTCGTACAGCGGCTCAATCACTTCGCCACCCTCGACCAATGCGGTCAGGGTTACACCGCCATCGGTACCGCAATCCTGCTCGCGCACGACAGCATCCTGTGCCACATCCACCAGACGACGGGTCAAATAACCGGAGTTGGCGGTTTTCAATGCCGTATCTGCCAGACCTTTACGCGCACCATGGGTGGAGATGAAGTATTGTAGAATGGTCAGGCCTTCACGGAAGTTCGCCGTAATCGGCGTTTCGATAATTGAGCCGTCCGGCTTGGCCATCAAACCACGCATACCGGCCAGCTGACGAATCTGCTGGGCCGAACCACGCGCACCGGAATCGGCCATCATATATACCGGGTTGAAGGTTTTGGTTTCTTCTTTCTGGCTACCATCAGCGCTGGTCAGTTCCTCGCTGGACAGGTTATCCATCATGGCACGCGCGACTTTTTCAGTCGTGTGCGTCCACAAATCGACCACCTTGTTGTAGCGCTCACCGGCTGTAATCAGACCGTCAGCATACTGTTTCTGCACCTTGGCAACTTCTGCCTCGGTGGCTGCCACGGTCGGCGCCTTGCTGTTCGGCACCACCACATCACCCAGTGCAAATGAAGCACCGGATTTGGTGGCATAGGTGTAGCCGAATACTTTCAGGCGATCGGCCAACAGCACGGTCGCCTTGTTCCCGGCCAGGCGATAGCAATCCTCAATCAGAGTGCCGACATCCTTTTTGGTCAATTCGCGATTGATGCAGGAAAATTCCATTTCTTCCGGCAGAATCGTGGACAGGATCGCACGGCCGACCGTGGTATTTTCACGCTTGCTGCGAATACGACAGGTAATACGGCTGTGCAAATCGGCAACGCCGGCATCCATTGCGCGCAGCGCCTCTTCCGGAGAAGCAAACACCATACCTTCGCCCTTACCGAACGGACGCTCGCGGGTTAGATAATAAATACCCAGCACCATATCCTGTGTTGGCACAATCACCGGTTTGCCGGTGGCCGGGGACAGGATATTGTTGGTAGACATCATCAACGCACGCGTTTCTGTCTGTGCTTCAATCGACAACGGCACATGCACTGCCATCTGGTCACCGTCAAAGTCGGCATTGAAGGCGGTACAAACCAGCGGGTGCAGGCGAATGGCCTTGCCTTCCACCAGTACCGGCTCAAAGGCCTGAATACCGAGTCTGTGCAGGGTCGGGGCACGGTTGAGCATCACCGGATGCTGGTGGATCACTTCGGCCAGAATATCCCACACCTCGGGAATGCCCTGCTCAACCAGTTTCTTGGCTGCCTTGATGGTATTGGCCAGTCCGCGCAGTTCCAGCTTGTTGTAGATAAACGGCTTGAACAGTTCCAGCGCCATTTTCTTGGGCAGACCACACTGATGCAATTTCAGATCCGGGCCAACCACGATCACGGAACGACCGGAATAATCCACACGCTTACCGAGCAGATTCTGGCGGAAACGGCCCTGCTTACCCTTGATCACGTTGGACAGGGATTTCAGCGGACGGCGATTGTTGCCGGTAATCGGCTTGCTGCGGCGATCATTATCGAACAGCGCATCGACTGATTCCTGCAGCATACGCTTCTCATTGCGGGTGATGATTTCCGGCGCATTCAGCTCCAGCAGTCGTTTCAGACGGTTGTTGCGGTTGATCACACGACGATACAAATCATTCAGATCAGAAGTGGCAAAACGGCCACCATCCAGTGGCACCAGCGGACGGATTTCAGGTGGCAATACCGGAATGACATTCAACACCATCCATTCCGGACGGTTGCCGGAACCGAGCATTGCTTCCACGGTGGACAAACGCTTGGTCAGCTTGGTCAGCTTGGTGACAGCCTTGGTGGCACCGATCTGGGCTCGCAACGACTGACGTTCCTCTTCCAGATCAATATTCTTCAGCATTTCCTGCAGTGCTTCCGCACCCATACTGGCACGGAATTCCTCACCGTACTCCTCGAAGGCCTCGATATATTCTTCTTCAGTCAGAATCTGGAACTGTTCCAGACTGGTCAGACCCGGATCGAGTACAATATAGGACTCAAAATAAAGTACGCGCTCCAGTTCTTTCAGGGTTTTATCAAGCAACAGGCCAATGCGGGACGGCAGGCTCTTCAGGAACCAGATATGTGCCACCGGTGCGGCCAGGTCGATATGACCCATACGCTCACGGCGCACCTTGGACTGAATCACTTCCACTGAACATTTTTCGCACACCACGCCGCGATGTTTCAGGCGCTTGTATTTACCGCACAGGCATTCGTAATCCTTGATCGGGCCAAAGATTTTGGCACAGAACAAACCATCCCGTTCGGGCTTGAACGTACGGTAATTGATCGTCTCCGGCTTCTTGACCTCGCCATATGACCAGGAACGAATTTTTTCCGGGCTTGCAAGTCCAACGCGCAGACCATCGAAATCCTCGATGCTGGACGGCTTCTGGAACATTCTAAGCAGTTCTTGCATGGCTTATTCTCCTTCGTTCTCGG
>JBHHTY010000096.1:0-7150 GCA_046753565.1 Mariprofundus sp.
TTCTTGGTTCTTCTTTGGAGACGCAAAGAAAAACGGGGCACTTATGGGTTCATTCACATGATTATTGCCCCCCATACCACAACAGAAATCCGCCTCCTCTTAAAACCGCAGCGCAACAAAACCATTGCCTTCGTACCCACCATGGGGTGTCTGCATGCCGGCCACATGAGTTTGATCAAAAAAGCCAACGCGCTGGCCGATATCGTGATCGTTTCCATTTACGAGAATCCGCTGCAATTCGGTAAAAACGAAGACCTGGATAGCTATCCGCGCAGCTTCGACAAGGATGCGGCACTGTGTGACCAAGCCGATGTGGATGTTCTGTTCCACCCCGCCACGCTGTACCCGGAAAGCGGCCCCAAAATCACACTCAGGGCAACCGGCCTTTGCGACTGCCTGTGCGGAGCATCGCGCCCCGGCCATTTCGACGGTGTCCTCACGGTAGTAAACATCCTGTTCAATATCATTCAACCGGATATTGCCGTGTTTGGTGAAAAGGACTGGCAACAACTGACCCTGATTCGCCGCATGGTCGAAGATCTGCAGATGCCCGTTGAGATTGTCGGCGGTGCGATTATCCGCGAAGCGGACGGCCTCGCCATGAGCAGTCGCAATCGCTACCTGTCCGAGGTTGATCGCCAACAGGCGCTGGCCCTGTCGCAGGCCCTGATGGCCATGCAGGCATCTGCCCGGAACGGCGAAACTCATGTGGAAACACTGAAGGCTGTAGCACAGGATATGCTTGATGCGGCGGATATTCAAACAGAATATCTCGATATCCGTTGCGCCGGATCGTTAAAACACAAACAGATTCTGAATCAACAACCGACCCGCGCCTTTATTGCTGCCAGGGTTGGCAATGCACGACTGATTGATAACATGCCGCTCGAATTCAACAATGCTCCCGAACCGGCAACCTGCACGGAGGATTCCCGATGAAACTCAATATGCTGAAATCAAAAATCCATCGCGTCACGGTGACCCATGCCGAACTCGATTACGAAGGCTCCTGCGCCATCGATCAAACCCTGATGGAAAAGGCCAATATCCTGCCGTTCGAACAACTGCATATTTATAACGTCGCCAACGGAGAGCGTTTTACCACCTATGCCATCACCGCCCCGCGCGAATCAGGCACCATCGGTGTCAACGGTGCTGCAGCCCATAAAGCTGCTGTCGGCGATTTGCTGATTATCTGCACCTATGCGGACATGGAAGCTTCCGAGGCTGAACATTTCAATCCGGCGATGGTTTATGTTGATCAGCACAATGTTATCACCCACACCAGCCACGGCCATCTGGCTGCGGCCTGAGCGTGCGTTATGCCATTGCCAATGTTCAGATTGGCATGGACGAAGAACAGCGGAACATCACCAAACGACTGGCTGATCAGTTGCATGTCGATATCAATGATATCATATCCTGCATCTGCGTACGCCGTGCGCTGGATGCCCGCAAAAAAAGCCGTATCCATTTCGTTTGCACCTTTGAAGTCGAATTAAACCGGCCACTCGATCCGTTACCCGACAATATCCGCCTGATTGAACACTCCGCACAGGAACATGTGACACCGGATATTTTCACCCGAACGCCTGCCACGAAACCCCATACCATCGTGGTCGGCGCAGGCCCGGCCGGCCTTTTTGCCGCACTGGCACTGGCCGAAGCCGGTTTTCGCGTCACCTTGCTGGAGCGAGGCAAACCGGTGGAAACACGCATGCGCGATATCGGCCGCCTGCGTTCACGCGGTGAACTGAATCCGGAAAGCAATATCTGTTTCGGTGAAGGCGGTGCCGGAACTTACACCGATGGCAAGCTTTATACCCGCATCAAACATCCGTTTCTGCGCCATGTGCTGCATACCTTTGTGCGTTTCGGTGCCAGAGCGGATATTCTGATTGATGCACATCCACATCTGGGCACCGATAAACTGGTTCGGATTGTGCGTAATATGCGCGAACATTTGCTGAAACTTGGCGTGGATTACCGTTTCGAAACCCGTGTTGATCATTTGCTGATGATGGAAAACAAGGTCACAGGTGTGCGCACTGCCAGCGGTGAGGAAATCACTGCCGATCATATTATTCTCGCCATCGGCCATTCAGCCCGTGATACCTTTGAACACCTGCAACAACTCGGCATCAAAATGGAAGCCAAGGCATTTGCCGTGGGTGTGCGTGCCGAACATCCGCAAGTACTGATCAACAACATCCAGTTCGGTGCCAATGCAAAACACCCTGCGCTTGCTGCCGCAGAATACAGCTTGGCCCATCAGGCTGCAGATCCACGTTTGGGAAAACGTGGCGTTTACAGTTTCTGCATGTGCCCGGGCGGTCTGATTGTACCCTCCCCGACCGAAACAGGGCGCATGGCCGTCAACGGCATGAGCAATGCCAAACGCGGCGGTCAATGGGCCAATTCGGGCATAGTTGTACAAATCACGCCGGAAGATCTAACCCGTCATGGCATCGGAAACCATCCCCTGATGGGTATCCATTTTCAGCGCCAGCTGGAAAGTGCCACATTCTCGGCAGCCGGCAATCAGTATGCAGCTCCGGCCATGAAACTGACCGACTTCATTCATGGGAAAGCCAGCGGCACACTGGCTCCCACCCGCTTTAAACCGGCCGCGATACCAGCCGATTTGCACACCCTGCTGCCGAACTGGGTAAGCCAGCCACTGGCCGATGGCATTCGGGGATTTGACCGGAAAATGCGCGGTTATATCACAGAGGAAGCCAACCTGTTCGGCTCCGAAACCCGCACCTCCTCGCCTGTTCGCATCGAACGGAGTGATGATATGCAAAGCATCAATGCCTCAGGCCTCTACCCTGTCGGTGAAGGTGCGGGTTATGCCGGCGGTATTGTCAGTGCCGCCGTTGACGGCCTGAAAGCCGCAGCCAGCATGATTGCATCACATGGCTGATACGGGATTCCCGTACGTCAGCAATCAACAGGCACGGATTCTTGTTCTGGGTTCCATGCCAGGCAGAAAATCACTGGCCGAACAACAATATTACGCCCATCCACAGAATGCCTTCTGGCCGATCATGGCAGATTTACTGGGCTTTGATGCCGGACTGGCTTACGAAGACCGTCTGGCGCGATTACGCCAGCAACATGTGGCGCTGTGGGATGTCGCCCATCAGTGCATTCGCTCCGGTAGTCTGGATTCAGCCATTGAAACCGAATCGGTGATTGCCAACGATTTTATTGCCTTTTTCAATGACCACCCGCATATCCGCGCCATTTTCTTCAATGGTCGCAAGTCTGCGGAACTGTTTGGCAGGCTGGTACAGCCACACCTTCCGGAATCGTTTTCCCACATCGAACAGTATCTTCTTCCTTCCACCAGCCCGGCCCATGCAGGCATGACACGGGCTGAAAAACTGGAGACATGGAAAATCATCATCCGAACCCTTGAAAAAGTCTGACCGCGCCCCTATCTACCCACTTCACAAGTAACAATTCAAGGAGAACCCATGACTGCTACATCCACAAAAGAGACGCATGCCTTCCAGACCGAGGTGAAACAGCTGCTGGACCTGATGATTCACTCGCTTTATTCAAATAAAGAAATCTTCCTGCGCGAGCTGATCTCCAATGCATCCGATGCGGCCGACAAGCTGCGTTTTGAAGCTACCACCGATGACGCCCTGTTCGAGGGCGATTCCGATCTGCATGTATTTATCGATGTCGACAAAGATGCCCGCACCATCACCGTGCGTGATAACGGTATCGGCATGAACCGTGATGAAGTCATCGATAATATCGGCACCATCGCCCGCTCCGGCACCAAAGAGTTTTTCGGCCAGCTAAGCGGCGATCAGGAAAAAGATGCCCATCTGATCGGCCAGTTCGGTGTCGGCTTTTACTCATCTTTTCTTGTTGCCGACAAGGTCACTCTGACCACCCGCCGTGCCGGTCTCGAAAAAGAGCATGGTGTACGCTGGGAATCTTCCGGTGACGGTGAATATGAACTGGAAACCATCGAAAAAGAAACCCGTGGCACCGAAATCACCCTGCATCTGCGTGAAGAAGCAGACGAATTTCTTGATGCATGGCGTCTGAAATCCATCATTCACAAATACGCCGATCATATCCCGTTCCCCATCCGCATGATGGGAACACCGCTTCCCGCTGCCGAAGGCGAGGAAGAAAAACCGGCAGAAATCGAAACCGTCAATCAGGCTTCTGCACTGTGGACACGGCCGAAATCCGAATTAACGGATGAGGACTACAACAATTTCTACAAACATATCGGCCACGATTTTGAAGATCCGCTGGCCCGCCTGCACCAGAAACTGGAAGGCAAATATGAATACAGCCTGCTGCTTTACCTGCCCAAACGCGCCCCGTTTGATCTGTGGCAGGCCGAAGCCAAACACGGCGTTAAACTGTACGTGCGCCGCGTGTTCATCATGGAAGCAAGTGAAGACCTGCTGCCACGTTATCTGCGCTTTGTGCGCGGTGTGATGGACACCAATGATCTGCCACTGAATGTATCGCGTGAAATTCTGCAACAGAGCCCGGCCATGGATGCCATGAAAAAAGGTGCCACCAAGCGCGTACTGGGCCTGCTTGAGGATCTGGCCAAAAAGGCCGGTGAAGCCGGTGATGATGATACCATCAACACCGATTATGCCGATTTCTGGGCCGAATTCGGCAACTGCCTGAAAGAGGGTATCATCGAGGATACGGCCAATCGTGAACGCATTGCCAAACTGCTGCGTTTCTCCAGCACTGAATCCGATGAGCAAAGCGTATCACTCGAGGACTATGTGTCGCGCATGAAGGAAGGCCAGGATACCATCTATTTCATCACGGCCGAAACACTGGCTGCGGCCAGGCACAGCCCGCATCTGGAAGTATTCCGTAAAAAGGGTATTGAGGTGCTGCTGCTTTCCGATCGGATTGATGAATGGCTGACTACGCACCTGACCGAATTCGACGGCAAGAAACTGCAATCCATTGCCAAGGGCGAACTGGATCTGTCAGGTATTGGTGCCAACTCTGAACAAGCCGCCGAGGAAAAGAAAAAGGAACAGGAAGAAAAGGCCAAAGCGGTCGAGCCGGCTATTGAAAAAATCAAGGAATCGCTGGGTGACAAGGTCAAGGAAGTACGCGTCACCGACCGACTGACCGAATCACCGGCCTGTCTGGTATCCGATCAGTTTGACATGAGTTCCAATATGGAACGCATCCTCAAACAGGCCGGCCAGGATGTGCCGGATATGAAACCGATTCTGGAAATCAATCCGGATCACGAACTGGTGCAGCGACTGGCCAAAATGCGCTCGAAAGACAAAATCAACGATTTTTCCAGCATCCTGTTCGATCAGGCGATCCTGGCCGAAGGCGCACTACCGGAAGATCCAGCCGGTTTCGTCCGTAAAATCAATGCCCTGCTGAAGCTGTAATATTCACTCGCAGGAATGTAAACAGGCCGTGGCATCCGTCACGGCCTGTTTTTTTGATGTAACCCTTACGAAAGTCCTGACTGTCTCAGACTTCAGAGCGCCCTTATAAATCCAGTGTCAGACTGGCCGGATATTCCAGCGTCTCTTTGATCGTCACCAGAAAGCGGACAGCATCGGCACCATCGATCAGACGATGATCATACGACAGAGCCAGATACATCATGGGCCGGATAACGATGTCATCATTTTTCACAATCGGGCGCTTCTGGATATTGTGCATACCGAGAATACCGCTCTGGGGCGGGTTGAGAATCGGCGTGGAAAGCATGGAGCCGAAAACACCACCGTTGGTAATGGAAAATGTACCACCCTTCAGATCATCAGGAGCAAGGCCGCCATGCCGTGCCCTGTTGGCTAGAGCTGCAATACCCTTCTCGATATCCGCCAGCCCCAGCAAATGCGCATCGCGCAATACCGGCACCACCAGCCCCCTGTCGGAGCTGACAGCAATGCCTACATCCACATAATTGTGATAGACGATATCATCGCCCTCGATATAGGCATTAAGGGCCGGATAGCGGGATACCGCCTGGCATACCGCACGCACAAAAAACGACATAAAGCCCAGTTTCACACCGTGCTTGTCCTGAAAATCAGGGCCGAAACGACCACGCAAATCCATCACAGCCTGCAAATCCACTTCATTGAATGTGGTCAACATGGCTGCCGTGTTCTGGGCGCTTTTCAGCCGCTCTGCAATACGCCGGCGCAGCCTGCTCATCGGCACGCGTTCCTGTCTGCGTTCACTCGATCCAGCCGATGCCTTCACAGGGGCAGATATTACTTCCGCGTTGGCTTCCGGTTCCGTGACCGGCTGAACTGACGCTTCAGCAACTGCCTCGGATTCAGGCTCAGCTGCGGGTTTAGTCTCGGGTTTCGATTCCGGAAGCACCACCGGGGCTTCCGGCTGGACACTGTCATCAATCAGGCCAATCACTTCACCCGGTTCGACTGTGCTATCTGCCTGCTTGAATGTGCTTTTAAGCACCCCGTTATCCAGTGCTGTAATCTCCATGGTGATTTTATCACTCTCGATTTCCGCCAGCACATCGTCCACGGCAACCATATCACCTTCCTGCTTCAGCCATGCTATCAGTGTTGCCTCGGTTTCCGATTCTCCCAGACTCGGTACCCTGATTTCAATATCCGCCATCGTTTCTACTCCCTCTCCAGTTGCCTTTCCGATAATGCCGCATCCAGCAGCGCCGCCTGCTCGTCCTTATGTCGTTTGGCTGAACCCACGGCAGGTGCAGCAGATGCCGGACGCGTGATGCCGTAAATCTTCTGATTCGACAACAGCACCCGCCGAATCGGGCTGTTCAATGCAATCCATGCACCCTGATTCTTCGGTTCTTCCTGTACCCAGGCTACTTCTTCAGCCGCTGAATACTTTTCCATTTGAACAGTCACTTCTTCATACGGAAACGGGTACAGACGTTCAATACGCACAATGGCGATATCATGGATGTCCCGTTGCTGCCGTTCTGCCAGCAGATCGTAATAAACCTTGCCGGAACACAGGATCAAGCGCCGCACATTATCCGGTTGCACCGATGCATCGCTTTCAGGCAGCACCGGCAGGAATCGTCCGCCTGTAAAATCTTCCAGCTGTGAAAAGGACAGTTTGTTGCGCAACATGCTTTTCGGCGCCATCATAATCAGCGGCTTAC
>JBHHTY010000097.1:0-7148 GCA_046753565.1 Mariprofundus sp.
ACGCACATGTCGGACAAGTGCTTGGGGTGAACGGCAATCAATTCACTATCCGTGATGCCCAGACCGGAAAACCAGTCAGTTTCAGAGCTGCAAAAAACATGCAGGGCTCCATGCCGGCAGCAGGCGACAGTGTTACTGTCAAATACTCCGAACACGAAAAGATATTGATTGCGGAATCGATTCAATAATCGATTGAGTTCCGCTTCCCGGATATCAGACGAGACAACCACGCATAAAAAAAGAGGCTCCGATATGGAGCCTCCTTTGATTGTCAGAACAGAAATATATCCGTTTCTGTAATCAGTTTTTGGATTTATCCACAATTTTTTTGATCCATGGCATCATGCCACGCAGCTTGGCACCGGTCACCTCAATCGGGTGGGCAGCATTCAGACGGCGATAAGCGGTCATGGACGGGTAGTTGGTCGCACCTTCCACAATGAATTGCTTGGCATATTCGCCGGTCTGGATGTTATGCAGGGCTTCACGCATGGCTTTGCGGGATTCTTCATTGATGACCTTGGGGCCGGTCACATATTCGCCATATTCCGCGTTGTTGGAGATTGAGTAATTCATGTTGGCAATGCCGCCTTCATACATCAGATCAACAATCAGCTTTAATTCGTGCAGGCATTCAAAATATGCCATTTCAGGAGCATAACCGGCTTCGGTCAGTGTTTCGAAACCGGCTTTCACCAGCTCCACAGCACCGCCGCAAAGAACAGCCTGTTCACCGAACAGATCGGTCTCGGTTTCATCCTTGAACGTGGTTTCGATAATACCGGTACGACCACCACCAATGGCAGAAGCATAGGAGAGGGCGGTCTGCTTGGCGTTACCGCTTGCATCCTGGAACACGGCAATCAGATCAGGGATACCGCCGCCATTGACGAATTCATTGCGAACCGTATGGCCAGGTGCTTTCGGTGCGATCATGATCACATCAAGGTCGGCACGCGGTACGATCTGATTGTAGTGAATGGCAAAACCATGTGCAAAAGCCAGCGTAGCACCCTCTTTCAGATTGGGTTCCAGTTCGTTTTTGTACAGGTCGGATTGAAATTCATCAGGTGTTAACACCATGACGAGATCTGCTCCGGCAGTGGCATCGGCCACATTGGCCACTTTCAGACCGCAGGCTTCTGCTTTGGCAATGGATGCTGAACCGGCACGCAGGCCCACAGTCACATCAACACCTGAATCCTTCAGGTTGTTGGCATGGGCATGCCCCTGCGAACCGTAGCCGAGGATGGCTACTTTGGTGTTTTTGATAATGGAAAGATCAGCGTCCTTATCGTAATAGACGTTTAAAGCCATGAGTTGTTCTCCTGTACATTGTTGAGTTAAATATCGAAAGGGCGCGCAGCATATACGTTCCACCAGAAAAATTCATCCATTTGTAATGGATGGCAAAACGGTGTTTTTACAACATCTCCCTGACAGGCGCTTAATCCTTGCTGAAAACAGTGCCGACACCTTCATCGGTGAAAATTTCCAGCAGCAGAGCATGGGGTACACGGCCATCAATGATATGCGCCTGTCCAACCCCGGCATCAACGGCATCCAGACAACACATCACTTTGGGAATCATGCCTCCGGCAATGGTGCCATCATCTATCATGGCCCGCGTTGCAGATGAACCCAGTTGTGAACACAGTTGTTTGTTCTGATCCAGTACACCGGCCACATCGGTCAGCAGAATCAGTTTGGCTGCACCCAGCGCCGTTGCAATCGCCCCGGCCACCAGATCGGCGTTAATATTGTAGCTGATCCCTTCGTCCTTGTGGTAGCCGACAGGCGCAATCACCGGCACAAACCGGTCATCCTCCAGAACTTTAAGGATTTCGGTATTGATCGCATGAACCTTGCCAACATGACCAAGATCAATGATTTCAGGCACATCAAGTTCCGGAGCACTTTTCTCAATATGCATTTTCCGGGCACAAATCAGACCGCCATCCTTGCCGGACAGACCGACGGCCTTGCCACCGGCCTTGTTGATATTGCCGACAATTTCCTTGTTGACCAGTCCGGCCAACACCATTTCGACAATATCCATGGTTTCGCTGTCGGTGACCCGCATGCCATCAATAAATTCTGCTTCCTTGCCGATTCTGGCCAGATGCCGGCCAATCTGCGGGCCGCCGCCATGCACAACCACAGGGTTGATGCCAACCTGCTTGAGCAAGGTGATATCGGTGGCAAAACTGGATTTCAGATTATCTTCAATCATGGCATTGCCACCGTATTTGATAACAATGGTCTGATCGGAAAACCTTTGCAAATAGGGAAGCGCCTCAACCAGCGTTCCGGCTCTGGCGACGGAATGTTTCATGCATCCATCTCCGCAAGCGGTACGGTTTTCCGTTGATGAGCAGGTTCACAATCCAGCATCACCGACCACAACCAGATCAGGCCGCAGGCTGCCAGAGTGATTCCCAGACTGAGAAATAACCGTGGGTCGTTCGGATCATGCAGTTGCATGCCCAGCGGCATCAATACAATCAGTGCAATAGTGATCACGCTCAACCGCGTCCAGTTCAGATTTTGCCGAAATAACACACTGGCTGCGCCCGGCACGGAAATCAATGCGTAAAGGGTGGCGACAATCCAGTGGTTTTCAAAATTGACAGAAGTCAGCAGCGACCAGATACCACCGTCCTGTCCACTCAGCCGAAGTTCAATCACTGCTCCAATGACAATAACTATCAGGGCGGAAGCAGCCCAGATCAGCCAGCCCACCCAGGGTTTGTTGCGAACGACATGATTTGTCCATACGCCATTACCGATAACATACATCAGTGCTGCAAATGTCATTCCCCATGGGGCGAATGTGAATTCAATATGCATAAAATAAAACCCTTTTGATTCAGTAATTTTGATAGTGCGAAAGACTAACGGGGATACGCTACGAAATCACGCAGTGCGATATTCAACCTCAACACAAGCGCGAACTTTCATCTTGTTTTACAGGCAGGCTGGAGTTAGAAATCCGGCATGCGATGGATAGCCTCTTTTCTACTTTTTTTCATCATATCATTACAGGCAAGTGCTGCTGAATTTGATATCTACCAGTCTGATTACCGGCCGCTTCAACTGGCCCTCGTGGTGGGTAGCAGCGATGTGGAAGACACAGACAAGCGGATGTTGTACCAGGTGATTGCCAATGATTTGAGCTCAAGCCAGTCGTTCAAGACGATTGATCCAATGGCTTTTATTGCCTCATCTGAAGACAGTAAACAGCAGGTGGATTATGGCGACTGGCGGATTATCGGTGCTGATATTCTTGCCCTGTGCACGCTGCGAAAATCCGATACAAGATTGCTGGCCGATGTACAGGTATACGATCCGTTCAGAAACAAAAAACTGATTTCACTGACTGTGGAAAGCTCGGTGTCGGGTATACGCATTCTGGCCCACCGTGTTGCCAATCAGATATATTCGGCAGCGCTCGGTATCCCGGGCTATTTTACCAGCCATCTGCTTTATGTGAAAAAACAGGGCGATTCTTCGGATCTTGTTTATATGGATCAGGACGGAGCCAACCGGCAGAGTGTCGGCAAGAATTTCACACTGCTGCTGTCACCGGACTGGTCGCCTGACGGGCGTTTGGTAGCGTTGAATACTTATGTCGGCAATCACCCGCGACTGGAGTTTTTCAATTTGACCAATGGTGAAAGAAGGGCCTTCGGCGATTTCAAGGGGCTGAACAGTACGCCTGAATTTTCGCCTGACGGGAATTATATTGCCGCCACATTGTCGTACACCGGTAATAGTGAGATTCATATCTACGACATCAAAAATAAAACATGGCGGCAGTTTACCCATCATCAAGGTATTGATACCACACCGACCTGGTCACCCGATGGCAAATGGATTGCGTTTGTCAGTAACCGTAGCGGCAAACCGCAGATTTATCGCAAAGCCTTATCGGGCGGAAAAGTCGAACTGGTCAGTACCACAGGCAGTTATAATACTTCACCTTCGTGGTCTCCTACCGGTGATCGTATTGCCATGATTTCGTTAAAGAACTGGTCTTTTGCCGTGGCGACAGTGCGTCCGGACGGTTCGGATATCCGTTATCTGGCCACTGGCAAGCGTATTGAGTCACCATCATGGTCACCCAATGGGCAGATGCTGCTGTATTCTGCTGATGAACATCATATTCGCCGAATTTATCGCGTGCCAAGCTGGGGAGGCAAACCCGAACCCATTACATCGCCGGCCATTGATGCATCGGATCCTGCCTGGTCACGGCATTGATGCGTGCCTGAACCGGATGGGGCAGCTGCGATTGACGCTGCAGTATAAAAAAAGTTGCGTCAGACAGTTGACTGAAATCAGACAGATGTCACTATACGTGCAATACGATGCACGAAACCGGATGCATAAAGGGAGGAAAATATGAAAACAACTCGTACCACCAAACAGGTTTTCTTGATTGGCATGGTTTCAGCAGCAATGCTGTTTGCCGGATGTTCCAAGAAAGTTGAAGTGACAGATACAGCAACTGCCAAACCGGCACAGACTGTGACACCTGTAGAACCGGCCACAGCCCAGAAGCCATCGGCAAATTCGGTGTATTTCGCTTTTGACAGTTCAGATCTGGATGCAGCGGCCCGTGCTACACTGGACGGCTATGCTGACTGGCTGAATGCCAATGCAAGCAGCAATGTTACCATTGAAGGTAATTGTGATGAACGTGGAAGCCGTGAATACAATCTGGCCCTGGGTCAGCGTCGTGCCGACAGTGTGCGTGACTATCTGAGTTCTCGTGGTGTTAATGCCAGCCGGGTAGATACCGTATCCTTCGGTGAAGAACGTCCGGCATGCCAGGGTTCTGGCGAAGCCTGCTGGGCCCAGAATCGCCGTGGTGATATTGTCACCCGTTAATTGCAAAAACGGTAAGTCTATGAGGCGGCCACTGGTTTTTCCGGTGGCCGTCGTTTTGTTGTGTGCCCTCGGTTTAAACGGTTGCGCCAACAAGGAAAAACAACGAGCCCTTGAACAGGCCAGAGCTCAGGAAAAGCAGCAAATCAGGGATTCCATTGAACAATTGCGTGCTGATCAGATGCACTCTGAACTGGTACGCCAACAGCAGGATATAGTGCTGAATGAAATGCTGGAGCGAATCGGGAAACTGGAAAAACTACATCAATCCCAACAGGCCCAGCTTACAGCAATATCGACTCGGATGGAACGACTCCATCACAGACCTTCAGGCAGAAAAGTTAAAACCAGAAAACCTGTGTCGCCGGAACATGGAAGGGAAACAAACCCAGACCAGACATTGCCGGGCATTTCCGCCAAGGCCTACAAAGCCGCATTGTTGGAAGCCGAAAAGAACGCCTACACTGCAGCCTATCTTGCGTTGAAAAGCGGACGCTATGATGAGGCTGCTAATGCTTTCAACAAGCAGCTGGATATGTATCCGGACGGTGAGTATTCCGATCAGGCCTGGTACTGGCTGGGGGAAACACGCTTAGCCCAGCACGATCAGTTCAGGGCATTAAATGCTTATAAATACGTGGCCGATCACTATCCTGACAGTGTCAAGCATGCTGATGCGCTGCTGAAGCTGGGGCAGATTTCGGAAGCACAGAATCACTGGCAACAGTCGGCCATGTACTATGAGCGACTGATCCGTGATCATGCTGATTCGGATTTGGCAGAACAGGCGCGCAAAGCACTTGGAAGAGCACAGAACAACAATACAGATACAGCACCGGAGAACTGATCATTTCTGGTTCCCGGCAACGTCTGCGTATCTATGAAATTTATGACAGCATTCAGGGTGAGAGCACGCTGGCCGGCATGCCATGCACCCTGATTCGTCTGGCCGGTTGCCCCCTTCGATGTGCTTATTGTGATACACCACAGGCAATTCCAACTGACAGTGGCAACTGGATTGCAATCGAGGATATTGTTGCGCAAGTGCGGAAATCAGCTCGCCCTCTGATCCTCGTTACAGGCGGAGAGCCCCTGGCCCAGCGCCACAGCATGGAATTGCTTCAACGGTTATTGGAACTGGACTGTATTCTTCAGCTGGAGACATCAGGTGCCTATTCCGTCAAGGATGTGCCATCCGGTATTCGTCGTATCATTGACATCAAAACGCCGGGTAGTGGTGAAGTACAACGAAACTGTTTTCAGAATCTCGACATATTGACTGCCGGCGACGAGTTGAAACTGGTGCTGACCGGCCGCGATGATTATGAGTGGGCTCGTGATTGTATTCACGACAGACACTTGGAGCTGAATGATGTTCCGGTACTGCTGTCGCCTGCATGGGGCGAGATTTCTGCCCGCGATTTGTGCGCGTGGGTGCTGGAAGATAAGCTGCCTGTCCGCATTCAGGTACAGATGCATAAAACCATATGGGGGGCGGAGGCGGAAGGCGTATGAGCCGGGATATCAAGGCTGTTGTTTTGCTTTCAGGCGGACTGGATTCCAGTACGGCGCTTGCATGGGCGGTAAAAAAACAGGGTTGGGAATGTCATACGCTTGCCTTTGATTATGGTCAGCGACACCGTAATGAGCTGGATGCATCACTGAATGTATCCCGTGCCATGGGCATCAGGGATCACCGTGTGATCAAGGTGGATCTGAGAATCACCGGCCATTCCGCTCTGACCTCAGACCTTCCCGTTCCCAAAGATGAAGCCGATCACGCCGGTATTCCGAGCACTTATGTTCCAGCCCGTAATCTTATATTTCTTTCACTGGCGGCAGGGTTTGCAGAAACCATAGCGGCAACGCGGCTGGTGATTGGCGCCAATGTGGTGGATTACTCGGGCTATCCCGACTGTCGACCCGATTTCCTGAATTCATTTGTACAAACGGCGCTGCTGGGAACCAAGGCCGGTAGTGAAGGCAGGGAATTACAGATTGCTGCACCGCTGATCACATTGAACAAATCAGATATTATCCGGCTGGGCTTGGAGATGGGGCTGGATTACGGTTTGACCCGATCCTGTTACGATCCGTTGCCGGATGGTTTACCCTGTGGTCATTGCGATTCCTGTTTCTACAGACGCAGAGGGTTTGCGGATATCGGTCAATGCGATCCGCTTCCTTATCCAGACCAATAATTTGCCCCATAAAACAGTAGTGTCTATTTGACTTGGAAGTTATCGGATGCTGCTTTA
>JBHHTY010000098.1:0-7097 GCA_046753565.1 Mariprofundus sp.
CCTAGCTTCAACATTGTTTTTACAAAATTATTGCCATGTGATGAAAACACCCAGCTCGTTCGCAAAATCAAATGTTTCGAACAGAATTCCCCAACAGCCCGTTCTCCTGCCAGCTTACTTTCGCCATACACACCCAGCGGAGCCACCGGATCGCTCTCAACATAGCCATTATTCTTGCTGCCATCGAATACATAATCGGTAGAGTAATGAACCAGAGGGATACTCAGCTCAGCACACGCAACAGCAAGATTCTTCGGACCATCCCGATTCACCGCAAAAGCAGCAGCGCGATCATGTTCGGCATTATCCACTGCCGTATATGCAGCGGCATTGATCACCACATCCGGCATAAAAGCAGCAACCGCCCTGTTTACAGCTTTTGGATCAGTGATATCAAGATCATCCCGATCCACTGCTTTGAGCACCCAGCCAGGTCGTCGGGACTGGCGCGTCAGCTCTGTTCCAACCTGACCATTACAGCCTGTAATCAATAGTTTCATCATGAATTCTTGGGCAGGTTTTGCTCGGGAATCGAGGACAGCAAGGGACTCAATCGATCTTTATCCGAAAGCGACAACTCCTTTTCCATTGGCCATTGAACACCGATTTCAGGATCATTCCACAATACATGTCCCTCATCTTCGGGATGATAAAGGTCGGTACATTTGTAAATAAAATCAGCAACATCCGAAAGCACACAAAAACCATGTGCAAATCCGGCTGGAACCCATAGTTGGCGATGATTGTCTTCCGACAACTCATAGCCGACCCACTGACCAAACGTGGCTGAACCCACACGAATATCCACAGCCACATCGAATACTGCACCGGCAGCTACCTGTACCAGCTTGCCCTGCGGGTGTTTCAGCTGGAAATGCAAACCGCGCAAAACCCCTTTGCGGGAACGCGAATGGTTATCCTGTACAAAGCTCACATCGGGAAAACCCGCACCGATATAGCGTTCCTGATTCCAGGTTTCGAGAAAAAAGCCTCTGCTGTCCCCAAATACATCCGGCTCAATCAGCAGCACTTCCGGAATCGCTGTCTCTATCACTTTCACCTATTTACCTTCCTTTAATCTGGTAACCAAATACTGACCGTAGGTATTTTTCTCCAGCATCCTTGCCATCTCCAACAGCTGCTGATCATCAATATAACCCATTTCCCAGGCAATCTCTTCCGGGCAGGCAATTTTCAGACCCTGTCGTTTTTCAATCACTTCCACATAGCGCGATGCATCCATCAGTGATTCATGCGTACCAGTATCCAGCCAGGCTGCACCGCGGCCAAGTTTTTCAACATGCAAATCACCTGTTTCCAGATACACCCGGTTCACATCTGTGATTTCAAATTCACCGCGTGCGGAAGGCTTGATATTCGTGGCAATATCAACCACCCGGTTGTCATAATAATAGAGTCCGGTGACCGCGAAACTGGACTTGGGACATGCCGGTTTTTCTTCAATAGAAACCGCCAGGCCATCCCCATCAAATTCAACCACACCGTAACGCTCCGGATCGTGTACCCGATAGGCAAACACGGTCGCCCCTGATGACCGGGCAACTGCTCTTTTCAATTGTCCGACCATGCCATGACCATAAAAAATATTGTCGCCCAGAATCAGGGCGCACGAATCTCCGGCAATAAAATCCCGACCAATGGTAAATGCCTGCGCCAGACCATCCGGGCTGGGCTGCTCGGCATAGGAAAGCTCAAGCCCCCACTGTGAACCATCACCCAATAAATGTTGGAAATGGGGCAAGTCATGCGGCGTGGAAATCACAAGAATTTCACGAATGGCAGACAGCATCAACGTGGACAGCGGATAGTAGATCATGGGTTTGTCATAAACCGGCATCAACTGCTTGCTCACGGCCAGCGTCAACGGATGCAACCGTGTACCTGAACCACCGGCCAGAATAATACCTTTCATATCAAGGCCCTGTTCACAAATCGAAACATGAAATACCTCTCGCCTTTTGATGATCGTATTCGGTGCATCGATCCTGAATGATGCGAGCCCAGGGGCAGAATAGACCAAAACCCGGGCGATTCAAGCTGAACATCCGGGGAGCAACGTCAATGAGTAACACAGACCTTAAATTCCTGCCTTTGACCGGAAGTGAAAAACAGCCATGATTCATGGCATGAGCCGCCCTGCTATTGCCCACATCTATCCCGAACATCTGCGTTATAATTACAGCCTGCTCAAACAGCGCGCCGGCGAGGCGGAGATCATGGCCATCGTCAAAGCCAACGCCTACGGACACGGCATGGAACTGATTGCCCCGGTTCTGTTTGATGAGGGCTGCCGGAATTTCGGAGTCACGGATGCCACCGAAGGACATCAACTGCGCCTCCTTCTCAAAACCGGAGAGGCTGAAATCACGCTGTTATCCGGTATTTTTGATCACTGTGATGCAACACTGGCAAGCCAAAACAGGCTCACGCCGGCCATCACCGAAGCAACCCAAATCGAACAACTGCAGGGGGCGGGCTTTCAGGGCTCTGTCTGGCTGAAAATCGACACCGGCATGAACAGACTGGGGGCTGATGATATCCACAGCATGATCCGGCAGTGTCGGAAAAAAAACATCACCATTCGCGGTATCATGTCGCATCTGGCCTGCGCCGATATGCCCGAACACCCGCTCAACCGGCAGCAGGCGAACGCTTTTGCAGCAATGACACAGGAAATCGCACCGGATATCCCCGCCTCCCTGCTCAACAGTGCCGGCATGGTATGCATGCCAGAATGCAGCATGGATATTGTACGCCCGGGCATTGCCCTGTACGGATCCGAGCCTCTTGCCGACCAACCCCTTGGGTTGAAGCCCGTCATGCAATTGACAGGAGCGGTGATGCAGATTCGTAAAATCCCGGCCGGAACAACGATTTCCTATGGTGCAACATTCCGGGCCGGCAAAGCCATGCGCATCGCCGTGGTCAGCATGGGCTATGCCGACGGCCTGCCACGCGCACTTGGCAATCGCGGCCATGCCTTTTTCGCCGGACAGAAACTCGCCATCGTCGGCCGCGTCTGTATGGACTATACTATGCTTGATGTGACGGGTATTGAGATCAAACAGGGGGATGCGGTGGAATTCTGGGGCGAGCATATATCGGCCAATGATGTGGCCCGATGCATCGATACGATCAGCTACACCCTGTTCACCGGTGTTGGCGCACGCGTTCAGCGCATTGCGGAGTAATGCACTTCTTGCAGGCCATCGGAGCAACCACAGAGCGACTGGCCCATGCGGTTGGCCTGTATCCGCTGCTGATGGGTAAAGTGCTCGGGCGCCTGCACAAACCCCCATGGTTTTTTCCGCTGATTATCCGACAGTGCGAAATGGTCGGTGTGCAATCGTTGCCTGTCGTGCTGCTGACCGCCGTTTTTACCGGCATGGTACTGGCCCTGCAATCCTGGGTGGCATTTCACCGCTTCGGGGCTGAAAGCATGATTTCCACCGTTGTATCCCTGTCCATGCTGCGCGAACTCGGCCCTGTTCTGGTCGGATTGATGGTGGCCGGTCGGGTCGGCGCCTCATTTGCAGCGGAACTCGGCACCATGCGTGTGTCCGAACAGATTGATGCACTGTGGACCCTGTCCACCGATCCGGTTCGATATCTGGTCATCCCCCGCATCATAGCTGCCATGCTGATGATGCCGCTACTGGTCATGCTGGCCGATGCCATCGGCATGCTTGGCGGCTATTTTATCAGCATCAATGCGCTGAATCAGAATCCGCACACCTATATCCAGCACTCTTTCGATTATCTGGAACTGATCGATTTGTATTCCGGCCTGTTCAAGGCCATGGTATTCGGCACCATTATCGGGCTGGTCAGCTGTGCCGAAGGCTATTATTGCGACGGCGGTGCAGCCGGTGTCGGCAAGGCCACCACCCGCGCTGTCGTGGTCAGCGCCATGACCATCCTGATTGCCGACTACATCCTCACCGCCTGGATTTTCAAATGAGACACCGGCTGACTCGCCCCCTGTCCGTGTCTCCCGCCACCCCGATAAGGATGATGCCATGAATCCGGCCAGTAAAATCAGCCTGCAAGGCGTGCACAAATCGCTCAAGGGCCGCAAAATCCTCGATGATATCAGTCTCGATATCCTGCCCGGTGAATCCCATATTGTGATCGGCCTGTCAGGCGCCGGAAAAAGTGTGTTGCTCAAATGCATTCTCGGCCTGATTCGCCCCGACAGCGGCACCATCCTGATCAATGGTGAAGACTGGTTTTCCCTGCCGATTGATGAAAAGCTGAAACGCATGGCCTGCGTCGGCGTGCTGTTTCAGGGCGCCGCCCTGTTCGACTCCATGCCGGTATGGGAAAATGTCGCCTTTGTACTGCGTCGGCAGGGCATGGGCAAGTCCGAAGCGCGTGACCGTGCTGCCGAAGTACTGGACTGGGTGGGTCTGCCGGGCATCTGCGACAAAATGCCGGCTGAACTCTCCGGCGGCATGAAAAAACGGGTCGGTATGGCGCGCGCCATCTGTCACAGGCCGGAAATCATTTTCTACGACGAACCGCTGACCGGGCTCGATCCGGTCATGTCCGATGTCATCACCACTTTGATGCAACGACTACATGAACGCATGAATGTCACTTCACTGACCATCGCCCACAGCATGAAACTGGTGCGTGAATTCAGTGACCGGGTCAGTCTGCTTTATGAAGGCAGGATTTATCAGCAAATGTCCCGTGCTGAAATCGACACCAGTACAGATCCGGTATTCAGACAATTCATCGAGGGCCGGGCGGAAGGTCCGATCCGGCCGGGCAATGGTAAGGAGGCAATATGAACGCACAAACACGGCTGGGAGCATTTGTCCTGATCACTTTCGTCATCTTTGCCCTGTTCAGCAGCAAAATCGCCGGTTTCCAGTGGTCGGAACCGGAAGGGTCGAGCATTGATGTGCTGTTTTCCGATGCTTCGGGTATTTCCATACAGACGCCGGTACTGATGGCCGGTGTACAGATCGGTGATGTCGCATCCATCGACCTGAAAGACAATCAGGCACTGGTTACGCTGCGCATTCAGCCGGATATCCATTTACCCGCCTCCACCCGAGCCCATATTGCCGGCGGCGGACTGGTCGGTGAGAAATATATCGCTCTGCGGGCAACGCCCGGAGACAACGAGCCCCTGACCGGAGGTATCATTCCATCCTCATCCGGCGGCAATTTCCGCGACATGATCAGCCGCGCTGCCGAACTGACCGATGATGCCAGTCGATTTTTCAGCAAGGCGGAGCGTATTACCGACAGGGTCGGCTCCATCATTGAGGAAAACCGCGAGGATATCCGCGCCACAACGCATGGTATGGCACAGTTGATCGAGGAAAACGGGCCTGATATCCGCAGTACTACCCGTGAAATTTCCGCCATGGTCAAAGACAACCGCAAGCATGTGGATCATCTGATGCGCTCGCTTCCCAAAACAGCCGATGCCGGTCAGGCATTCTTCACCGAGGGTGCTGCCGCCATGCATGATTTGCGTGAACTGATTGTCGATAACCGTGAAAACCTGTACAGAACCCTGTTCACACTGCGCCTGGCGGCGGAAAATTTCGAAGCCTTTTCCGATGACATTCGTAGAAATCCGTGGAAAATCATGAAAGAAAAACCGGAGATCAAGGCCGATAAACGGGTCAGACAGCGGCATATGGAAGAAATGCTGATGACCACGGGCAGGATGGGCATTGCACCGGCACACAAATAAACCCCGGGGCTGCCTGCGCGCAACAGTCGCCATGTTCGCCGCCATTGTCATCATATGGCCTGCCATCGGCGTGACCGCATCCTATTTTCAGAGAGCACAGCAACTGATCGAACAGGGAGAAAACACCGAAGCCCGGCGACTGTTGCAATCCGAATTGAGAATCAATCCCGGTAATATCGAGGCACGCTATGATCTTGCCGTACTGCTGGAAGACATCGGACACCAAAACGATGCACAGTCCCTGTATGAAAAAAACCTGAGTCTTTCATGGCATCTGCCCAGCCTGATCAATCTGGCTGCCCTGCTCAAACGACAGGGTCATGCAGACAAGGCAGCGCAATGGCTTGAAACGGCCACAAAAAAAATACGCCATGAAGCAGCACCATGGTATTTGCTGGCTGCCATTTCCGACCAGCATGGCAATACGCACCTTGCCATGGCACAACACAAAAAAGCCATCACAGCCGACCCGCTGAACGGGTTTGCATGGCTACATTTTGCCCGTTTCCAGTCCCGCCACAAACTGGCGGATGGCGGCATCAAATATGCAAAAAGAGCGCTAAAACTGCTGCCTGATTGCGCCCCGTGCTGGCGCACATACGGCGATATCATGAGTTCACATGGCCATCACAATAAAGCGCTTGCCGCCTATCAGCGCAGCCTCGCCATCCGGCCTGACAGCATCACCCGGCAACAACTGATCACCACCCTGCGTCATCTGGGACAAACAGACCGGGCCGAGCGCATGCAACAGGCACTCGATGCATGGCGAAAACATCACCAGAAATAGCATCGGAAATTTCTGGCTTATTCAATCTTGGAGGCTCGATTGAGCCAACCCACAATCCGGTAACCATCGCAGAGATCGCTGTTGAAAAAGGTGCGACAGCACTTCTGATGCCAGTCGCCTGCAGCCGCCAATTGTTTGATCTATCGGATGACATGGCGACCAAGATCGACATTCAATTCTATTCCAATGCCAGAGATGTCTTGCTCAAGGCAATGGCAGAGTGACATAGAATCAGTGAGATGCCCAAATATTTGGGCACATAGGCTTAAGCTCGCCATTGGCGGATGAGTTAATTTCAGAATTGAATCTGGGCACAGCGTGGGCACGAGATGGGCACAAGGCATTTTTCCAAGATTTGTGCCTAGCGCGGCTAAAATTCAATTTAAGGGGAAATGGCGCACCCTGCAGGAGTCGAACCTGCGGCCTCTGCCTTCGGAGGGCAGCGCTCTATCCAGCTGAGCTAAGGGTGCGTATCGATGAAATGCCTTGGAATTATTGCATTTCCTGCTTGTCAGAAAAGGGCCCGAATGGAGTTCTGTTTATGCTTCGTGACCAAAACGCGCCCAACTA
>JBHHTY010000099.1:0-7084 GCA_046753565.1 Mariprofundus sp.
GCCTGTTCGGCAATCACAATACCGTCTTCATCGGCATATACATATGCGCCGGGCTGAAACACCACACAGGCAAAGCACAATGGAATATTCATCACGCCCTGATTACGTTTGACCGTCTTGCGTGGAACCGTTGCCAGCGCCTTGACGCCGATATCCACTTTGGCCACATCGGCTGAATCGCGGATACAACCGTGAATAATCACCCCTTCCCAACCGTTTGATGCACCCAGTGCCGCCATTTGATCGCCCATCATGGCACAGCGCAGCGAACCGGCACTGTCGACCACCAGCACCTTGCCGGTGCCGTCGGTTTCAAATGCCGCCTTCAGATAGGTGTTATCTTCCAGTGCTTTTAATGTGACAATCTGGCCACCAAACGAAGTCCTGCCGCCAAAGTCCCGAAAAACAGGGGCAGCCACCTGCAATGCTTCCAGATACTCGTCATAAAGATCCGTTGTTTTCAACATGGGCTATCCCTCACTGTATAATCAGGCAATGGTGGCACAGGCGGACTGGCGCTACAAATTCCCTACAGTGGGCTGAAGTGGAAAATTCAATGATTCTCTCATAGGGTTGCGGGCTTCAGGGAAGGTTCCGGTAGTCTGTCCGAGGTCTGCATGGATACTTCGGGTTTTCGGAGCACCTGAAATCGACAATCAACGGGGAGTGTTGTGTAGCATGGATGAACTGATCAGACAGGGACTGCAACTGATGGCACTGGGCATGGGAACCGTGTTCCTGTTTCTCGGCCTGCTGATCTTCGTCATCACCCAGGTATCCCGCATCATTCAAAAATTCGAAGTAAAAACCCAACAGCCTGCCGATAACGCCACTTCAAGCCACGATGACCTTGTTGAAGTCATCAGCGCCGCAGTACAGCAATATCGCTCCGACCACCCCCGCCGCAAATGATGTCAACACAGTTCCAGGAGAAACCGTCACGATGAATAAACCGCTTGGAATCACCGAAGTTGCCCTGCGCGACGGCCATCAATCGCTGCTGGCCACGCGCATGCGCATCGAAGATTTGCTGCCGATTGCAGAAAAAATGGACAAAATCGGCTACTGGTCCATGGAAATATGGGGTGGTGCCACCTTTGATTCCTGCATCCGCTATCTGGGTGAAGACCCATGGGAGCGCCTGCGCCTGCTCTCCGAAGCCATGCCGAACACACGTTCGCAGATGCTGTTCCGTGGCCAGAATATCCTTGGTTATCGTCACTATGCCGATGATGTTGTCGACGCCTTTGTCGAACGCGCCGCCAAAAACGGCATGGATGTTTTCCGCATTTTCGATGCCATGAACGATATCCGCAATTTAAAAACAGCCGTCAAAGCCGCCCTGAAGGTGGGCAAACATGCACAGGGTGCGATTTCCTACACGGTCAGTCCGGTGCATACGCTGGATATGTGGATTGATATGGGCAAGGCGCTGGAGGATATGGGCTGCCACTCCATCTGCATCAAGGATATGTCCGGCCTGCTGAAACCCTATGTAGCTGAAGAAATGATCGCATGCCTGAAAGAATCGGTCACCATTCCGATTGCTCTGCACTCACATGCCACCACCGGCATGAGTACATCGGCCATTCTCAAGGCTGTTGAGGCCGATATTGATATGGTCGATACCAGTATTTCCTCCATGAGCCATACCTACGGCCATTCCGCCACAGAATCCGTTGTGGCCATACTGGAAGATGAAAAACGTGCTACCGGGCTGAATCTGAAACTGCTGGAAGAAATCGCTGCCGATCTCAGAGAAGTCCGTAAAAAATATGAAAAATTCGAAGGCTCCCTGCGCGGTATCGACTCCCGCATTCTGGTCGCACAGGTGCCCGGCGGCATGCTGACCAATCTGGAAAGCCAGCTGGTGCTGCAAAACGCCGATGACCGTTTCGATGAAGTGCTGGCTGAAATCCCCAAAGTGCGTGAAGACCTCGGCTTCATCCCACTGGTAACCCCGACATCGCAGATTGTCGGCACGCAGGCGGTATTCAATGTACTGGCCGGTGAACGCTACAGCACTGTCACCAAAGAAACCGCAGGTATTCTCAAGGGTGAATACGGCTCCACGCCGGCCCCGGTCGATACCGAGTTACAAATGCAGGTACTCGAAGGGGGCAAGCCGATTTCCTGCCGACCTGCCGATCTGATTGATGATGAAATGGACAAGCTGACTCTTGAGCTGACCAGCAAGGCCGCCGAAAAAGGCTTCGAGCTGGCAGATGAACTGATCGATGATGTGCTGATTTATGCCCTGTTCCCGCAGGTTGGCCTGAAATATCTCAAAAACCGGGACAACCCCGATGCCTTTGAACCGGCACCGTGGCTGGAAGAAGATGTCGAACTGCCGCCGGCCATTGCCGAACGCTATCTGATTACTGTTAACGGCTCGGATTACGACGTTGTGGTGACACCCGAAGGTGAGGTCAGTTCCATGCATCCTGCCGATGTTGCACCATTGCATGCGGCTCCGGCAGCAGCTCCGGCAGTCAACAAACCGGCTGTATCAGTCGGTGCGCCTATGGCCGGCACCATTTTCAAACTCAATATCACACCCAACCAGCATGTTGAGGATGGCGATGTGATTCTGATTATGGAAGCCATGAAAATGGAAACCGAAGTACGCTCGAGTCATAGCGGCACGGTTGTCAGCGTGGAAGTAAAAGAAGGTGACGCTGTCACTGTGGGACAACCGCTGGTTACCATCGCATGAATACACTGAACGAACTGCTGATGAAACTGTGGGTCACCACAGGCATTGCCAATTTCGAATGGGGACAGGCGCTGATGATTTGCGTTGGCCTGCTATTGCTATATCTGGCCATTGTCAAAAAATTTGAACCCCTGTTGCTGGTTCCGATGGGATTCGGCGCAATCCTGACCAACATTCCGATTGCCGAAATTTCCGGCCCTGATGGCATTCTGGGGATTCTGTATCACGCCGGCATTGAAACAGGCCTGTTCCCCCTGCTCATTTTCATGGGGGTAGGCGCCCTGACCGATTTCGGCGCCCTGATTGCCATGCCACGCACCCTGATGCTGGGAGCGGCAGCCCAGTTCGGTATTTTTGTCACCCTGATCGGCGCACTGGCCCTGAACATGGTGCCCGGTTTTGAATTCTCACTGGCCGATGCTGCCGCCATCGGCATTATCGGCGGTGCCGACGGACCCACGGCTATCTTCCTGGCCTCCAGACTCTCGCCTGATCTGCTCGGTGCCATTGCTGTAGCCGCCTATTCCTATATGGCGCTGGTGCCGATCATCCAGCCACCCATTATGCGCTGGCTGACCACGGAAAAGGAACGCTGCATTCACATGGAGCAACTGCGCCATGTCAGCAAAGCTGAAAAAATTGCTTTTCCGCTCACGGTACTGCTGCTCTGCGTCATTTTCCTGCCTACTGCGGCCCCGCTGATCGGCATGCTTACCTTCGGCAATCTGCTGCGAGAATGCGGCGTGGTGGAGCGACTTTCCAATACGGCACAGCATGAATTGATTAATATTGTGACCATCTTTCTTGGACTATCTGTTGGCTCCAAGCTACAGGCTGATCATTTTCTCAATATGGAAACCCTGGGTATCCTGTTGCTGGGTATGATTGCCTTTGGCATCGGCACCGCTGCCGGCGTCCTGATGGCCAAGCTCATGAATCATTTGAGTGGAGGAAAAATCAATCCACTGATCGGGGCTGCCGGCGTATCCGCTGTTCCTATGGCTGCACGCGTGGTGAACAAGGTCGGACTGGAATCTGATCACCATAATTTCCTGCTCATGCATGCCATGGGCCCGAATGTGGCCGGTGTGATCGGTTCAGCCGTGGCTGCGGGTATTCTGCTCGCTGTAGTCGGCGGAGGATAACCCGCCTGCCGCCAATCATCAGCACCTGAAAAAACTGATTGGCTGTTGGTATCTTACACCCCGTATGATTTCGGACCGGTTAATTCCGGACTGTCTGCCACCGAACTGATTATCATTAAAGTGACCGGAACTCTATGGTGATGCTGAAAAGTTTTCGCACAACAACCCTCGGACAGGCCGCCAACAGATGATTGGTTCATAAGCAACTCAGCCCTGTAGCAGCACCCTGGCCGCATCAGCATCGAAATGCTCTTTATCCACACGCAGATAAGCGACATTTTCGTCCGCCGCAATACGAACTTCCACCACGCCCGCCAGTTGCAAGAGTGATTTTTCCAGTGTTTTGGCATCCACTGCGCGTGATGCATCAACTGCCATCATGGTGGCAGAGAGCATGCGCGGCGGTTTCATGCCGTATGCCAGACCCAGCCACAGCAGTGCACCAACCGCACAGGCTGTGAAAATGCCTGTCACCCCAAAATGCCCCAGCAGAAAACCACCGCCGGCACCGCCGACAAAAGCACCGAAAAACTGGCTGGTGGAATACACCCCCATGGCTGTACCCTTGCCATCCACCGGTGCGATACGCGAAACCAGTGACGGCAGCGTTGCTTCCAGCACATTGTAGGCAATAAAAAAGATCAGCAGGCCGGCAATCACACTCACCCACCCGCTGTGGGCTACGGACAGCAACAGAGCAGAAACAGCGATCAGCGCAATCGCAATCAGAAAAACAGGCTTCAGCTTTTTGCGTTTCTCGGCGATAATCACCATCGGAACCATCAAACCCATGGCCACCACCAGAATCGGCAGATAGACCCAGGAATGGTGTAGTGATGGCAAGTGCAACTGATCGCGCAGCACAAAGGGAAGCGCGATAAACATCGCAGTCATAATCGAATGCAATATCAGAATACCGATATCCAGGCGCAACAACTCAATATTCCGCAACGCTGCACCCAGCTGGGCAGGAATCGTTTCCGCATCCCGGTGAATGGAACTGTGTGCGGGGGTGGGAATGGCTGAATGCAGCACCACAATAGCGCCCACAGCCAGCACTGCAGTGAGCCAGAAAATACCATTCACGCCAATGGCGGCATCCAGCCACGGCCCCAGTATTAATGATACCGTAAACGACATTCCAATAGACATCCCAATCATGGCTGTTGCCTTGGTACGAATTTCCTCACGTGTCAAATCGGCCAGCAGCGCCATCAGGGCAGCAGCAATCGCACCGGCCCCCTGCAGGGCGCGGCCAATAATCACACCCCAGATATCATGCGAACTGGCGGCAACTACACTGCCGATGGCAAAAATAATCAGCCCCGCCGTGATCACCGGTTTGCGTCCGATACGATCCGATAGCATACCGAAAGGAATCTGCAACAGCGCCATGGTCAAGCCATAGGCACCAAGCGCCAGCCCGATCAGCATCGGTGTCACCCCATCAAGATGTTCGGCGTAGAGCGCAAATACCGGCAAAATAAGAAACAGGCCCAGCATGCGCAGGCTGTAGATACCGGCCAGTGAAAATACACTTCGACGTTCAACGGAGTTCATAAGTTTATCCTTTCCATGATCAACTGGAATTTAGGGCCCGTTCACGCAGAACAGACCCCAATGCGCCGCGCATCATACACCTCACGCCTGCATAGGAAAAACCGCAGAAGAAATAAACCGAAAATTGGGCCTGCCTGAGTGATTATAAACTCGCCTCAAAGCGCAACAGGCCAACCTTCGCAGTTCTGACAGCAGCATCACCACCCGGATTGCGGATGATCTGAAATGACGGTTGTATCGCCAGCCACGGCGTCAACACCAGCCTGTAAGTCAATTCCAGAGCGGTTTCTGCATCCCGATGCGTATCCGCACGCGCAATTGCAATGCCGATATCATCTTCATCACGGCCCGGCATCATACCGTGCATATGCAATCCGCCTCCGATATAGCGCGTGATCTCGTTGCGTGCCGCAGGCACCCAACCGTATTGGAAAAATGCCGCGATCATGGAATCATCCCCAAAATGCACCAGCTCCTGATCAATCACCCCGTATATGCCATTGTCATGGTGAAATAGCTGCCGGTTAAAAACCTTGTCAGCACTGTGATGCCAGTAACCGAGTTTGTAACTACCCGTGTCTGAGCTGAAACCGGCCTCGGCAATCATGAGTTTCCCTTCCGCAGCATTCAGACTTCGCGTGGCCGGATCACCATCATAGATCGCAGCCTGAACATAAACATGCTCCACCGGCTGAACGCGCACCCGAAAGGCCAGGCCGGCTCTGGGAAAGATGGACAGCGGTACATTGCCAGCCATTTCCGGGCCAATGCCGAATGAACTGTTGAGAAATAATGCGCCGTAATCCGACACATAGAATTCCGAATTCAAATCATGTAATCCTGCCAGCACCGATAACACACCGTCTGAAAACTGCTGCTCATACCATGCTTCAAATACACTGAAGTGATCCACGGCCTCAATGTTACTGACTGTCTGCAAATCACCGATTACACTGGCACTGGGATCGCCACCATGATTGCGCAAACCATAAACAAACAGCGTGCCGCCCGGCCACAGCCCCAGCTTTTCACTGTCCATGGTGATCGTCAGATCGAGATTATCCTGATAGATGAGATGCCTGCCGCCCGGAGAGCCGCCGGAAAAATTGCGTACGAACTCGCCGGTATAGGTAGCTTCCAGACTAACACCGCGATCTTGCAGCGATTGCCTGGTGCCACTCCATGCTCCGGTTATGCCGGACAGCCCGGTATCATGGCCGTGCAATGCCGCCTCTTTCTGGGTGCTTCCGGCCTGCCCGGGTAAACCGGGAGCTTCGGCCCGCACCGCATGAGGCAAGGCAAATAACGCAAAACACAACGCCAGAACCCTGATTTGCCGGCATATGACGGCATCCGCCCGTGCATTGTTGCGAAACATATTCATCGGGGCAAAGCTGCCCACAAAATGACAATAAAGAAAAGTAACGACAGCAATAAAATGGCCGGCGCCCAATACTCGGCAGGAAAGGCGATTTTATTGGCCTGTTTTCTGGTCATACCACATCCTGAACAGCGATTGCGATAAAACAGCTTCACCACGATCAACCACAGACCCAGTGTGAAAACGATCAACATCCACGACCAGAATCCCGGACGGGGCTTCTGTATGGTTTTCCTCTCACAATAATGGCAATAGCGTATTTTCATAAAGCTGATTAAAGGA
>JBHHTY010000100.1:0-7025 GCA_046753565.1 Mariprofundus sp.
TTTTTCCCGTCAGTTTCTGGCTGGTTTTGCAAAATACGCCCAACCATCTCATCGTAGCTGTGTTGCTGCTGCTGTTTCTGTTCACACTGCTGGTGAGCAGCCGAAACCTGAATGCAACACTGATTAGCTCCTTCCAGTTGCGCTTCGAAAACGTCGATCTGATTGAGGCCCAGAACATGGAAGTTCTGGCCAGAGAAAAGACTGCTTCGCGTCTGCGCTCCCGCAATGCCATCCTCGAAATGATGGCAACACACCCTTCGCTGACCGGCATATTGAATCGAATCAACCTGTTGATTGAACAGGATAATCCCGATGCCAAAAGTTCGATTCTGCTTCTGGATCAGGAAAGCAAACACCTGCTCCATGCTTCTGCACCCAGCCTGCCTGCATCTTACAACGAAGCCATCCATGATATTGCCATCGGGCCTAATGTCGGATCATGCGGCACCGCCGCCTACCGCAACCAGCTTGTAATTGTTGAAAATATCCCCACTGATCCGCTGTGGACCGATTACAGGGATCTGGCTATGGAACACGGCCTGTACGCCTGCTGGTCCATGCCGATCTGCAACAGCCAGAAGGAAGTGATCGGAACCTTTGCCCTGTATTATTCCAAGCCCCGGAAACCTGAACAGGATGAAATCGATAACCTCAAGGCAGCCGTTTATCTGGCTGCCATTGCCATCGAGCGCTGCAAAGCCGAAGAAAAGCTTCGTCAAATGGCGCACTACGATACGCTGACAGGCCTCCCTAATCGCGCCATGTTCATGGATCGCCTGAAAATGGTGCTTGCCCAGGCACGACGTCGCAAGCAACAGTTTGCGGTTCTGTTTATCGATCTTGATAAATTCAAATCCATCAATGATACAAAAGGACATGAGGCCGGAGATCAGGTGCTTCAGGAAGTCGCCAAACGATTGCTGACCTGCGTCCGTGAAGAAGACACCGTGGCACGCCTGGGTGGCGATGAATTCACCATTCTCCTGACCAATATCCATGATTTCGAAGATGTGAATCTGATTGCCGACAAAGTGACCCGCGCACTGGCCCATCCCATCAGGCTGAACGGTGAAGAACACACCATTGGCGGCAGCATCGGTATCAGTATTTACCCTGAAAGCGGCAGCGATGAGGATACCCTGCTGGGCAAAGCTGATGACGCCATGTATCAGGCCAAACGAAAAGGCGGCAACAACAATGTTTTCTACTCGGAAGAAGCCGGCCCGGATGCTTCATTCCCCTCTACCATCTGACCGCATTCCCCACTACCATTGCCGCCTGTGCCGCAACTCATCCGGGCATATCAGATGACCATCAATACAGTGATGCATAACCAGCGAGAGTAGATAACATGGGAAGAGCATATCAGAACCGCAAGGTTTCCATGGCAAAAACAGCCGGAGCCAAAACAAAGGTCTATTCCAGATATGGCAGGGAAATCTATGTCTGTGCCAAGAATGGCGGTATCGATCCCAATGGCAATCTGTCACTGCGCCGCCTGCTGGATAATGCCAAAAAAGATCAGGTGCCGACCCATGTGATTGATCGCGCCATTGAAAAAGCCAAAGGCGGTGGCGGTGAAGACTACTCGGCCGCACGCTATGAAGGTTTTGGACCCGGCGGTTGCATGATTATTGTGGACTGCCTGACCGATAACAACAACCGCACCTATAATGATGTGCGCCAGTGTTTTGCCAAGAACGGCGGCAAGATCGGTGGTCCGGGAGCTGTGGCCCATATGTTCGATCATCAGGCTGTCTTTGTATTCCCCGGTGATGATGAAGATGCTGTGCTGGAAGCCCTGATGATGGCCGATATTGATGTCAGTGATATTGAAAGCGACGAAGGCATGATCACTGTCCTCACACCCAATACGGAATTTTTCAAAGCCAAAACAGCCCTGACAGAAGCAATCCCGGACATCGCATTTGAAATTGAGGATATTTCCTACGAACCGCAAACGCTGGCCAGCCTGAGTAGCGAGGATGCTGTGGTGTTTGATCAGCTGCTGGCAGCCCTGAACGACTGCGATGATGTACAAAAAGTCTATCACAATGCGGAAATATCAGAATAGTTCGGCCTTTTGCGCAAGGGGTTATCTCTCCAGCCGTAACCACCAGTCGAATTCAGCAGATGCAATGATATGGCCTTTGCAATACACATGTACCGGCACGGCCAGCACAGCCCTGTTGCGACGCCGGAGCGTTACAATACAAGTCTGCAGTGCCACCTCGCTGACTTCAGCGCAGGCCCTGCAATCGCCGGATGCCGGTCTCCGATATTGAATCACGGCTTTCTTTGCCAGCACAAGTGACTCGGGAAACAACGGCAGCAGATTCAGAATCAGGAAATGCCCACTGGCACCCTCGGCCAGACCATGAATCACAGAAGCATGCAGGCTACCGACATGATTCAGCAAATGATCCTGCTGGCTGATAAACACTGAATCCCCATCGACCTGCAAACCAATTGTCTGATTAAACGGCAGGTCTGAAATTTTCATCCGGCCAGACTTCTGCTGACAATTTCATAGACGTCGCCGGATAGCCCATCGTTATCGGCAATCCGTTGCAATGCAACCCTATTCAAATCACTGCGAACCGGTTCAAGATGCTTCCAGTTCATCAGCGCACGCGCCATCCGGGATGCAATCTGCGGATTGACCTTGTCCAGAGCCAATACCTGGTCGGCTACAAAGGCATAACCGCTACCATCCGGCGCATGAAATAAGACCGGATTCCGCAATGCGAATGTTCCAATCAGTGCGCGCACCCTGTTCGGATTATGGAGATCAAACTTCGGGTGATTCATCAGGGATTTGACGCGTTCCAGCGTTCCCGCTAACGATGAAGCGGCCTGCACCGAGAACCATTTATCCATAACATTGGTATCACCATGCCATTGCTGTTCGAAAGCCTCCAGCACCTGCTTCCTTTCATCGCAATCACAATCAGCCAAAACTGCCAGCGCAGCATACTGATCGGTCATATTGACCGCTGTGGTGAATTGCTGACAGGCCAGATGAACCGCATCCGCATCCTTCAGAGCCAGCAAATAAGTCAGACAAACATTCTTCAGCTTGCGCTGTTGCATCGCCCTGTCACCCGACCCGGAAGCTGCTGACAAGCGGTGGTAATATGACCCAAATTCGCCACGCAGACTCAAAGCAATCAGGTAACGCAATTGTTCGCGTGCATCATGAATTGCTCCGGGGTCGCAGGGCGAACAGGCCTCGGCAATATCGATTTCCGAGGGCAAGATCAATGCTTCGGCCTTCAAGGCATCATCCAGCTTCTCATCACAAAGAACATGGCCGAAGGCGACCGTTACAGCCTCATCTGCTTCGCCACCGGCCAACATGGACAGTAATGTATGCATGGCAAGGCGCCGGGCTGCGGCCCAGCGGTTGAAAGCATCGGAATCGTGACACATGAGAAAAGCATCGTCTTCAGCACTGTAGGGGTAATCCAGTTCAACCGGCGCCGAAAACCCCCGTAACAATGACGGTAACGGTTGCTGCTCCACATTCACAAAAGTGAATGATTGTTCAGCATCACGCACCATTAACGTCCGGCTCGAGCCACAGGCTTCCGCTTCTCCTTCCAGTTGCAATGTCTGCATGGAACCATCGGGAAGCAGCAATGCCATATCCAGCGGAATCAGAAACGATTTCTTTTCGCCTTCTCCCGTTGCGACAGGATAGGACTGCGAACATATCAGTACACACTGCTGCTTTTTCGCATCGTAATCCATGCGCACCGTCAGGGTCGGTGTTCCGGCCTGATCATACCAGTGTTGCATCTGCGACAAATCGACAGCATTGGCATCAGCCATGGCAGCAAGAAAATCCTCCGTTGTGACCGCCTGTCCGTCATGGCGCTGAAAATAGAGATCCATGCCGCGCCGGAATCCGTCCACACCCAAAATCCTCTGATACAGCCTCACGACCTCGGCACCTTTTTCATACACGGTAACGGTGTAGAAATTATTGATTTCCATATATGAGGTCGGTCGAACCGGATGTGCCATCGGGCCGGTATCTTCGGCAAACTGGTGGGTACGCAACAGGCGTACATCCTCAATGCGTTTTGCGGCCCGGGAGTGAATATCGGCGGTAAATTCCTGATCGCGAAATACCGTCAACCCCTCTTTCAGACTGAGCTGGAACCAGTCCCGGCAGGTCACCCGGTTGCCTGTCCAGTTGTGGAAATACTCATGTCCGATCACCGCTTCGATGGCAATATAATCATCATCGGTGGCTGTTTCAGGGCTGGCAAATACCAGTCGGGAGTTGAAGATATTCAGGCCCTTGTTCTCCATCGCACCCATATTGAAATCATCCACGGCCACAATCATGAACAGATCGAGATCATATTCGAGGCCGAAACGCTGCTCATCCCATCGCATGGCGCGTTTGAGTGAAGCCATGGCATGGCCGCACTGCTGGATGTGATGTGCTTCGGTAAAAATGCGCAGAGTGACATCACGACCGGACATGGTCGTGAAGCGATCCTCCACACAGGACAAATCCCCGGCTACCAGTGCAAACAGATAGCATGGCTTGGCGAACGGGTCATGCCATTCGGCCCAATGCCTGCCACCGGGCAATTCACCATGACCAACCGGATTACCATTGGATAACAGAACAGGATTACTCTTTTTATCCGCCACCATACGCACCGAAAACGGCGCCATCACATCGGGGCGATCCTGATAGTAGGTGATGCGGCGAAACCCCTGTGCCTCGCACTGGCTGCAATACATGCCAGCGGAGCGATACAAACCTTCCAGCGCCGTATTGGCTTCGGGATTGATGCGGGTAACAATCTCCAGTTCAAAGGCATCCGGCACATCAGCAATGCATAAACCGCTGTCATGCAATATATAATCATCTCCGGACAATACACAACCATTCAGCCGGACGGAGATCATCTCCATATCATGACCATCCAGCGGCAAGGAACTGTCCACAGCCGCCTCCGGATTGCGCCGGTATTGCACCACCGAAACCACCTTGGTGGAAGCCGGCTGCAGGATAAATGTAAGCGATACCTGATCCACCAGAAATGCCGGTACACGATAGTCCTTCAACCAGACAGTCTGTGGTCGGGTCATAGGTGGGTTTCTGTTGAAGAAACGGATTGATTAATCACAAAGACAATCGCCGGTATGCAGTTGCGCACCGCGCAAAAAATCACCCGCAGCCATGGGCTTCTTACCCTCGGGCTGCAGTTCGGTAATGCGGTAAACCGAGCCTTCCGCACAAACAATATCCAGATATTGATCCACACCGGCCACGGAACCTTTTTTTCCGTTTGCCACCGCATCCAGCACATGGCCGGCAATCAGCTTCAGCCATTTGCCATGACAACGGGCTCGCACACCGGGACGTGGTGAAAAACAGCGCACCAGCCGGTCGATTTCGGAGGCGGTTTTGCGCCAGTCGATGATGCGCTCTGCATTGCTTATTTTATGCGCATAAGTCACACCGGCCTCGGGTTGCGGTTCTGGCATAAGTCCCTCCACGACTTTCGGCAACGTCTCGACCAGCAGTTCAGCGCCCAGCGGAGCCAGAGCAAACCACAGTTCGGAACCTGTCGTGCTTGCTGTAATCGGCAATATCCGACGAGCATAAATGCCACCGGTATCCAGCCCCTCTTCCATTTGCATGATACAAACACCGGTTTCCGCATCACCGGCCAGAATACTGCGCTCAATCGGTGCCGCCCCGCGCCAGCGCGGCAATAATGATGCATGCACATTCACCGGCGCAATGCGAACAGCATCAAGCCATGTTTTGGGCAACATCATGCCGAAGGCAACCACCACCAGAAAATCGGCCTGTTTTGATTGCAACCATGCCAGCGCTTCATCGTTATTTCTCAGTGTTTGCGGAGTAATCACATCAATGCCGGCATCAAGCGCAGCCTGTTTCACAGCGGAAGGGTTCAACTTCATGCCACGCCCCGATTTGCGATCCGGCTGCGATACAACGCCAACCACGTCGATACTATCGGCTTCCAGCAATGCCGTCAGGCAGGGAACCGAAAAACCGGGCGTGCCGGCAAACACTACGCGCATATCTTCTCCATTTTCAGCACCTGCCACCGCATCAAAGTGAATGAGGTATTCGCACTAACTCTTGTAGAGCTTCTTCATTTTTTTGGTAATCATTTTGCGCTTGAGCGGAGACAAATAATCAATGAACAGTTTACCGATCAAATGATCGAATTCATGTTGCAATGCCACCGCCAGAAAATCGGTAAAATCCTGTTCGTGTTGCCGGCCATCCATATCAAACCAGCGTAAACGCACCGCAGCCGGGCGAGTGACATCACCATAGGTTTCCGGCACGGATAAACAGCCCTCTTCCCACGTTGTCATTTCATCGCTTTTCCATAAAAACTCGGGATTGATCCACACCTTCAAATCCCGGCTGCCACCCGGATTGTTCGGATCATGGCGGACTTCATCGCTGCGCCACAACGTATCGGTAACAGCAATCTGTAGGGAAACACCAATCTGCGGAGCAGCCAGACCGACACCGGGGGCATCATACATGCTATCGGCCATATCCCGGACAACCTGCCTGACCTCATCGGACAGCGGAAAACTGACCGGCTTTGCCACTTCCCGCAAACGCTCATCCGGGTGAATCAGAATTTCACGTACAGCCATGGCTAAAATGTTCCGCCATTCCAGCCGAACATGGCACGTTCAGGTGCTGCAAATTCAATATAAACACGGCCTGCATCAATACCCAGTTCCTGTTGCAATAAATCACACAGCGTGGCGGAAATATCGGCTGTCTGCGCCGTTGTCAGCCCGAGACTCTTCAGTTCAACAAAAGCCAGCGGTGCATCCGTTCCGGCAAACAGCATGACCTGCATATCGTTCACCTTGACCATGACATACGATTCGGGCTTGCCGAGAGCCGCCGCTGTTTCAGATGAACAGCGCATCAGAAAAGCAGGCTTGTCAGCTATTTCAACATTGGTATGAATCATCAGACACGGCATCCGTTT
>JBHHTY010000101.1:0-7021 GCA_046753565.1 Mariprofundus sp.
TTTGGCGATTTGATTCAGGGTGGTTTGATCTTTATCGTGATCTCAGTATTGGCATTGCCCACCATGGTGTTGGTTGGTGCGAATATCGTTCTGTGCCTGCTTTGGCTGTTTGTCACGATGAATTTAAGCCGGCGTTTCAAGCAGCGCACCGAGGATGCCTAAGGCTAGATTTCCGGCCAAAAAGAAGCTATTTTTTTTCGGTATATTTGTAATATTGGAAATGTTGGCAGGAGAATAATGTGACCGGATTATCACTGTTTTCAGGGGTGGAATGTGCAGGCCCTGATTCCAAGGCGCATGGAAGCACCGAGTTTTTAGAACAGTAATGGATGAACTGGAGGATGGGAAATGAACCGTTTATTGAGAGCAGTTGTATTGGCCGGAGGGTCAGGCAGTCGGCTTTGGCCGTTGTCACGTCAGCAGCTACCCAAACAGTTTTTAAATCTCAATGGTGTGGACAGCATGTTGAGTGCCACGATCGGCCGTTTAAGTCCGATGATCGGGGAAGATGATGTCTATGTGGTGACCGGCGAATCGCATGCGACAGGTGAAGCATTTTCCGAACTGGACGGGCTGAAAACCATACTGGAACCGTGCGGGCGCAATACTGCGCCGGCCATCGCGGTTGCCGCAGCATTGTTGCAGGATGATTGTGATGGCGATCCGGTGATTGTGGTATTACCCGCCGATCATATTGTAAAAAAAAAGAAAGCTTTTCAACGTTGTCTGAAAACTGCAGTTGAAGTGGCGGAGTCGGGTCGTCTTGTAACTTTCGGTATTGTGCCTTCCGGCCCTGAAACCGGATTCGGTTATATTCAGGCTGAATCGGGTGAAGGTAGCGTGCATCCGGTAATGCGCTTTGTGGAAAAACCTGATCTGGCTACTGCCAAAAAAATGTTGGATGATGGAAATTACTACTGGAATTCCGGTATGTTTGTCTGGAAGTCTTCGGTGATTTTGGGGGAAGTGGAGAAATATCTGCCGGATGTGTGGTCTGTGCTTGAAGATATGCGAAGCAGATGGAATGCAGGCGAATTATGGCAGGAGGTGGTGCGTAACAGCTTTGATCAGATGCCGGATGTCTCGATTGATTACGGGGTGATGGAGAAGTCGGATATTGTATCTCTGGTGACCGCAGATATTGGCTGGTCGGATGTCGGCAGCTGGGATGCCGTGCATGAGATGGCAAAACGGGATAAAAACTGCAATGAGATCAGTGGCAATGTGTTGGCTATTGATTGCAGGGGTTCGCTGTTGCGCAGTGAAAAAAACTTGATTGCAGCGGTTGGTCTGGAAGACATTATTGCAGTAGAAACGCCCGATGCCATTCTGTTGTGCAAGGCCGGTGAAAGTCAGCGGGTTCGTGAGATTGTCGATTCCCTGAAACAGGAGGGTGGAGGCAGCTATCATCTTGAGCATGTCACGGTTCGCCGGCCCTGGGGTAGTTATACGGTGCTGGAAGATCAGAATGATGCTGGATATAAGCTCAAGCGAATTGAAGTGGTTCCGGGGGGGTGCCTGAGTTTGCAATCGCATCAGCATCGGTCCGAACACTGGGTTGTGGTATCCGGTACTGCCACAGTGTCTTGTGGTGATCTGGTGAAGACTGTCGGCAAGAATGGCAGTGCATATATTCCAATCGGTGAAATCCATCGGCTTGAGAATCGAGGCAAGGTGCCTCTGCAGCTTATTGAAGTGCAGGTCGGTGAGTATCTTGGAGAAGATGACATCGAACGTTTTGATGATACCTATGGAAGGGCTGATAGCTGACTGTTGCTGTACGGTTTTCGGGGCGAATGAGATCAGATAATCTGAGGGCTATGCTGGATTCACTGGCCGGCCAGTACAAACCTTGCAAAGACAGTGGCCATTGTGAGTATAAGCGGGCAATGAAATTACGATATGTAATGTCTGCGGCTCTAGTGATATTGTCGATGCTTTCTTCTGTTGCATCGGCGGCAAGCCTTACTGTTATCCGCGATGTGCGTTTGTGGACAGCACCGGATCACACCCGTCTGGTATTCGACCTGAATCAGAAAATGAGCTACAAGTTGTTTCGATTACACAAGCCGGAACGGGTTGTGATCGATATGAATGAGACAAGTCTACATGCCAATGTGAAAAAGTTACCATTGCCCGATCCGGTAATTCAGGGAATTCGTCATGGCAAATCTGCTGACGGACAACTACGCATCGTGATTGATGTCAAAGAAAAAATTCAGCCGCGTTCCTTTTTGCTCGATCCGTTGAAGGGTAAACCATATCGACTGGTTGTCGATTTGATGCGCCCGGTGAAAACAAACAGTTCTGCGCTGAGTGTTCGGCAAGGGTTGAGTAAACGGGGGGTTATTGTTGCTGTCGATGCCGGTCATGGTGGTGAGGATCCCGGTGCGATTGGGCCGCACAGATTAAAGGAAAAAACGGTTACGCTGGCTGTGGCAAAGCAGCTTGCAGCCATTATCGATAAACAGCCCGGTATGCGTGCGGTACTGATTCGCAAGGGTGACTATTTTGTGCCGCTGAGGCGACGGGTTTATCTGGCTCGCAAGGTGCATGCGGACATGATGATCAGTATTCATGCTGATGCAGTTCGTGCGAGAACGGTAAAAGGTGCCAGTGCCTATACCCTGTCCGAACGTGGAGCTACGCCGGGCAGGGCGGCTCAGGCTCTGGCAGCCAAGGAAAATGCGGCGGATCAGGTTGGTGGTGTTGCCATTGAACAGTCGTATGATCCACTGGTCAGTCGTATTCTGGATGACATGTTCCGGCGTGACAGTTTGAATAGTTCGCAGATTCTTGCTGAAGAAGTGTTGCGCAGATTGAGAAAGGTCGGACCTATCAAACACGCCACTCCGAGACGGGCACGTTTTTTTGTTCTAGGGGCGATGGAAATCCCCAGTGTTCTGGTTGAACTGGACTATATTTCCAATCCGAGTCGTGAAAGAAAACTGAAAAGTAAAAAACACCAGAAACAACTGGCCACAGCTTTATTCAATGCCAGTGTCGACTTTTTCCGTAAAATGGGGCGCTTGCAACAAAAAGCTGACAGCAAATATGTTCAGCCACATGCCGGACAGACTAGCGGTCTGGCTACCGTAGCCATGTCTGATATATTGTAGACCATATGTCCTACTCATCATCCCAGTTATATCGCCGCTTACTAACGTTTCTAACCCCCTATAAAGGGCGTTTAAGCCTTGCCATTGTTTGCATGATTATTTTGGCCGCCTGTACGGCAACGATGGCATGGCTATTGAAACCGATACTGGATGAGGCGCTGTCGGGCAAGAACGGCGATCTGATTTATATTATTCCGGTGCTGGTCATTGGCCTCTATCTGATTAAGGGGGCGGCTTATTTCGGGCAGGCCTATACTATGGGTTATATTGGTCAGAAGGTGATTTTTGATCTGAGGAATCTTCTTTATCATCGGCTGACATCCCAGTCACTGGATTTTTTCGCCCACCGCAAAACCGGAGAATTGCTGGCGCGCCTTTCCTATGATGTGACTCTGGTTCAGGCCGCAGTTAGTACCGCCGTGACGGCATTGATGCGGGATGCCATTTCCATTGTATTTCTGCTCGCCGTGGTGTTTATACAGGACTGGTTGCTGGCGCTGATCGCTATGCTGGTGTTTCCGGTGGTGGTTTATCCGATCGCCCGTTTCGGTCGAAAAATGCGCCATGCCACGCTGGACGGGCAGGCAGCCATGGGGGATCTGACCAGTCTGTTAGAGGAAACGGTCGGCGGTATCCGGGTGGTCAAGGCATTTGGTATGGAAGATTATGAACGCGGACGTTTCCGTAAATTGACCGGCGACTTTTTTTCGCATCAGCTCCGGGTATTCAGAGTAAATGCCTTGTCTTTTCCAATTATGGAGCTACTGGCCGGTTTCGGTATTGCCGGCGTATTGCTGTATGGCGGCATACGGGTGGCTTCCGGTGAGACAACAGCGGGTACACTGGTGTCATTTCTGGCTGCTGTGATCATGCTTTATGAGCCGGTCAAACGCTTGTCCCGGGCCAATAATGATATTCAGCAGGGTCTGGCGGCCAGTGATCGTATTTTTGAGCTTTTGGATGAACCGATTACTGTTCGGGATCAGGAACAGGCTTGCAGGCTTCCTCCATTTTCCAATGCCATCACGTTTGAGCAGGTCGGTCTGCAATATCCGAATACAGAAAAACCTGTGCTGCATGATATCAATTTTACCGTTGCAGCAGGTGAAGTAGTGGCCCTGGTCGGCCGCAGTGGGGCAGGAAAAACCTCGCTGGTGAATCTGGTACCCCGTTTTATGGATACCACAGCAGGCCGGGTTTTGATTGATGGCATTGATGTACGTGATCTGACACAGGAATCGTTGCGTAGTCAGATTGCGCTGGTAACGCAGGAGATTATCTTATTCAATGATACCGTACTCAACAATATTGCCTATGGTCATGAACAGATCGACCTGGAGAGGGTCGAGGCTGTGGCCCGGGCAGCCAATGCACATGAATTTATCGAAAAGCTTCCGCAAGGATATGATACGATTATAGGTGAGCGCGGTGTGATTCTTTCCGGCGGTCAGCGACAGCGATTATCGATGGCGCGAGCATTGTTGAAGGATGCACCGATCCTGATTCTGGATGAGGCGACCAGTGCCCTTGATACGGAATCCGAACGACTGGTGCAGCGGGCTATTGACCGCCTGATGCAGGGCCGCACAGTGATTGTAATTGCGCACCGCTTATCCACCATCCGGCATGCAGATCGCATTGTGGTGCTGGATCAGGGCCATATTGTGCAGATGGGCAGGCATGATGATCTGATAGCTGAAAGTGGCTTGTATGCCGAACTTTACCATTTGCAGTTTGAAAGCCATGTGATGCAAAGTGTTTCCCTTACAGAAGAAGCCTGATGAAAGAGTCTATGATTGTTTGGCTGGTTCCCCGGCTTATTTTTCTGGTCTACAAATTCTTTTCACTGACGATTAACTGGAAGCTGGTCGGTGACTATGAACACTGGCGCAACAATCCGCATCTACTGGCCTTCTGGCATGCTCGTCTTTTGATGATTCCCTATATTAACAAGGACTGGGGCGGGTCGATGATGATTTCGGAGCATCGGGATGGCAGTTTTATTGCTGATGCTGCACATCTGCTCGGCATCGCGACTTCCCGCGGTTCCTCAACCCGGGGCGGTGCACGTGCTTTTCTGGAGATGATTCGTATAGCCCGGCAGGGCCGATCGTTGGGCATCACGCCGGATGGCCCCAAGGGGCCGGCTGAAATGGTACAGATGGGCACGGTGCAGTTGGCCAAAAAGTCGGGTTTGCCGTTAAGGTCTGTCTGTTATGCCTGTAAACGCCACTGGCGGGTAAATTCGTGGGATCGTTTTTATATTCCGAAACCGTTCACCAAAGGGGTTATTGTTCTCAGTGATGAGGTATATGCCGACCTTGAAGATGACGAATTGAATCTGAAAAAGTTTCAGGCCGTGATGGATGAAACACAGCACAGGGCTGATACTTATTTCGACTGATTTCCATGACCCCATACATTTCGTTGCGTTTCGGAATATTCCGGCTGACGATCGGCATTGTTCCGCAGCGGATTCCTGTTCGGCTTATTCGAAGGTGAAGCTTTTATCGCGGAACAGGCTCAGGCAGTCAGGGCAATCATTGAGGGCTGAAACAGCAAGTCGACGGTGAATCCCCTGAATGATGCGGCTGTGCTGATTCAGAAGTCACAGCAGCTCCCGTTGAATGGGTTTTCAAACAGATGGTTCCTGCTACCAGTCTCCGGGTGCTTGTTTTTTCACGGCAGTGAAGGCTTGATATTCTTTGGTATGGCTAATTGCATAAATTATAATCAAATATGCATAAACTGTAGGCATCAAACATGTGTCCGGGTCTGCGAAGCTTCATTAATTCATTGTTTATATTGAACTTTTTTGTTTATGGCATATTGGCATGATGTATGCTATATAATCGTCATGTCTAAAGAGACAATGAATCACAAGGAGAAAGAAATATGAAGAAATCATTATTGGCGGTGCTGATGGCCGGAATGACGGGCATGAGCGCAGGCGCCATGCAGGCACAGGCTGAGGATTCAATCATTAGCGGCGATATTGGTGTTTATAGCCAGTACATGTGGCGTGGCATGCAGCAGGCATCGGGTGCATCCGTTCAGGGTGATCTGGGTGTGGATATTGTTGATGGCCTGTCTGCCAATGTCTGGTTTGCAGCCCCACTTGGTAATAATGTAGCCGGTGGCAATGTCACAGAGTTTGATTGGACCATCGACTATTCCGGTGAAGTTAGCGGTTTGAGTTACAGCCTGGGATATATCTATTATTCTTATTTGAACGGTGTTAGTGGAAATACCGGTGAAATCTATGCGGGTGTTGGCTATGGCCCGGTTGCTGTGACTTATTATTATGCCACCAACTCCAACAGAGGTGGATGGAAGAAAAATTCTTATTTTGACATTGCATTGTCTCAGAATGTTGCCGGTTTTGATCTGGGAGCAGATTTTGGTTTCTACCTTGGCAAGAAAGCAAATGCTGCGAATAATCAGAATAATGAATTTCCAACCACGAAAAAAGGCCTGGGCCATGTTGATCTTTCCATCAGCAAGGATGTGACTTTGAGTGATGGTGTAACAATGACTCCGTCATTGATGGTTTCCATTCCGACGTGGAAAAGCGATAACCCTGCGACTCCTCGTCCGAAAAATACCAATCAGGTTGTCGCAGCCGTGAATTTCTCCTACTGATAACCGGGTCAGATAATGGAAGGGGGATGGCGCCATCCATCCCCCCTGGCCTTCAAGTTTACGAAAAGCATCAAAACTCAAAGGAGAAGAGAGTATGAAAATGATTCGAGCAATCATCAAGCCATTCAAGCTTGATGATGTGAAAGACAAACTCATTGAAGTCGGTATCAGCGGTTTGACTGTAACAGAAGTGCGTGGGCACGGGCGCCAGAAAGGGCATACCGAGCTTTATCGCGGGGCGGAATACAATGTTGATTTCG
>JBHHTY010000102.1:0-6922 GCA_046753565.1 Mariprofundus sp.
TTACACCTTTTTCCTAACTTAATAAAAATCATAACACTCCCCTCTATCCTTATAATGGCCGAGTTAAGCGGAACCCCGCCTTGAGCCAAAAAGGGAATGCCGGAGGCATTTTCTTTTTGGTGAGACAAAGGGGGCGGAGTCCTGAAAGGATTCCGCTTGAACGATTTGTTCTCACGCGAAGCGGGAGGACAAATGTTCAATGGAGCTGAACTCGGGCATTCTCCCGCGCAGCGGGAGAACAATCCCAATATAGGGACAGGCGTTCCTCATATTTTCTATACATAGGTGGAACGATATTCTTTTATATTGAAAAGAACAATAAGAAAGAGGAATATAACGGCATGTCTTTTGATACGCTGGGAAATAAGCGCAGCCGTGAGGGCTTTCGTCCGAGAGCAGGCAAGCTGCTGGATCAGGTGCGTGAGGTGATGCGCTACCACCATTATGGTTTGCGCACGGAGCAAGCTTATATTTACTGGATTAAGCAGTTTGTTTTATTTCACAACAAGCGGCATCCCAAAGAGATGGGCAAGGCAGAAATCGAACATTTTTTAAGCCACCTTGCGGTTAAGAAAAACGTGGCTGCATCCACGCAGAATCAGGCCTTTAACGCGCTGCTGTTTTTGTATAAACAGGTGTTTGCCTTGCCGTTTGCTGATGATATTGCCGCCATTCGCAGCAAAAAGCCGCCGCGTTTGCCGGTGGTGTTGAGCAAGGATGAAGTGACTGCTTTGCTCGGCCAAATGCGCGGCGCGACCGCCCTGATGGCGCGGGTGATGTATGGCGGCGGGCTTCGCCTGCAGGAGCTGTTGCGCCTGCGGGTGCAGGATGTGGATTTTGCCAACGGTTATTTGCTGATTCATGCAGGCAAGGGCGACAAGGACAGAACCACGCTGTTGGCGCAATCGGTGCGGGATGATTTGCAGGCGCATTTACAGAAAGTGCGGCATAGGTTTGAGCAGGATTTGCAGGATGGCCATGCCAATGTCTGGCTGCCCGGTGCGCTGGCAGGAAAATACCCCCATGCACCCCGATCATGGGAATGGCAATTTGTGTTTCCTGCCAAATCATTGTCGCAAGATCCTGAAACGGGAGAGGTTCGTCGCCATCATGTGGGCGGCTCCAATTTGCAAAAAGCCATTCGCAAGGCAAAGGACAAGGCGGCTATCAACAAGCGCGTGACATCGCATACCCTGCGCCATTCTTTCGCCACGCATTTGCTGGAGTCGGGCACCAATATTCGCGTGGTGCAGAAGCTGATGGGGCATAAGGATGTCAAAACCACCGAGATTTATACGCATGTGATGCAGCAGAATCTGCAGGCGGTGGTGAGTCCGCTGGATTTGCTTTGATCAGAATGCTGCTCATTCTTGGTTGCGGCTATGTGGGAGAGAAACTGGCCAAAGCCTGCCTGGCTGAAGGTATCCGGGTGGCCGGGACAACACGCAGCAAAGAGCGGGCCAGGCAACTTCAGGAAAAAGGTTTTGAGGTTGTGCCGGCGGCATCGCCGGATGTGATTCCGGAGGCATGGCTGGCATCGGCCGATGCTGTGCTGGATTCGATTCCGCTCACGCGTAATGAGGGTGATATGTATGCATCCCAGCCCCGGTGGCTGCCTGAACTGGCACCGAAATTATCTTCGGTTGGCTGGGCGGGCTATCTTTCCAGCACCGGTGTTTATGGTGATGCGGGAGGTGCCTGGGTGGATGAATCCACTGTATGCAAACCTTCCAGCGTTCGGGGCGCGGAACGCCTGAAGGCGGAATCCGCCTGGCTGCAATCAGGGTTGCCGGCGGAAGTGTTTCGACTGGCCGGAATTTACGGGCCGGAACGCAATATACTCGGCCGGCTCAGAGCCGGTGCTTATCGGGCGGTGCAGTGGCAGCCGCCGCATTATTCCAGCCGCATTCATGTCGATGATATTGTGGCTGCCCTGATGGCTGCCATGAACAAACCGGAGCCGGGGCGCATCGTGAATCTGGCTGACGATCTGCCGCTGCCGCATGCCGATTATGTGATGGAGCTGGCCCGGCTGATTGATGCACCCGCACCGGAGCTGTTATCTGAAAGCGAGGGGGAAAAGCTTCTATCTGCAGCTGCACTGGAGTTCTTCAGGGACAACAAACGGGTGTCCAATCAATTGCTGCATCGGGTTCTGTTGCCGGAATTGAAATATCCCGATTTCAGGGCGGGTCTGCCCGGCCTGCTTGCATAAACGGCCGCAGGGGCGGATTTATTATTCGCTTTTGTTGGCCGGAGTCAGGCGTACGCGCTGAATCCAGTCACCGCGCACACTTAAGACTTCCACATTGAGATCGCCGATGGACAGGCAAAGGCGGCCCTCGGGGATATCACCCAGGATATGCACAATCAGGCCGCCAATGGTGGTGGCGATTTCTTCCGGCAGTTCGGCATCCATTTCCTGATTGATATCATGCAGGGCAACGGTGGCGGCAGTGACCAGCGATCCGTCGGGCTGTGGCCACATTTCGAGTTGCGGCGGGATATCCGATTCATCATGAATTTCCCCGACAATTTCCTCAATGATATCTTCCAGGGTGATCAGGCCTTCGATATCGCCGAATTCATCCACAATGATGGCCATATGCTGGTGATTGGCCTGAAAATCGAACAATTGTGCCAGCGCATTCTTTGTCGTTGGAATATAGGGCGGGCTTTTCCAGATCATGGCATCGCATAAGCGGGCCGATGGTGTTTTCAGCTTGAGCAAATCCCTGAGATGGACAATGCCGATCAGATTATCGGGTTTTCCCAGAAATACAGGGTGGCGTGAATGGGGTTCCGTGGAGGCCTGTTTCAGGCATTCTGCGACAGTGCGCGAGCCATCCAGCATGTGCATCTGTTTACGCGGTGTCATGACTGCTTTCACGGCGACTTCGTGCAGGGTCAAACTGCTGTTGAGCATTTGTTCCCTGGCCTGATCGAGCACGCCGGTTTCGGCGCTGATATCGATCATGCTGGCCAGTTCTTTATGGGTTAGCGGTGTTTCATTCTGATCGGGGACACGCAACAGTCGTTTGAGCAGCGAAATCACAGCCATCAGCAGGGTGACCAGCGGTGCCAGCATGGTCTGGATGCCGTGCATGGGGCCGGCAACCTTGCATGCGATATCCTCGGCATGCGCCACGGCAATGGTTTTGGGCAGGATTTCGGCAAAAATCAGTACCACGGCAGTCATGGCAATCGTCGCATAGATAATCCCTGCCTGACCGTAATGTTCGACAAACAGCGCTGTGGCCAGTGCGGATGCAAAGATATTCACGAAATTATTGCCCAGCAGAATGGTTGAAAGCATGCGCTCGGGGTGATCGAGCAGGGTTTCGGCTTTTTTCGAGCCCTTGTCACCCTGTTCGCTGCGGGCACGCAGCCCAGCTTTGCGGGCCCGGGTTAAGGCTGTTTCAGAGCCGGAAAAGAAGGCCGACAGTAATAGCAGAAAGAATAGTGTTCCTATGGCGAATGAGAACGGAAACCCGTTGATATCCATGTCGGGGATGAAATGTCAGTTTAACAGGGAATGGATCAGTTTGACGCCGAAATAGGCCAGAATCAGCAGTCCGTATGCGGTCAATACGGTGCGGCTGGCAATGCGCGTGGTCCAGCTGGCACGGCGACGTTTGACCTGCAACAGAATCAGCACACCGAAGGAAAACAGTGCCAGCAACACCTTGTGACTCAACAGGGCAAAATGCTGATATTCCAACCATTGCCAGACCAGCCCGGTTAAAATGCTGATGCCGATCAGAAGCGTGGCTATTTTTACCTGGGCAAACATATGTCGTTCGATATCCATCAGTGCCGGCAGTGTTTGAACCAGCATGGACAGGCGTTTTTTCTTCAGGGCCCGATCCAGTATGATTTGCATGGCGGCATGAATCGCAGCCAGTGTGAGGATGGCATAGGCGAAGATGGAAATCAGCAGGTGGCTGGTTTCCAGCAGGGATGAGGTATGAACCCAGTTGGGCGCGTGTGCTTCCGGCAGCAATGGGATAAGGAATAACGGCACTGCAATGGCCGGTAACAGAAACAGCCCCAGCCCCTGAATGCCATGGCGCAGAATACCGATGCTGTATATGATCTGTACGAGCAGGGTCATGATGGCGGTGCTGGTGGCCAGCGTGAAATTGATGCCGTCGGCAGTCATCGAGCCGAGCAGGTGAATAGCCCAGATGTTGAGTATGATGGCGATCGCCAGGGTGCCGGCAATGCTGTTGGTCGGGTTTTGTGCGCTGTTGCCCTGCAGGGCACTGCGCCAGATGATGACAGCGCACAGCGATGTCAGCAGGCCGGAGATAAAAAACAGAAGCGTTGAGGTCATTTTTCAGCAGTTCCTTTTACAGGGGTCGGCGAGTGTGAAAGACAGATGGCGCACATGGTCGCAGATTATTTCCGATGTGATGCCCAAGTGCAATGGCTGGCCCGCGTCGCAAGGATACGATAAGTCCTGACCATGGGTTGTGCGGACTAGAACGGCAGGCGCAGTGCGGAGCAGAGAAAACGCATGAACGGCGTGCCGACAGCGAAATAATCGCATGCGATATCGCTGAAATCCTGTTGTTCCACCAGGGCAGGTGCCAGATGACCGATGCCGATAAAATCCTTGCGTCTGAGATCATCAATCAATGGATGGGCTCTGTCGAAACCGCGCGGTGCGGTTTTCAGGCTGCTGCCGGAAAGGGAAAACCAGCGTTTGAACTGTTCATCGTGGCATGTTTCCAGCCACAGCTCCGGCTTTTCCACCATGGCTTTCCGGATTGCCGCAAGTGCATCCGTTGGCGGATGCCAGATGCCGACCCCGATAAAACATTCCACGGCACTGATATGGATATAGTAACCCGGCGCATGAATATCCTTGCCGGCTTCATGGCGGAACTGTATGCCGATATTGGTTTTGTAGGGTGTTTTCTGTTTGGAGAAACGGGTGTCCCGATAGATTCGCATCAGCGAACCGCCCGTTTTTCTGCTATCGGCAACAAAGTGGGGGGCAAAGCCGGGCAGTCGTTTGCCGACAGCGTCAATCAAGGCCAGGGCCGGTATTCTGACATCCTGCTCGTAACGCCGTTTGTGATCGGAAAACCAGTCCCGGTTGTTGTTGGCAGCCAGTTCTTCAAGAAAGGTAAAAGTTGCCGGTGAAAAATGCGGATATGCTGTCAGGGAAGCGCTGATCAAGGCAGCGTTTCCGGGCTGATTACAGGCAGGATGCCTTGAATCAGCATCTCCTTAGCATTGTCCGAAACTGGCGGCGTTTGATTCAACCCATTCCCGTGCGGCCTGCTCGAATGTCAGATCCCGCCCCTGATCGGCAAGTTGCTGCCGGTATTGCAGGATATGACAAACCTGTTCGACCATGCGTATGCGAAAGGAGGTCTCTTCATCAAGAAACATCACGCCGATCTCGAAATAATTGTCATCAAGGCGGTGCCGCCAGCGTACCACACAGGAAGCCTCGAATGGCGGATGGACGTGTGGAATGCGGATTTTCAGTATTTTCCCCTTTTCCAGAAACACATTGCTTTTGAAGGCAAGTCCGCCGGTGCTGATATCACGCATGGGCAAAGCGACCGCATGCTGTTGAGGGAACACCTGAATCGGTGCCGTAGCCGGATGGCGGAGAAATACCCGGCGTTCGTTCATCGGGAATTTCCTCCCAGATAGGCTGGATCCATGCCCATCTGACGGTAGGTGCGGAAACGTTCCCGCGCGGCCTGTTTCAGGGATTCATCCCAGCCGTCGACAAAATCCACGATATGCGAAAAACCGGATACATCCGGCGGGATTTCCATGCCGCCGTTGATAAGGACATCCGGCCGGTTATCACGCAGGATTTCAGTGGACAGCAGGATGGGATGATCGCTGTTTTTGCCGGCATCGCTCACCGCGATAGCATGGGCGAGAAAAGATTCAGGGTGGATGGTCCACAGCCGTTCATCCAGCTGGGCGGCAAACCCGGCATCGGGGCAAAGAATCAGCACATGCGGGGTCAATCGTCCGCGCCTGAGCAGCAGGCGGGCAATACCTTCCACACGGTCAGGTTGTTCCAGCAGTTCAAAGTGAACCCGGATGTCGTGATCATCGGCCAAATTACTCTTCCCCATGTTGTGCATGCCTGATTTTTTCTTTCCAGACCTGCATCAGTATGAACAGTGACGCCACCGGTATGATGAACGTTAAAGCCGTGGCTGTCGATGGTTGTATATGATAGCCCAAGCCCAGTACCGCAGCTTCAACGGCGACAATCAAGCCCGGAATTTTCCATGACCAGGGAGAATTTCCCCATGCATCTGTCGGCCATGCTTTTGACCAGCGCCAGAATAAGCCCATCGTCAGCATGCCGATCACCAGCCCTGCCGCCACATCGACCGGGAAATGCACGCCGCCATAAATGCGACCGATAGCGGCCAGCATAAACAGCGAACCTGCAGCCCAGCTGCGCCAGTCACGATGTGACCAGATCAGGAAAGCCAGCAGTATCATGACACCGTCGGAAGTGGCGTGACCGGATGGGAAACTGTGTGCACTCAGACTGTGGCCCAGCACATGCACATGGTCGAGAACGACCGGGGGACGCGGCATATCAAATAATCGTTTCAGTATCTGGGCCATGAGTCCGGAAACAATAAAAGCCAGCAGTGAAGCAACGCCCGAACGCAGGCGGAACAGCATCAGCAGCGAGCACAGCAGGGCAATCACCAGCCCGTCACCAAGGCCGCTGACTGTACCGAAAAATATGTCGCCCAAAGGGGATTGGGCATCATTGATCAAACGAAATATGGCATGATTGATGGTGTCAGCTTGCATCAGCGCCACACTAGCCAGCTATCTGTCCGGTATCCACAGTCTGTCGGACTTATCAGTCATAGCGGCAATCAACAAACATTGCATTTTGCTCAGGAACACGCAGAGT
>JBHHTY010000103.1:0-6915 GCA_046753565.1 Mariprofundus sp.
CGGTCAGTTTGGCGAGTTTGTTGAAGTACTGCCAGCCCAGCAACGCCAGGGCGAAGGCTGGTATACCGGCACTGCCGATGCGGTTTACCAGAATCTGGATATCGTCCGCCATTATAATCCTGACTATGTGGTGATTCTGGCCGGCGACCACATTTATAAAATGGATTACGGCAAAATGATTGCCGCCCACGTCGCCAAAGGTGCGGATATCACGGTAGGCTGTATCCCGGTACCGCTGGACGAAGCCAAAGCCTTCGGCGTGATGGCTATTGATGATGAATCCCGCATTGTCGAGTTTGCTGAAAAGCCGGATAATCCAAAATCCATGCCGGGCGATGATTCCCAGTCGCTGGCCTCCATGGGTATTTATGTATTCTCCGCCCAGTATCTGCGTGACCGCTTGAAAGCGGATGCTGCCGATGAATCATCCACGCACGATTTCGGTCACGACCTGATCCCGCATGCCATTGCACATGACAATGCCTTCGCCTTTCCGTTCATGGATGGCAACACCAGCTCATCCGGTTACTGGCGCGATGTGGGTACGATCGATTCGTACTGGGAGGCCAATATCAATCTGGCTGAAATCTCGCCAGACCTGAACCTGTACGATACCAACTGGCCCATCTGGACCAATCAGGAACAACTGCCGCCGGCTAAATTCGCCTTTGACGATGATGACCGTCGCGGCATGGCAGTGGATTCGATGGTTTCCGGCGGCTGCCTGATTACTGGCGCCACCATTCGTCACTCCGTACTGTTTTCCAATGTGCGCGTTCACTCGTATTCGACTGTGCAAGATGCCGTCATCCTGCCGGATGTGGAAATCAGGCATAACTGCCGCATCAAACGCTGTGTCATTGATAAGGGCGCCATCATCCCTGACGGCACAGTGATCGGATACGATCCGGCAGAAGACGCCAAACGCTTTTATGTATCCGAAAACGGTATTGTACTCGTGACACCGGAAATGCTGGGCCAGAACCTGCACGAAACCTGATCCGGATATTTTTCACTCAGAAGAAAGAACCCAACTTTTTCACCGCAAAGGGCGCGAAGGTACGCAAAGTACAAACAGACAGTCCGGCATGAATGGATCATAACGCTGCATTCTGCTTTTGACTTCCTCGCCCACCTTTGCGTCCTTTGCGGTATAGGTTCTTAAAACAAGTTTTTCATCAAACAACTGGAGATGATCCATGAGCAAACCGTTATCTGTGATTTTTTACTGGCATATGCACCAGCCCTTTTACCGGGAGGCTGATACCGGTCGCTATCACCTGCCCTGGGTTTATCTGCATGCCATGAAAGATTATACCGATATGGCAGAGATCATTTCCCAGCTGCCCGGTGCCAAGGCTGTCATGAATTATGTGCCGTCACTGACGGTTCAGATCAATGATTATGCCACCCAGCTCAAAACATTTTTGGATGGCAGCCAGAGTGATCTGAATGATCCTCTGCTGGCAGCACTGGCGCACAAACCGGGCAAACTGAAGAAGAAGGATCGCAGTTTCATTCTCAAAACATGTTTCCGCCTCAACCATGAACGCAATATGCACCGTTATCCGGCCTATTCACGCCTGTGGAATGTAGCCGAGCATGCCCGGGAAAACAAAGCCACCGAATACCTGGGAGAGCGTTTCTACAGCGATCTGGTCACCTGGTATCATCTGGCCTGGCTGGGAGAAACCGTACGACAGCACAATTTTGTAGCACGCCGCCTGATCGAAAAAGCCAAGGGTTTCACCTATCAGGATCGCCGCGATCTACTCACCCTGATTGCATCGCTGCTGTCGGATATTCCTGCCACCCATCAGCGGCTGGTGGAATCCGGCAAGCTGGAACTGACCACCACACCCTATGCACACCCGATTATTCCGCTCATGCTGGATTTCAATACGGCACTGGAAACCGTACCCGATGCACTGATTCCTGATGAGGCCTATCCGGGCGGCCGGGAACGCGCGCTTGAACACATTCAACTGGCCCAGCAAAATCATCTGGAGTTGTTCGGCCACGCTGCCCGTGGCTGCTGGCCGGCTGAAGGGGCGGTTTCTCAGGATACACTGGCATTGCTCGGCCAGTCCGGTTTTGACTGGTGCGCCACCGGTGAATCCGTTCTGCACCATTCACTGCAATTCAACCTGCGCGAACAACAGGGCAACCGGGATCTTTACCACCCGTGGCTGGTGGGCGAAGATGATGATCAAATTACCTGTTTTTTCCGTGATGACCGTCTCTCCGACCTGCTCGGTTTTGAATACAGCCGCTGGGATACACATGATGCCATCAATAATTTCATGCATGAACTGGCCGGCATCCGGCATCGCACCCACGGCATGGAAGCCCCTGTCGTCGCCATTATCATGGATGGTGAAAATGCCTGGGAGCATTATCATGAAAACGGCCTGCCATTTCTGACCAGCCTCTATCAGACCATTGCCGACAATGACGATTACGAGCTGACCACGTTCAGTGAATACCTCGATCAGCACAATGCCACCGATAAGCTGGATAAGCTGGCATCCGGCTCATGGGTTTATGGCAACCTGTCCACATGGATTGGAGATCACGCCAAAACTCGCGCCTGGGAATTGCTGATCGAAGCCAAAAAGGCATTCGACACCCACATCGACAAGCTCGCTCCTGAACAGCAGGCTGATGCAGCCGAGCAATTGCGGATTTGTGAAGGGTCTGACTGGTGCTGGTGGTTTGGTGATTACAATCCGGGAGAAGCAGTCCGCGATTTCGATCAGCTTTACCGCCGTCACCTGAAAAAACTGTATCTGTTACTGGGCTGCGCTGCCCCGGCTTCGCTGGATGAGCTCATTTCCCAGGGTGGTGGCGATGCCGAAGGTGGCGGCACCATGCGCCGCGGCGGTGCTGACACTTAACAAAAATATTCACCGCAAAATGTGCAAAGGTACGCAAAGAAGAGTGAGTAGAATTAGTGCTATCGTACGATTCTCTAAGATTCTCGCCCGGGAAAATTATTATCAGACTTGTTCCGTGGTTTTCTTTTGCGCACCTTTGCGTCCTCTGCGGTAGAAAAAGGCTCTACTGACATGAATCACTGGATTGACCGGCGCAGATCTGCCGTATTGTTACATATTACATCCCTGCCCGGGCCATTTCATAAAGGTGTCCTGGGTGAAGAAGCCCGTTACTACATTGACAGCCTGATTCGCGGCGGCTTTTCAGTCTGGCAGTTTCTGCCACTGGGGCCAACGCACGGGCATGGATCGCCCTATGAATCCCTGTCCACCTTTGCAGGCAACCCTGAGTTGATCGACCTGCGTGATTGCGTTGTACAGGGCTGGCTGCAGACAAGCGATCTGAAGGATTGCAGCACTGCCGGCGAACATGCGTGTTTGCGTGCCAAAGCCAGCGAAGCCTTCTGGGCGTGCGCGGCAAGCGATGCCGATCTGCAACAGGCCGTTGCCGGCTTCCGGCAAGCCCATGCCTTCTGGCTGGATGATTACAGCCTCTTTGCCGCCCTGAAAAATGTGTTCCATGATGGAGCATGGTGGCAATGGCCTGCCGAATTACGCGATCGAAAATCCGAGTCTATAGAGAAGGCAAAAGATGATTATAAACGATTAGTTAACCAGTCTATATTCGAGCAATTTCTCTTCTATCGACAATGGCATGCACTGAAAACATACGCTGAGGAAAAAGGCGTTCAGCTGTTCGGTGATTTGCCGATTTATGTGGCGCATGATTCCGCCGATGTCTGGGCCAACCGCGCATCGTTCACTGTCAACGAAACAGGTCTGTGCAATGAAGTCGCCGGTGTACCGCCCGATTATTTCTCCGCAACCGGCCAGCGCTGGGGTAACCCGTTATACCATTGGGAAACCATGCAGGCGGATGGCTTCACATGGTGGATCCACCGCATTCGCCATCAACTGCAGTTAATGCATATGCTGCGTATCGATCACTTCCGTGCACTGGAAGCTTTCTGGGTGATCCCCGGTGAAAGCGAAGACGGTATTATCGGTGAATGGCGCAAGGCTCCGGGACAGGCACTACTGGAAAAACTGCAATTGGAGCTGGGGCAACTGCCTCTGATTGCTGAAGACCTCGGCATTATCACCGAAGAAGTTACCGCCCTCAGGGAGGCATTCGGCCTGCCCGGTATGAAGATTCTTCAATTTGCCTTTGGCGGTGATAACAACAACCCGTATTTGCCCGGTAACTTCGGTGAGGATGCCGTCGTCTATACCGGTACACATGACAACGATACCACCATAGGCTGGTTTGATTCGGCAGATCAGGCTGTTCGCCGGCATGCATTGCAGCTACTGGATGCCACAGCAGAAGATATGCCATGGGCGCTGATTGCATGTGCTCTGGCATCACCGGCCATGCTGGCCGTGATTCCCATGCAGGATCTGCTTGAACTCGGATCGGAAGCCAAATTCAACACCCCCGGCACACTGGATAATAACTGGTCATGGCGTATGTCATCCCTGCCGGAACATGATGCCGAATGCTGGCAAAAATCTGCTGACCTCAACCGCCAATACGAACGCATCACAGCCTGAAACCCCACTGTAAGCATATCGGCGGGATGTGATTCCCGTCATATTTCATCGTTTCCAGACCCTCCAGTGTGCCGGCATGATGATTCGACAGATATATTTGATAACCACGCTGGCTGTTTTTTTTATCGCCTCCTGTACCCCTGTGAAAAATGCAGATAACAATGCACAACCGACAAACAGTATCACTGCACAACCGGCCCCCAACCCGTTCATGGACGGATTGACCGAACAGGAAGTCGCATCGGTCAAGGCCGAAGCCATGCGTGTATATGTCCAGAACTGGGAACGTATTGCCGAACGTTCCCGTTATGTGCGTCAGCCGCTTGTTCAGGCACTGAAGCAAAGCCATGCACCGCTGGAATTGCAGATAATTCCTGTCGTCGAATCCAGTTACAATCCCTATGCCCGATCAGAAGTCGGCGCCACCGGTTTATGGCAACTGATGCCGGGAACCGCCACCGACTTGCGTATCAAAAGTGACAATCACATTGATGGCAGACGCGATATTGCAACCAGCACACGCGGTGCCGCCCGCTTTCTGTTAAAACAGCATGAGCATTTCGGTAGCTGGCCGCTGGCATTTGCCGCCTATCATCTAGGCCCGAATGGCGTACAGAGGCGCATTGACCGGCATCCGTGGAAAAATGGAGATGGCCTGAACAGGCTGCCCCTGCCGCCGATCACCAAAACCTATATCCGTCACATTCTCGGCCTGATTGCCCTGCATCAGGATGGCCGTATCAGTTTCCCGGCCCCCTACCCGACCACCACTGTGGTCGTCCACTCGCCGGTTGACCTGGAGCGTTTGCATACCGCAGCAGGTTTGCCGAAAAATCAGCTGTTTCGTTTCAACCCCCAACTGGTTCGCATGCAATATTTTCAGGACAGGCCGAAAACCCTGAACCTGCGTATTTCACAAAGCAGACTGAAACGCATCAGTTATGCCATCCCCTCCGGAAATTCGAACAAACTGAGCATCCATGTATTGCGGGGTGAAAAAATCAGGGATATCAGCAAACGCTACCGTGTATCGGTCTATGCCCTGAAAAAAGCCAACCCGACACTGGGCAAGGGAATCCGGCACGGCATGCGTCTGCGTATCCCGGTTAAGGATTTGGCCCGTGCCAGGATCGCGGATAACCCGCTGATCAAACCGGAGCCGAAGATGCTGGCGGCTAACGCCTCCCCCCGGACTTAGCGACTCCTGACCGCAGCAAAGATGAACACAGAGGTCAGTTTCAGGAAATACTGATCTTTTGCCGGATCAGGCGGCTCATTTTTTCGATGGCAAACGGTTTGCTGATCACCGTTTCATGCGCCAGTTCATCCCGGCCATGTTTGTCATAAGCGGTAGAAAAGATGATTTTCGCCTGTGGTCTGATTTTCCGGATCAGTTCCGCCGCCTGCCTGCCTCCCATCTCCGGCATGACAAGATCGAAAATGCACAGATCAATATCTTCGGTATGGGTCTGAAACAGCTTGACCGCCTCTCGTCCATTCCCGGCAACCAGTACCCGATAACCCAGTTCTTTCAGGACTTCCTTGCCGATTTCAAGAACATACTGCTGATCATCGGCCAGCAAAATGGTTTCACCATGACCCTGCCAGAAACCACCACCCTGCTCCCGGATATCGGTAGCTGTTTCATCCTGTTCCAGAAGCGGCAGATAGATATGAAAGCTTGTGCCTTTTCCCTGAACGCTCTCCACCTCCACAAAACCGTGATGGATTTTCACAGCACCGAACACCATGGATAGGCCGAGCCCGGTACCCTTGCCCTGTTCCTTGGTGGTAAAAAACGGATCGAACACATGTTTCATCTGCTCCTGCGGAATACCGCAACCATTGTCTTCCACACTCAAATGGGCATACGAACCTGCCTTGAAATACACATGTCTTTTCACAAAGGCATCATCTGCAAACAATACGTCCAGACTGATAATGATGCGTGGCCTGCCCGCCGCTTCAACAGCATCATGGGCATTGCTCAGCAAATTCATCATCACCTGGTGCAACAGGGTGGCATCTCCCCGGATTTTCAACTCATCGCTGCAAATATGCTGCTCGATCGCGATATTCTCGGGTGTGGATGCACGGATAAGTTTCAGCAACTCCCTGATAGAAGCATTGAACGATATGGGCTTGATACTGACCCGCCTTTTGCGCGCAAACGTCAGCAACTGCTGAATCATCTCGGCAGCACGCACGGAAAGTTGCTCGATATTGTCGAGATTCTGCATCAAATCCGGCGACAGATTCGCCTTTCTCCTGGCCAGATAAAGGTTACCGGTGATACCGGCAAGCATATTATTGAAATCATGCGCGATGCCGCCAACCAGCGTGCCGATCGACTCCATTTTCTGAG
>JBHHTY010000104.1:0-6859 GCA_046753565.1 Mariprofundus sp.
ATTTGCATCGCTGGGAGCAAAAGTACTGCAGACCCGTTCGGTGGAACTGGCCATGCGCTATGATATGCCATTGCATTTGCGATCCAGTTTTGAGCCGGTGACAGGAACAATGGTTGTACAAGAGGATGAGACAATGGAACGAGCGACAATTTCCGGCGTGGCCTATAACCGCGATGAAGCAAAAATCACCATTATGGGGATTCCGGATCAGCCGGGCATTGCCGCCAATGTGTTCGGCCCGGTGGCCGAGGCCGGTATCAATGTCGATGTGATTGTGCAAAATGTTTCCGAGCAGGGGTATACCGATATCACCTTCACGGTACCGCGCGGCGATTACCGGAAGACGATGGATATCATGCACAAGCTTTGCCAGCAGATGGATGCCCGCGATGTCAAAGGGGATGACAGCGTGGCCAAGGTGTCCGTGGTCGGGGTGGGTATGCGCTCACATGCCGGCGTGGCCAAGGAAATGTTTGATATTCTGGCCAGAGAAGGTGTCAATATTCAGATGATTACCACCAGTGAAATCAAAATCACTGTGGTCATTGAGGAAAAATACATTGAGCTTGCCGTGCGCACCCTGCACAGCACTTTCGGGCTGGATCAACAGGGAGATTAGCCCCACCTTGAGTTTTTCAAACCTCGCCGAAACATCAGTTTTTTGACATGGGGATTTAGATCAATCTTGCATTTTTTAAAATAGTCGTCTATTTAAAGGTGCGAGAGGGAGTTACCATGTTGATTTTGACGCGCAAGAAAGGCGAGGCAATCGCTATTGGAGATAATATTCAGATTCAGGTTCTGAATGTGAAAGGCGGGCAGGTGCGTATCGGTATCGATGCTCCGCGTGAAATCAAGGTCAATCGTGAAGAATGTCTGAGGGTATCTGCAGATCAGACTCATCTTGTCGCAGAGGCCTAGGTTCGGCCAGAAGGGCTTATCAGGAATGTCCTTCGTGTCCTGATCACCACTTTCTTTATACAATCTGTTCTAAACTTTCTATGTGTTCTTCCACACTGCGAAGCCTTTGGAACTCCGGCATGGTGATGAAAGATTTTACCATTATGGTGCATGGTTGACATGGTAATGATAACGGTTATCATTACACCATGCAGAGATTAACATCACAACGTCAGGCAATACTGGATTTGATCAATGCCTCCAACCGGCACTGGGATGCCGATGAGGTGGTTCGGGCACTGGTGGATGCGGGAGCCTCGATTGGCATCGCAACCGTGTATCGGGGGTTGGCTGCGCTGGAATCCCAGGGGTTGATTGATTCAATTCAGCTGGCCGATAAAAAGCGCTATGAACGGGCTGATAAGGCGCATCATGATCATATGGTTTGTACCGGCTGTGGCCACATTGAAGAGTTTTCACATGATACGATTGAAGCATTGCAGGAAGCTGCTGCAGAAAAGAAAGGCTTTAAGCTGACCGGACATCAGCTGGTGATGTTCGGTTTTTGCAGGAAATGTACGCAGGAGTTGGACGCATGATTTCATCCATGGTTATTGTATTTCGGGAAATGCTCGAAATGGTTCTGGTTGTCGGGGTGTTACTGGCAGCGACACGCGGGTTGAGCGGCTCAAGGTTCTGGATCGGTTTGGGTGTGTTCGGTGGCTTGCTCGGGGCTGTTTTTCTGGGTGTGTTTATGGAGCAGATGGAAACTTCATTTGACGGTGATGGTGAATTCATTTTTAACGCCGTTGTGCTGTTGCTGGCCTCGGGGTTGATCGCCTGGACGGTGTTCTGGATGAGTAAACACGGGTTGGAAATGAGCCGTCGCATGCAGCAGGTGGGCGGTTCGGTGAAAGTGGGTGATTTACCCTGTACGGCACTGGCTGTTGTGGCATTGTCTGCCGTGATGCGCGAAGGCTCGGAAGCTGCATTTTTCCTGTTCGGAGCTGCACAGGGTATCGGTGAAGATGGCTGGAATATGCTTTTTGGCGGCTTGATCGGGGCGGGTGTTGCACTGGTGACAGGCACTTTACTTTATTTCGGATTGCTGCGTATTCCGCTGAAACGGTTATTCAGTGTGGTCGGCTGGCTGTTGATGCTGCTGGCTGCCGGCATGGCTTCACAGGCGGCAGCCAATCTTGTCATGATCAATATACTGCCGCCGTTGATGGATCCACTGTGGAACAGTTCGGCCCTGTTATCATCCAGCAGTATGTTCGGCGAACTGCTTCATGTTCTGATTGGTTACGATGAGGAGCCCAGTGCCATACAGGTGATCGTGTTTGCTGCCTCTCTGAGTATGATGGCGATATACTATTATCACTTGCGCTCAAATCCGGTTCGGAGAGGAGCCGCACCGGCTTAAGCTTGTTCCATGACCTTTTCCATCGTGGCTTCGGCATACAGTGCTGATTGACGTACACGATGGGAGCAAAATGACACAGTCCCTGGCAATGGGCCGGCGATGCTGCGAACCCCTGTTGATTCAGCTGATGAAGCAGATCCGGGCCACCCCATTCCCTGCATTCAGGCCCCTGACAAACATCAATGGCGCTCTGTTCTTTTACTCGATCCATGCAGCTATGGTATGAAACTCTCCATGATTTTGCCATGTGTTGCTTGTTTTCGTTCGTTTTTGTTCCTGTTTTTTACGGTTTGTGGTCCTTCAGCGCTTTCTCCGACGATAGCCAGGCATGGTTTTTGATGCTCGGGACTACCTGAAAGGATGAACGGCCGTTATGCTTGCTGCCATGCGTTATTCCAGATGTTTTATTCCAACCCTGCGGGACGATCCGGCCGATGCCGAGGTGGTTTCCCATAAATTATTGTTGCGAGCCGGCTATATCCGCCGTGTGACATCCGGTGTGTATGATTATCTGCCACTGGGTTTGCGTGTGCTGAGAAAGATTGAATCGGTGGTGCGGGATGAAATGAACCGGGCCGGAGCACAGGAATTGCAGATGCCGATGGTGCAGCCGGGTGAGCTGTGGGAGAAATCCGAACGCATGGAGAAATACGGGCCGGAACTGCTGCGTTTCAAGGATCGGCACGGTCATGAATCATGCCTGGGGCCAACCCATGAAGAGGTGATTTGTGATCTGGTCAGCCGCGAGTTACGTTCCTACAAACAGCTGCCCATGAATCTGTATCAGATCCAGAATAAATTCCGCGATGAAATCCGTCCCCGTTTCGGATTAATGCGCGGGCGCGAATTCATCATGAAAGATGCATATTCCTTCCATGCCGATGAGGATTGTCTGGCAGCGGAATACAACACCATGTTCGATGCCTATTGCCGGATTTTCACACGACTCGGTTTGAAGTTTCGTCCTGTAGAAGCAGATACCGGTTCTATCGGTGGCAGTGATTCGCACGAATTTCATGTGCTGGCTGAATCGGGTGAGGATCTGATTGCGCATTGCACAGCATGTGATTATGCCGCCAATGTGGAGAAGGCCGTATCGGAGTGCCCGTCAGCCTCAGCTGAGCAGACTGATCTGAAGGTGGTGGATACGCCGGCGGTGAGCAGTGCGGAAGATGTGGCCGGATTTCTTTCCGTGGATATCGCATTGCTGGTCAAAACCATGGTATATCATGTGATCGGTGGGGAGCATGACGGAGCCGTTATCGCTGTCTGTGTCCGGGGCGATGATCAGGTGCAGGAGATCAAACTGGCGCATGCGGTTGGGGCTGATGGTGTGGAAATGGCATCAGATGAAAAGATTGAAGCTGTAGGCGGAGTTGCCGGATTTGTCGGCCCGCAGAATCTGATATGTCGTGTTTTGCTGGATAAGAGTCTTCAGGGGGGAGCAGGTCTGGTCGCCGGAGCCAACCAAAAGGATGCCCATGTCACCGGTCTGGATATTTTACGCGATATTGCACCGGCTGAGTTTTTCGATTTGCGCCAGACCAGAGCAGGCGATACATGCACCAAATGCAGTGGGAATATCGAGCTTTCGCGCGGTATTGAAGTGGGGCAGGTGTTTGCACTGGGCACACGTTATACCGAGCCTATGGAAGTTCTGTTTCAGGATCAGCAGGGTAAACGCAGCGTAGCCACGATGGGTTGCTATGGTATCGGTATCTCCCGTTTGATGGCTGCCGTTGTGGAACAGTGCAATGACGATGCAGGCATCAGCTGGCCTTTGATGCTGGCTCCATTTTCTGTGGGCCTGATCAGTATGGGTAAATCGGAGGCTGTACTGGAGGCATCGGAAACGATTTATCAGCAGTTGCAGGATGCCGGTATTGATGTCCTGTGGGATGAACGCAAGGAACGGCCCGGCGTTAAATTTAAGGATTTTGAATTGATCGGGCTGCCATTTCAGATCGTGGTCGGTGATCGCGGCTTGAATGACGGCCAGGTGGAAGCCGGCTGGCGTAAGGGTGAGCGGCGCGCTGTTCCGATTGCTGATATTGTGTCCGTTGTGCTGTCTGAATTACAATCATTTGAACCACAATCTGCGGAGGTTGAAAACTGAACGCCGATGAATTAAGGCAACGGCTGGGCGGTATTTCACCCAAGTCCATTCTGGCCGGGGTAATGATCGCAGGTTTTCTGTTGACGATCCCTGTGTGGTTGAGTCGGAATACGGAAGACCGGCAGCATCTTGCCCAGACCGCCGTCAAACAGATTGTGGAAAAGAATGTCGGCCTGCTTGATATCAAGCCGGAAGAGAAAGAAGAATTGCGCCAGATGCTGGAGCCGGAACCCGAGCCGGAACAGGTTGATTTCGAGCAAATGGTATGGGTCAAGGATATTGTCTCGACCATTCGTCCCTGGGTGGCCGATCTCAGTGAGGCGGAAACCATTGCGCGATGGGTCTACGTTTACAGTAAAAAATCAAGATTATCGCCGGAACTGATTCTGGGGGTTATTGCGGTGGAATCGCAATTCGATCATTTTGCGGTCAGTAATGTCGGTGCGGTGGGCTTGATGCAGGTGATGCCGTTCTGGAAAAAGGAACTGGGCAAGCCGGATGACAATTTGCTCAGCATCGAAACCAATGTGCGTTATGGCTGCGCGATTCTCCGTCATTATCTTGATCGCTATAAAAGTACGGAGCGTGCGCTGGCCGCTTACAATGGATCACTGGGCCGAAAAAAATATCCCAATAAAGTGTTTGCCAAAATGAAGAAGTTCAAGGCTGTGGATACCGGTATTTAGGGGATCGCCGATGAATTCAGCGCTTTGTAAGCGAGGGCAAAATCACACTTTTTCCTGAGCGAACTGATTTTTGCCAGGATGGCAATAAATCAGCATTTCTTTAAACACTGGCCCGGCGGAGTACATCCTGAAACATTTCCGCTGTTAAGCGGCGGGTCTGGGTGTTGTAGCGTGAACAGTGATAGGAATCGAACAGTTTTCGGCCATCGGGCAGGGTATGTTCTGCCGCATGCCCGAATCTCAGGACAGACAGTTTGAGTTCATAGGCGCGCAGAATCGCATCGTGGGCAATTTTTCCCAGCGCCATCAGATTGCATGACACCGGCAGCGCATCAATCTCTGCTTTGAGATACGGGTTACAGTTCCTGATTTCCGACGTTTCCGGCTTATTCTGTGGCGGCAGGCATTTCACCGCATTGGTGATTCGTACACCATGCAGACTCAGGTTATCTTCGGTGTGTTCGGATACCGGTGCCGAAGAAAGGCCAAGATCGAACAGGGTTTGATACAGTAAAACACCGGCATAATCACCGGTGAACGGGCGGCCGGTTCGGTTGGCCCCGTGCATGCCGGGGGCCAGGCCGACAATCAGAAGCTTTGGTTGATCATCTCCGAATGCAGGGACAGGCGCGGCAAAATAATCGGGCCGCTCCTCCCTGATACCCCCAAGAAAACCGGCAAGCCGGGGACAGGTTTTGCAATCGGCTTTAAACATATGGTTTGATTTGTTTTGCCAGAGCCCGCAGGGCACGGCCGCGATGGGATACGGATGCTTTTTCTTCAGGCGTGGCTTCGGCAAATGCTTTGCCCAGTTCAGGGCAGAAAAACAGTGGATCATACCCAAAACCGCCGCTGCCGGCTGCCTGCCTGGGAATCTCTCCCTGCACTTTCCCCTCGGCGCTGAATGATTGCCCGCCGTTCGGCAAGGCCAGATATACGGCGCAACAGAAATGCGCCGAGCGATTGGCCTGATTTTTCAGGCTGGCAAGCAGTTTGCGATTGTTATCGGCATCGCTGGCATCCGGGCCGGCGAAACGGGCTGAATAAACGCCCGGCGCGCCACTGAGTGCATCCACGCACAGGCCCGAGTCATCAGCCAGAGCGGGCAATCTATTGGCCTGCGCGAAGGCTTCGGCCTTTTTGCGGGCATTACCGGAAAAGCTGTCGGCATCTTCGATGACATCGACAAATACGGTGTTTTCCGGTGCCACGATTTCAATGCCGAGGCTGCCGAGAATGGTGGCGATTTCGACCCGTTTCTTCGGATTATTGCTGGCAACGACCAGTTTCATGGATTGAGCCGAAATCAAATGGATGCAACAGCCTTGTTTTGTAACAGGGCCAGATCGCCAATACCCTTGTCGGCCAAGGCTTTCAGTTGCATGAACTGATCCCAGTGCAACGGTTTATCTTCAGCGGTGGCCTGGACTTCCACCACGCCGCCATCCGGTGTCATGACAAAGTTGGCATCCATTTCAGCTTGGGAATCCTCTGAATATTGCAGATCGAGCAGGGCTTTTCCATCCACAAAGCCGCAGCTGACAGCGGCGAGCTGTCCGGTGACCGGATCGTTTTCCAGCGTGCCATCGGCCAGCAGTTTGTTGACAGCAATGCGCAAGGCTACCCAGCAACCGGTAATGGCGGCAGTGCGCGTGCCTCCATCAGCCTGTAATACATCGCAATCCAGACTGATGGAACGTGGCCCCAGCATTTCGAGATCAACCACTGCCC
>JBHHTY010000105.1:0-6857 GCA_046753565.1 Mariprofundus sp.
AAAACTGTGCAACAGGTTTCCAGTCAAAAACCGCAGCCAAGTGTTCAGGCTGTCAACACAGACATCTCTTCGGGTACGCCTTTAACCGAAGCGGCGGGTCAGGTTGATTCTACAGGTGCAGTCATTAAGCCGGGCGCTGACCGTGTGTCGCCCACAATACATGAATATTTCTCCGGCTGGGCCAGAACCGACCGTTATGGGCCGATTGTCAGGGGTGACAGTCTTTCCACTGTAGCCAAGCGCTTGATGATTGATCAGCGATATACTTTTCGTCAGGTCAGTGTGGCACTGTTTGAAAAGAACAGATCCAGTTTTGAACAGGAAAATATGAATTTGTTGAAAAAGAACAGTTTCCTGAATGTGCCAACTGCAGAAGAGGTTGAACAGCATACTCCTGCGCAAGCATCGGCTATTTTCCTTGAGCATGAAAAACAATGGAATCAACTGGTCAAACAACCGCGTTATGCTGCTGAGGCGGAAGCGCAGCGAACCCGTTATACGAAGCATATCAGTGTTGGTGAACATGCCGATGGTGTGGCGGCAGCTCCGGAATCAGCCAGTACTACACCTTCTGTGGCGACAAACACGTCAGCTGCTCAACCGGAAATTGCTGCAGCTGTTGTGGATCCTGTTAACAGGGCTGCTTCTGATGCAGAGCTGGAAAGAATGGGCCAGGCGCAGAATAATACCAGTCAGCTGGTTGCACAGTTGCAGGAACAAAACGCACTGTTGAAACAACAGATTGCTGATAACCAGCAGAATATCGAGATGCTGAATCAGAAGATCAGTCAGACTGCAGAAGGCGCGACAAATGCACGCATTGATAGACTGAAAGTGTTGATCAGTCAGTTGCAAACGGAGCTGCAACAGGAACGCGTCCGGCAACCGGCATCACTGTTTGACGGACTGGACTGGTTGATCTGGTTGCTGATCGGTTTGCTGGTGGTTTTACTCGGCACTGTTGCCGTTTTGCTGCGACGCGAGCCGGCCCACCCCGCAGATTCGGGGGCGGTTTCTGAGGCGCTTGCTGCATCCGAAGAGAATAAAAATATCACAACTTCGCCTGTAGACAGTGTTTCCGTGGACACGGCAGGCGAGCTGCAGGCACATGATAGCGAGTCCACGCATATTGCTGGATTCGGGGATGCGGATACAAGCGTATCAGCATTTGATGATGAGGATTCTGGCAGCAGCCCTGTGACAGATATCGATGATGGCGGATTTAAAGAGCCTGGCGATGTTAATATGGAAGCTGCCGGAACCGATCAGGAAAATGATGATGGAGATCTGTTTGATGTTCAGGATTTCAGTGAATCCGATGCAATGGATTGGCTGAATGAAATTCCCGGTGATGAAGATACCGATTTGTCAGATCCTGAGCAGGATAAGGACATTGCTCTCGCTCGCGATAGTGATGACAGCGAGACTGATACAATAACGAGTATTGCGGCTGATGCCCGGGAAATGGATGAGCTGTTGATGGAATTCGAGTTGCCGGCCGAGGATGTTGCTTCCTATGGCGATGGCGATGCTGATACAGCAACGGATATAGCGGCGGAACCGGACGATTTGCTGATGGACTTCGAGTTGCCGGCCGGGGAAACTGTTTCTGCAGATGAGAACGATGCCGATGCTGAAGCGGGCATTGCAGCTGATACTTATAAGCCGGATGCCGGGCTGATAGAATTCGAAGTGCCGGACGATGAACAAACGGCAATAACGGATGAAGAAGAGCCGGTACGCCATCTTGATCATTTATTAAGCAAGTTTGAAGATGATGATCTGGAATTTCCCGTTGAGAAACCGGATCGCTCTGATATGCCGGATGAAGACGGGGATCATAAAAAGGACTGAGACCTGTTGCTGCCGGTTATGATACTGATACGCCAGCTACAGGTTCCCGGGTGTCATGACGATCTCTGAAATGCTTTTTTGCAGTTTTCCCGTGTCCCGACTTTTGCTTGGTATTGCGCTGCTGGCTCTTTCCCTGAGCACGACATCCATGTGGCTATGTCTTTTTCTTGCCGCGCTCGCATCAGTTGCCATTCGCCTGCTGGATGGTAACTGGCTTACAAGTTTGCGCGTATTGGGATTGCTTCGCTGGTTTGTGATACCCATTTTGCTGCTGCATGCATTGTTCTCACCCGGTCAAGTACTGTGGCCGGGATTTTCTGTTGCGATAAGCAGGGATGGCCTGATACAGGGAATGTGGTTGAGTGTGCATCTGATTAGTATCTATGCTCTGGCCATGCTGATGTTTCGCCTGTTGCATCGCGAGGAATGGTTGCGCTTGATATTGCGCTTGCCGGGAATCGGGGAGAAGGTTTGGATTCAGGCTATGATGATGCTGTCCATGAAAAATCATATGACTGAATTACTGTCTTGTTTGCGCCAGCAGTACAGCTTGCGTCGCGACTGGAAAAAGCTACCCCTGCTGCTGTTGTCGGCTTTCAAACAGGCTTTGCTGGATGCCTCAGCTTATGCGCAACTGCTCTGGTTGCGGTGGCCTCAGCAGCTTCCTTCGTCGGGCAGTCCGGTCATGATCGGTCATCCTGCGTATCAGTATCTGTTTTCCGTCATATGGACAGGCTGTGCATGCATGATTTTTATTTTGCTGTGGTTGTCATGAAACAGAAAACACAGCGTATTGCCATGGCTTTGGAATTTGACGGGCGCCCGTTTCATGGCTGGCAGCAGCAGAATAATGCCGTATCGGTTCAGGCCTGTTTACAGACTGCTCTGGCCCGGATCGAGAATGTGCCGGTTGCAGTTTCTGCGGCGGGTCGTACCGATGCGGGTGTTCATGCCGAAGCTATGCTGGTGCATGCCGATATTAGTGCTGATCGCTGGAATCGATCTCACAAAGCCTATATCCACGGTTGCAACAGTATGCTGCCGGATGAAATTCGCGTGGTTGGCGTGAGGGCTATGGAACATGATTTTCATGCCCGGTTTGATTGCCGGGAACGGGCTTACCGCTATCAGATATGGAACCGCAATACGGCATCGGCCCTGCAACGGTGGAGGCACTGGTGGATGCCCAGAGCCTTGAATCTGGATGCCATGCAGGAAGCTGCGCAGCATTGTGTGGGCAAACATGATTTCAGTGCGCTCAGGGCAGCAGGTTGTCAGGCTTCCGGCGCTGTAAGAACCGTCAGAACACTGACTGTCGAACAGCAGGGATGGTGTATCAGCATTTCCGTTTCAGCCGATGCATTTCTGTACCATATGGTGCGCAATCTGGTCGGGAATCTGGTTGAGGTGGGCACAGAAAAGCGTAGCCCGGAAGCATTCTCGGATTTGTTGTCCAGCGGCAACAGAAGCAATGGTGCCGCCACGGCACCGGCGCACGGCCTGTATTTTACAAATGCGGTCTATGACGCGTTTTGCAGTCGTGACCTGTGACCTGATAGACAGATGTTGATTGCCGGGCTGTGATATCTTTTTCAGGTTGATGCCATGGCTGCAGATATGGCCTGTTGGAATTTCTCCATGCTGACCGGTTTATTGATGATGGTGACATTGTAGAGTGCTGCCCGTTGAAGCTGTTTGTCTTCTCCATACGCTGTGATCATCAGGATCGGGATATCGGGATTCAGCGGCCTGATATTTTCTATCAGTTCCAGACCATCCATTTGCGGCATGCAGAAATCGGTGATAATCAGATCAAAGCGGTTTTTTTCCTGAGTGAAAGTTTTCAAAGCTTCCTTGCCATTCCCGGTCGGCACCGATGTGTGATTCAAACGTGTCAGCATGGACTGGTAAATTGTAAGAACGTCAGGTGCGTCATCCACCAGTAACACACGACAGTTTGACGGAGCAGGCTGTTGTTTTTCTTCTGTCTGCAGACTGGCAGCAGGATCATCATGTTTTACTGCAGCGTTTTGGCTGTCCGGAATATAAGGGGGAAGGTGAACGGTAAACCGGGTTTTCTCGTTGGGAATGGAATCGACAGCAATATCACCGTTGTTGCGTTTGATGATGCGTTGTACGGTTGTCAGTCCCAGGCCTGTGCCTCCCCGCCTGCTTTTGGATGTCCAGAATGGTTCGAACACATGATCCAGATCTTCGGCCGCTATGCCGGAGCCATTGTCTGTTACCTCAATGCACATGCAGGGATGATCGGGACTGGATAAGGGGTGGTTCTGTGAATTGCTGATATGAACATGGATTTGTCCTGTCTTGTTCATAGCTTGTGCTGCATTGTTGATCAGATTGATAAGAATTTGTTCGATTTCAATCATGTTGATGGCAACGTCATGCAGGGGTTCATCGATCATACAGACAAGCTGAATGTAAGGGGGCATTTGCAGGCGGGCGAGACCCATAATATTTTCCAGCCGTTGCGTGATGACAGGCCCTTCGGCAAAACCGGATACGTGATCGCTCTGGTGGCTTTGACTGAGTTTGAGCAGGTGCGTAATCAGTTCCGAGCCCCGTTCTCCGGCAGCAATGATGGCCTCCAGTTGTTGTACGGAGGCCTGGTTCTGCGTACTCATTTGCAATACTTCAGCATTGCCGATCATATTGGTCAGCACATTGCGGAAATCATGCACAATCCCTGCAACCAGAGTCGACATATATCCCTGTTTATGCACGGTTTCCAGCTCTTCCTGCATGGCCTCGCGTTCTGTGATGTCGAGCATGAAACAGACGCCGATCCAGCGGTTATGCCAGCGCATACAGATCGCTGTACATAGTAATTTAAGAACATTGCCGGATCTGTCCCTGCTTCTGATATACAGGGTTTCCGTTTGGCCCGGATGTTTTCCCCCGTGGTCATCGAGTGTTGTACGACAGAAATCAATCATTTCCTGTCTGTCTTCAGGTAGTGCGAGGATGTCAGTGCTTTCACCGATCAGATTCGAACGCTTACGTTGAAATATTTCCCTGACAACACTGTTGACATAGATGATCCGGGGGATATTTTTTCTGTCTATTTCGAATGTGAAGACCGGTAACGGACCCTGATCGAGCAAATTGTAGGAGGTTTTTTCTGCTTCCATCTGACCTTTGACAGCCTTTTCAACCTGTTGTCCGATCAGATATACATACAGGGGTATGGCCAGCAGCACACCGAATTGCCAGAACAGCAGGCTTTGATCGATTGCTGTGTGATACACCATATAGGAATAGGCAATCATGGTGAACAGGCCGATCATGCACAGAACCTGCGTATACACCAGCATGGGATTACCGAAGCGAAGGCCGTTACCCAGAATAATGAGCAGATAGAGGAAAAAGATGTTACTGCTCTGGCCGCCGTCAACCAGCATGGCATAACTGACAACAGCAACATCAAGGATCGGAAAAAACAGACAGCGAAGTCCCGAAAACGGGGTGCGGCGAATCATCGGAATCGATATCAGGTTGGCCAGAAAATAGAGGGTTGTGACGGCAAGAAGGTTCGATTGATGGAACGAAAATCCGGCTGAATGAAACACCATGTACAGCAGTCCTGCAGAGGCGAAAAAAAGACGCGCATAGACCTGGGCAACCTGGGTGGCCGCAAGAGACTTGCCACTCAGGTTTGCAGATCTGAGCATCCAGTTTTCAATCATATTCCTGTTCGACATTGTCACCCCATAGCAGGAGCTCAAGTGAATCATTCTTGTGAAAGCGCCTGTTTATCAACAGGCAACAGGTTATCTGTCGTATTGTAAAGCGTCCAGAGAGACGGTTTCCGGCCATGTTCACGGGCAGCAAGCGTACTTTTCCAGACGATGATGTGATACGATTCGCGACAGGTCGTTCATACATTGTCTCGCTGTTCGCAAACCGGAGAGCTGACAATAATGAATACCTGCTTAGAGAGCTGCTGATTTATTGCCATCCTGGCAAAAATCAGTTTGCTCAGGCAAAAGCGCGGTTTTGCCATTGCTTACAAAGCAGGCACTTACGCGCCTGATTTGGGCAGGCCATTCATGGCCTGCACGGAAACACTGATTTAATCAGCGTTTCCTTAATCTTGCCCGATTACGTCATGGCGTGTGCGGGCTTTCTTCAGGAGTAAATACATGCTGTATGTTGCCGTTCGGGCTGCAAGACGGGCCGGTGATATGATTGCCCGGGCTTATGATGAGCGAGACAGACTGAAAATCAGTCAGAAATCGGATCGGGATTATGTGACGGATGTGGATCAGCGTGCCGAGGCATTGATTGTCAGGGAAATTACGCGCCATTATCCGGATCATGGCATTGTTGCTGAAGAGGCGGATAAGCGTACCCATCCTGATGCACCGGTTCAGTGGTATATTGACCCTCTCGACGGAACCACAAACTTTATTCATGGCTATCCCCATTTTGCTGTGTCGATTGCGGCATTCAAGCACGGTAAACCGATGCTGGCGGTGATCCATGATCCGATCCGCGATGAGACTTTCGAGGCCCGCAACGGCGGTGGTGCATTTCTTAATCGGAGGCGTTTGCGGGTCAGTGATGAAAAACGTCTTGAACATGCATTGTTTGCTTCCGGGCTGCCCTCATACCAGAGAGACAGCATTGATATTTTCCAGGCGCGCATGGATATCTGCATGCGTGCCATGGATGGATACCGGCGTGGTGGTTCGGCAGCACTGGATCTGGCATATGTCGCAGCCGGCCGACTCGATGTGTATTGGGAAGCAGGTCTGCAATCCTGGGATATTGCTGCCGGCCAGTTGCTGGTTCAGGAAGCAGGGGGGCTTGCGACAGGACTGGATGGGGCCGGTCTGGATCTGGAAAAAGGGGATGTGTTGGCAGCCAATCCACATTTGCACCCGCTGTTGACCCGTTTATTGAAAATCGAGTAAAAACTTTTCGGTTTTTCCGAAGATTATCCCTGAACTGACAAGGGCCTGTTCACACTAATTCTGGCC
>JBHHTY010000106.1:0-6850 GCA_046753565.1 Mariprofundus sp.
GCAATATTATCGCCAACCTGGAAGCCGTCCCTGCTGTTTTCGACCTGTCGGTCGGCAGCAGTAACGGCGACCGCATGCTGTCTTTTTTGCCACTGGCGCATTCACTTGAACGCACTGCAGGCCATTTTTTACCCTATTCGTTCGGCCTTTCTGTTGCCTTTGCCGAACGTCCGGACACTGTGGCAAAAAACATGACCGAAGCCCGGCCCACGCTCATGATTGTGGTGCCGCGCATGCTGGAAGTCATCCGCAGTCGCATCCTGTCTCAGGTTGGCAAACAATCGATATTCAAACAGAAACTGTTTCACTCCTATTTAAATTTGGCCAATAAAAAGCATCCCGGCTCGGTCGAATCGCTGCTGCTGCGCCTGCTGGATAAACTGGTCGGGCAAAAGGTTCGCGATCGGTTCGGCGGCAACATGCGTGTATTTATCTCAGGTGGCGCACCATTGAGTGTGGAAATCGCCGATTTTTTTGAAGCCTTCAAACTACCCGTTCTGGAAGGTTACGGCCTCACCGAATCCGCCCCGCTACTGTCAGCCAATCCCATGCACGATCGCCGCATAGGCAGTGTCGGCTTGGCCGCCAAAGGCGTGGAGCTGAAAATTGCCACCGATGGTGAAATCCTGGCACGCGGCGCCAATATCATGTACGGCTATTGGAAAAACCGTAAAGCGACCAAAGAAACGCTGATGGACGGCTGGCTGCATACCGGTGATATCGGCGAAATAGATGGCGATGGTTATTTGCGCATCACTGATCGCAAAAAAGATCTCATTGTCAATTCCGGCGGCGAGAACATTGCACCGCAACGCATTGAAAACCTGCTGATTGTCGATGAATTGATCGATCAGGCTGTTGTCTACGGCGATCAGAAACCTTATCTGGTCGCCCTGATTGTACCGAACCGCGATGCTTGTACAGCGTGGGCAAAAGAACAGGGGCTGCCCGAGACCGACTGGGATCATCTCTGTGATTCGGATATTCTGAAAAAGAACCTGCAAACAAAAATCAACAAGATACTCAAACCGCTCAACCCGTTTGAACAGGTGCGCCGCATCCATCTGCTGCATCAGCCTTTCACTGTCGAGTCGGGCCTGCTGACACCGACCATGAAAATCAAACGCCGCAAAGTGTATGAACACCATCTGCAGAAGCTGGAGTCGCTTTACTCCTGACGTTCAGGTAAGTGCTGATTTATTGCCCTCCCGACAAAAACCATGTCGCTGCGGCACTTGTGCGCATTGTTTGTTTCATGTTAACGCCGGGGATAATCGAAATCGAGAAGTTCTGCACCGGATCCGGCTCGGCTCCATGTATCAACAGGCAAGGCAAGCATGATCACGCCACAGGTCGGCACATTTCCGAAAGCTTCACCGGTTAATATCTCGGCCAGCTCGGTGATGCCGGGGTTATGCGCCAGTAAAACCAGCGTAGCAACCTCATCCGGCACAGAGCGCATCGCATCCAGCATCACACGGGGCGGCGCCAGGTAGAGTTCCCTGCGCCAACTGATCGATGTCGTTGGGAAATCCAGCGCCTCCGCCATCAATTCTGCAGTCTGCACAGCCCGGCACGCACTGCTGCAAATCCATGCATCCAGACTGATATCGGCAGCTGCCAGCCGGGCCACCAGTCGCTTGCCCATCACAGGCGCATCATGCCGCCCACGATGATTCAGCGTGCGATCATAATCGCTGCCACCCAAATCTTCCCAGTCTGATTTGGCATGCCGAATCAGGATCAGGTTTTTCATTTCACACCCCCTCCTGTCGCGGCAAACAACTGTTGCGCGACCAAATACGGATCGTCCGCCCCCAGAATCGCACCAATCACAGCAATACGGGAGCCCTGCAATGCGTTGCAATTATCCGTTCCGATACCGCCCAACGCAATCACAGGCAAAGTCGACTCCGACACCAGCGCATCAAAATTCTCCACACCCAAAGGTGGTGCGCCGGGATGACTTCTCGTGGCGAAGACAGGTGAAAGCATGGCGTAATCCGCTCCGTATGCGGCAGCCTGCTGAAGTTCGGCAGCATCATGACATGAGACCGAAACCGTTTTGCCGGCATGACCCGGCCATTGCCTCAACACTGAAACGGAATGGATGGCCGAACTGGCCAGATGAATACCGTCGGCATCCACAGCTTCTGCAACATCGACCTGGGTATGGATGATCAGCCGGGCATAGCTATCACGGGTCATTTGTCGCAGCCGCGATGCAAACGCCAGCAAGCGGGCTGAATCGAGCTTCTTCTCCCGAACCAGAACGGCATCCACACCGCCTGCCAATGCCTGCTCCACTGCCTCGAAAAAGGCTTCACCCGAATAGCGATCCGCTGCGGTAATCAGGGTAAGGCGCGGTACTCCGGATTGTACAGATGCAGCATCGGTGCAACTCAGAATTGTTTCAGAATCCAGCTGGGAGGTGTCACGACAGGCCGGCTGCCCGGACGGCGGCGCTCAAAATGCCCGGCTTTGTTTCGGTACAAATAATAGGCAGGAAGGCCGCCAACAGGCTGCACCTTGATTTCATAAACCTGACCATGCAGGGAATACTCGGTCACCGTTGCTCCATCCTTGCGCTTATAGGAGCGCACATCCACGCTGCTATCGGCATCCGACCCGCTCAATTCATCATTCAGGTTGGGCGGTGTTTCCGCCGCATCTTCAGTGCCATCGGCAACCGGATTGGAGGGCTGCTCCACCGATGGCGGTGGCGGCACTGTATTTTCAGCAACGGCCAGAGTTGGCAACAGAATCAGGGCGCACAGGGCCGGCACAAGGAAATCACGCATGCATGTACTATAACCACCGACAACCGCCTTGGTAAACATCAGATTACCCGCTCGTTACCGCCATCCACCGGCAATTGTGCTCCGGTTGTGCAGGCAAACAGTTTTCCCGCCATCGCACAGGCCAATTCGGCCACATGATGCGATGTCACTTCCCGTTTCAAAACATTATTCGTTTTATAGGCCTGCACGCTCAAGCCATAGCTGGCGGCACGTTTTTCGAGCACCTCATCGGTCCAGATGGCGGTATCGAATACGGCATTCGGATGCAGAACATTGACCCGGATAGCATCAGCCCCCAACTCCAGGGCGGCGACCCGACAAAGCTGGGTCAAACCAGCCTTGGCCACCGAATATGCTGCAGCACCCGGCCCCGGAGCCGGCACATTTTTCGAGGCTATCACCACGATGGCCGGATCCAGTCCCAGCTTCAGATAAGGAATCGATTCCTGCATCAACCTCTGATGACTGCTCAGATTCAGATCAAGGCTATGTTGCCAGACCGCCTGATCCATCTGCTCGATCCTGCCGCCGGAAGAAAAAATACCGGCATTGCTGATCACCATATCCAGCCCGCCGAAATGACGAACACATGATTCAACCGCTTCGCGCACCGCAACAGCATCGTTCATATCGCACACCAGACCGAGCACACGATCAGACGGGAATTTCTTGCGAATCTCCGGATTCAAATCAAGTGCTGCTACCACTGCCCCGCGTGCCAGAAGCGATGCCACGCAAGCGGCTCCGATACCACTGGCGGCTCCGGTAACCAGTGCTATCCGCCCCTGAAATTCGGGAGCTGAACCGGTTTTTTTCAGTTTAGCCTGTTCCAGTTCCCAGTATTCCAGATCAAAAATATCTTTTTCCGGCAATACCTTCCAGCCACCCAGCATTTCAGCGTATTCAATCGCCCGCATGGTATGATGGCTGATATCGCTGATGATCCGGCATTCAGCCGGTGTTTCCCCGAAAGCCAGCGCCCCGCGCTGCGGCCACAGAGCCCAGCGCGGGGCCGGATCCAGGCAGGTCAATCCGGCTTCCTGATGGCGGCTGAAATACTCACGATAATCACGGGCAAAGGATGCCACACTGTCTGCCGGATCATCACTTACAAGCATCGCAGTGCGTTTGGTGCGGATCACATGATCCGGTGTCAGCGGCCCCCGGCCGGCAATATCGCCCGCATCGTTACGACTGGCAAAATCCACAGCCGAAGCATCACTGTCGAGCCGGGCCAGCACAGCACAGCCCCGATGCCGGGATACAGCCCGGCGCAATGCAGCCAGCAGTTTCAAATCAACATCGACTTTCTCCACCGGCCCGTGTTTTGCATCGGCGAGATGGCCCAACTCATGTTCAGCCGTTGAGACCAGATTGATCATGGCTTCATAGCTGGCACGCGCATCATCGGCAAAGGTAAACACCCCGTGGTGCAACAGGATAATGCCCTTGAGCTTCGACCAGTCGGTATCTTTTGTCTTTTCATACACCTGTCTGGCCAGCACAAAACCCGGCATGGTATAGGGCAGAATCAAGACATCCTCACCGTAGATTTCCCGCAACCGGGCTTCTCCGTCAGCAGTATTGCTGATGGTAACCACGGCATCGGCATGGGTGTGATCCACAAAGTCGAACGGGATCATGGCATGCAATATCGCCTCAACCGAGGGGTTCGGTGCATATGGATCCGTCATTGCCGCACGCTGGGCGCGAACCATGTCGGTATCAGACAAGGTTTCCAGTTGCGCCATACTCTGCAGCACATCAAGACGCACCGGTGCAAAACCGGCTTTTTCAATCGTGGCCAGATCCCAGCCACTTCCCTTGACGAAAAGAATCCGCTCGGACTCGCCGAACAGATTGGCAACATCTGCCTTGACCGAGGTGTTGCCGCCACCATGCAGGACCAGCGAGGGCTCCGCCCCCAGCAACCGTGAGGTATACACACGCAATGCCAGCGGATCATCGGCAATCGCAGCTGCATCCTTGTCATTCCATAAGCTGTTCATAACACTCTCCAAAACGTGATCGCTTATTACAGGGAACTGCTGATTTGAGCAAACCATCCATGGCCTTGTAAGAAAAGACTGAACAAATCAGCGCTTCACTGGCGACGCAACAATACCAGACAGGCTCCTCCGCCACTGCCCGGCTGCGGAATCACCGCCAGCACCACATGGGCGAAAACACCCTGCCTGAGCCAGTGATATACCGATTCTTTCAATACAGCCTTGCCCTGTGAATGCAGGCCACGGCCATGAATAATGCAGATCGCACGCTTACCTTCGCTGATCGCCTGCCCGATACCATGTTCCAGCATATCCAGCGCCTGATCACGGGTCATACCGTGCAGATCGAATGTCTTCCCGACCGGGGGCCGACCACCGGCCAGACGTTTGAGCCGATCTCTTGAAACACCATCGGCCACAAACACCCACGGATCTCCGGTCGCCTGCACGGACAATGCCATCGACGGTTTTGACACCGCAACCACATGTTCACGCCGAACGGTGATTTGCTCCAGAACGCGGCGCGGCTTCGGTTTTTCAGCCACCACTTTCTCGCCGGATTTCAGGGGTTTTACTTTCCCCATCGCTTCGACGAACAGATCCTGCTCGTCCATTACTCCGGCTTTTCGGGGCGCGCCATCAATTGAACAAGTGCATCCTGAAGCTTCAGCTCTCCGGCCAGCACGCGGTGCACGCTTTGCATCAGCGGCAATTCAATGCCGAGTTTTTCAGCCATCCGATTCACTGCCATGGCCGTACGCACGCCCTCGACCACCTGACCGATTTCGGCTTTTGCCTTGTCGAGCGACTGACCCTGCGCCACAGCCATACCGAATCTGCGATTGCGCGACAGATTGCCGGTACAGGTCAGCACCAGATCACCAAGACCCGACAACCCCATCAGGGTATCTGATCGGCCGCCACATGCCTCCGTCAAGCGGGCCATTTCGGCCAGTCCGCGCGTTACCGCTGCCGCCACTGAATTATGACCAAGCCCCAAACCATCCGCCATGCCGGCTGCAATGGCGATGACATTTTTCAGTGCCCCACCCATCGCCACGCCAATCACATCATCGCTGAGATAAATCCGGAAACTGGTATCATCGAAAAACTTCGAGGCGGCCTCCGCCAGTGCAATGCTTTCAGCCGCCATGGTGATAGTTGTCGGCTGGTTTCTGGCCACTTCGATGGCAAAGGATGGCCCCGACAGAATCGCAATGCGCGATCTGTCGATATATTGCGCCAGCATTTCATCCGTTCGAACCAGACTATCCGGATGCAATCCCTTGCAGGCGGCAATCACCGGATAATCCGCATCGGCAAGCAGCGGCAGATAATCATCAACAGCCACACATGGCAACGCATAAATACATGCATCAACAGCCCGAATGGCCTCATGCACATCGCTGCTGACATGGATATTATCCGGCAGCGGAATACCGGGCAGGTAACGACTGTTCTCACCTGCCGCATGAATGACGGCCACATGTTCCGCATCGCGCGTGAACAAACGCACCTGCCGCCGCCCCGAACGGGCCAGCACCAGAGCCAGCGCCGTTCCCCACGAACCCGCACCCAGCACACAAACCTGCTCTCTGTTCATATCCGCTCCCGCCTGAAGAAACATGGAACGGCCAGCATAATCAGACAGGCCAGCAAAGGCCAGTCACCCCAGCGCACATAGCCGGTTTGCGTGTTTGACAAGCGATAGTTGCCCGACAACACTGTTTGAGTCCACCATGGACTGATGCCACGAACGACGCCATCAGGCTGAATGATCGCCGTCACCCCCGTATTGGCTGCCCGCAACACAAAACGCCCGGTTTCCACCGCCCGCATACGGGCGGCCTGAAAATGTTGCCAGGCAGCAGGCGTTGTACCGTACCATGCATCGTTGGTCACATTCACCAGCACCTCAGCCCCGTGCAAGACCCGTGCGCGCGCCTCTTCGGGAAACAGTGATTCGTAGCAGATTAATGAACCATAAGCGATGCCCCGGGCCTGAATCACGCCGCTGTCCCCGGCAGGCCTGAAATCGGC
>JBHHTY010000107.1:0-6825 GCA_046753565.1 Mariprofundus sp.
TGCAAAATACATGCGTCAGCGCTATGCTCGCGGGATGCGTTTTGCTCCATTTGTCCATCTGCACAACCACTCGGATTTTTCCCTGCTGGGCGCAAGCACGTCTGTCGACAGTCTGCTCAAAAAGGCGACCGACCTGAAGCAGCCGGCTGTGGCGCTAACCGATTACGGCAATCTGTTCGGGGCCATTGAGTTTTACAGCAAAGCGATGCGCATGGGCATCAAGCCGATTCTCGGTTGTGAAATCTATCTCTGCGATGATCATACCAAACGCGTATCCGAAGGGCCGAGAGGCCCGCGTTTTCAGCAGCTGGTATTGCTGGCCCGCAACAATCATGGCTGGAAAAACCTGTTAAAGCTTATTTCCATTTCATATCTGGAAGGTTTCTACTACAAACCGCGCATCGGCAAACCATTACTGGCCGAATATGCCGGCGGTTTGATTGCTCTGTCATCCGGCTGGAACGGCGAAGTGGAACAACTGCTGCAAAAAGGTGACAGGCAGGGTGCCCGGCAAGCGGCAACAGCCTACAAAAACATGTTCCATGACAACTGTTTCTTTCTTGAGCTGCAGCGCCACGGTGCCGCCGGTCAGGAGGATATCAACCGGCAACTGATCGCGCTGGCGCATGAACTGGATATCCCGCTTGTGGCCAGCAACAATTCCCATTTCCTGGCTCGTGAAGATTTTCAGGCCTTTGAAGCCATGCTTGCGCTGCAACAGAACCGAACCCTGAGCGATGAAGTGTCCGGTTTTTTTACCCCGGAATATTATCTGAAATCGTATGAAGAAATGGCCGAACAGTTTGAGGATGTCCCCGAGGCACTGGAAAACAGCATGCATATCGCCAATCGCTGCAATGTGGATCTGCAATTCGGGCACTATCAGTTGCCGGATTTCCGGCCGCCTGTGGATATGGAACTGAGCGTCTATATGCGACTGCAATCCCGTGAAGGGCTGGATGCCCGCTGGCCTGCGATTGTTGCCGGCAGTCCTGATGCTGATCGACAGGTCTATGATGACCGCCTGGCCTTTGAGCTGGATATTATTGAAAAGATGAAGTTCCCCGGCTATTTCCTGATTGTGTCGGATTTCATCACATGGTCGAAAAATCAGGGGATTCCGGTCGGGCCGGGGCGCGGTTCCGGGGCCGGATCACTGGTTGCCTATTGTTTGAAAATCACAGATCTCGATCCGATCAAATACGGGCTTCTGTTTGAGCGGTTCCTGAATCCGGAACGTGTTTCCATGCCCGATTTTGATATCGATTTCTGCATGAGCCGCCGGGAAGAGGCGATCCGCTACGTCACCGACAAATATGGCGAAGATAAAGTCTGCCAGATTATCACCTTCGGTTCGATGAAGGCCAAGGCGGTGATTCGCGATGTCGGGCGGGTGCTGGATATGGAACTGGCCAAGGTCAATACCATTGCCAAGCTGGTGCCCAATGATCTGAAAATGACGCTGGAAAAAGCGCTGGTGGAAGAACCGAAACTGGTCAAAATGATTGAACAGGACGATGAGGTGGCGCACCTGTTTGAACTGGCCAGAAGGCTGGAAGGCTGCCACCGCAATGCCGGTAAACATGCTGCCGGTGTGATTATCAGCCGGGAACCACTGACCGAAACCGCACCGCTGTTCAAGGTCGCCGGTGAAGAAGGCAAGGTCGTGCAGTGGGATATGGCCAATGTCGAAAAAGTTGGCCTGATCAAATTCGATTTTCTGGGCCTGAAAACACTGACGGTGATCGATATTGCCTGCAAACTGCTCAAGCAATACGACCCGCGCCCTGAAGCGCAGAATTTTGATATCAACGCCATTCCGATGAATGATGCTGACACATTCAAGCTGATGCAGCGCGGCCAGACCGGCGCTGTATTTCAGGTCGAGTCCTCCGGCATGCGCGATTTGCTCACCCGCCTGCGGCCCGATTGTTTCGAAGATATCATTGCTCTGGTGGCATTATATCGGCCCGGCCCGCTCGAATCGGGCATGGTCGACACCTATATCGAATGCAAACACGGCCGGCAAAAAATTGTCTATCCGCTACCGCAGTTGAAGCCGATCCTGCAGGAAACCAATGGTGTGATTCTGTATCAGGAACAGGTGATGCAGATTGCCCAGGTACTGGCCGGCTTTACACTGGGACAGGCCGATATGCTGCGCCGCGCCATGGGCAAGAAAAAACCGGAAGAGATGGCAAAACAGCGTAAAATTTTCATGGCCGGCGCCGGGAGGCAGCATATTGATCTCGACAAGGCCGAGCAGATTTTCGATCTGATGGAAAAATTTGCCGGTTACGGCTTCAACAAATCCCATTCGGCTGCCTACGCGCTAATCTCCTATCAAACAGCCTATCTCAAGGCACACTTTCCACAGGCTTTTATGGCTGCAACGATGTCCTGTGATATGGGCAATACCGATAAAATCGCCATTCTGGTGACCGACTGCCGCAATATGGGGATCGAAATATTGCCGCCGCATGTCAATGCATCAGACTGGGAATTCCGGCCTGAGAATGATGCTATCCGTTATGGCCTCGGGGCCATTAAAGGCGTGGGGGAAGCTGCGATTCGAACTGTGGTTGCCGAACGCAAAGAGCATGGTGCATTTGCCAGTTTTGAAGATTTGATCATGCGCAGTCCGCCCCGCACCCTCAATAAACGCATTCTGGAAGCACTGATCAAGGCAGGTGCCCTGAATGAGCTTATCCCGCATCAACAGGCAGCACTTGAAGGGCTTTCCGACACCCTTGAAAAATTGAGCCGCAAGCGCAAGGAGTTTGCTTCCAACCAGTCAGCCCTGTTCGAAATAGCCGAGCCGGACGGCGGCGGCGGTTTTCCGCTGACGCAGGTGTGGAGTCCCGGTGAATGTTTGCAGGCAGAGCGCGAAGTGCTCGGTTTTTATCTGACCGGTCATCCACTGGAAGCTTATCTGGATCATTGCAGTGGCCTGGGTAATTGCAACCTGAGCCAGCTGGCAGATCATGAAGACGGAGCCCAGGTTGTGATTCCGGTCGGCATTTCGAGTATTCGCCAATATCACGGCGGCCGCGGCACCATGGCATTCATTCAGCTGGAGGATTTGCATGGCCAGGCCGAAATGGTCTGTTTTTCCAAACTATATACGGAAGCCACAGAATTACTGGCCGCCGATCAACCATTGCTGATAGCAGCCAGAGTGGACAAATCCAGAGGTGATGAACCAACACTGGTGGCCGAAGCCATTGCATCGCTCGATACGATTCTGCCGCAACTGGTTACTGAGATTCAAATTTCTGCAGCCAGTATTGCCTGGGATGAAGTCACCCTGGCACGCCTGAAAAGTGCGGCACAGGGTGGCAAGGCACGCCTGTCATTCCATGTGCGCCTGCCAGACGCTAGTCTTGCGATTCTGACAACCGGCCCATGCATTGACTGGTCCGATCAGGTGAAGGCGCAGCTGGATGCCCGCTTCGGAACAGAGGCGATACATATTCGCTGCAAATCATGGCAACCGCCCCGCAAACAGCAGGTGCGTCGCGGAAACTGACGGTGATGTTTTTATCCCCGTCCTAACTGCTTGATGAACAGGAGAGACAACGATGGCTTATAGCTACCTTGAGTTTGAACGTCCGATTGCTGAACTGACCTCGAAAATCGAGGATTTATCCGGCATGGGTTCCGGTTCCGGCGTCAACATTGCCGAGGAAGTCGAGCGCCTGAAAGCCAAGCGAGACAAGCTGATCGAACAGACTTACAGCAATGCGAGCCGTGCCCATATTTGCCAGTTGTCCCGCCATCCTGACCGTCCCTATGTGCTTGATTATATCCCGCATATATTTGATGATTTTCAGGAACTGCACGGAGATCGCGCCTTTTCCGATGATGCTGCCATTGTCGGCGGTATCGCCAGTTTCCGTGGCAAAAGCGTCATCATCGTCGGCCACCAGAAAGGCCGTGATACCAAGGAAAAACTGAAGCGCAATTTCGGTATGCCCCGCCCTGAAGGCTATCGCAAGGCATTGCGCCTGTTCAAGCTGGCTGAGCGTTTTGAGATCCCCGTACTGACATTTATCGACACAGCCGGAGCATGGCCCGGCATTGATGCCGAAGAACGAGGCCAAAGTGAGGCCATTGCCCGCAACCTGCAGGAACTGGCCGCATTGAAAGTGCCGGTGATTTGTACCGTGATTGGTGAAGGTGGTTCCGGAGGCGCACTGGCCATTGGTGTCGGTGATCGCATGTTTATGCAACAATTCTCCACCTATTCGGTCATTTCCCCCGAAGGCTGCGCCGCTATTCTCTGGCGCGATCGGGCCTTTGCCGAAGATGCTGCAGAAGCCCTGAAACCAACCGCCAGGGACTTACAGTCGCTGGGGCTGATTGATGCCATTATCCCTGAACCCAAAGAGGGTGCACACCGCAATATCGAAGAAGCAGGAGGATTAATCGCCGATACCCTGGAAAAGACGTTGAATGAATTGCTTGCCCAGCCTCTGGATAAGCTGCTGGAACAGCGCACCAAACGCTTACGCAATCTGGGCTCGTTTCAGCACTGATGTTTATTCTATCTCAACCAGACATTCATCCGGATTAACCGTATCGCCTTCGGCCACATGGATAGCCTTGACCGTGCCCGATTCGGGGGCGTGAACCGGATTTTCCATTTTCATGGCTTCCACAGTCAATACAGTCTGGCCTGCCTCGATCTGATCACCGATACTTACATTGATCGCCACAACCCGGCCCGGCATCGGCGTGGTAACATCGCTGTCACGGGTGGCTTTGGGGCGCTTTGAGCCTTTGGATGCACGTTTAGCGTCGATCTTACCGTCTGCCGTGGGTACAACCTCAGTCAGGGTTTCGACAAACACCTCTTCAAGCACGCTATCGACTTTGACGAAGAACGGACGGACTTCTTCACTCTTGTGGCCGGAGCCATCGATTTTGATGTGGTATTCCTCGCCGTGAATCGTGATGTTGAATTCAGTCGGAGCAAGGCCCGGAGTGGCAGCCTGTGGTTCCTGCATTTCTGCCGGAGCTTCCAGCGGCTCAATACTGAATTCGCCGCTTTCGCGCTCGGAGAAATATTCCAGTGCAATGGCAGGGAACATGGCATAGGAGAGCACATCCTCAACCGATTTTGCCTTGTCTCCGACCTCGCGGGTCAGCGCATCAAGCTCATCCGGTATCAGGTCTGCCGGCCGCACATCAGTCGCCTCCTCATCGCCGAGCGCCAGTTCGCGCACAGCCGGATCAATTTCGCCCAGTGCCTTGCCGTACATGCCTTTCAGATAACCCTTGGTTTCATTGGTGATCACCTTGTACTTCTTGCCGGAAATCACATTAAGTACTGACTGGGTACCGACAATCTGGCTGGTCGGCGTAACCAGAGGGGGATATCCGAAGTCCCTACGGACACGAGGAATCTCCTCAAGCACCTGGTCCATTTTATCCAGCGCATCCTGCTCCCTGAGCTGATTGGCCAGATTGGAAATCATGCCGCCCGGAATCTGGTTGATGAACACGCGCGTATCCACGCCGGTAACATCCGATTCGTAGCGGGCATATTTCTTGCGCACATCGCGGAAATACGCGGCTACATCCTGCAATGCCTGCAAATCAAGGCCGGTTTCGAAGTCACTGCCGGCGAATGCGGCAACCATCGATTCGGTAGCCGGATGCGAGGTGCCGCCAGCCAATGGCGAAATCGCGGTATCGATAATATCACAGCCTGCATGTACCGCTTCCCACTGCACCATTTCGGCCACGCCGGAAGTGGAGTGGCAATGCAAATGCAGCGGAATGTCGATTGAGGATTTCAGTGTCGTGATCAATTCGCGTGTAGCTGCCGGTGTCAACAGACCAGCCATATCCTTGATGGCCAGCGTATCACAGCCCAGATCCTCGATCTCCTTAGCCAGATCGACAAAATATTGCAGCGTATGTACCGGACTGGTTGTATAGCAGATTGTACCTTCGGCAGTCTTGTTGTTGACCTTGATCTGGCTGATGGCCGTGCGCAGATTGCGCACATCGTTCATGGCATCAAAGGTACGGAATACATCCACACCATTACCGGCGGCCAGATCAACAAATTTACGCACCACATCATCGGCATAATGACGGTAACCCAGCAGATTCTGGCCACGAAGAAGCATCTGAACCGGTGTATTGGGCAGCGCTTTTTTCAATTCGCGCAAACGCATCCAGGGCCCCTCCCTGAGATAACGCAAACAGGTGTCGAAGGTGGCGCCGCCCCATGCCTCAATCGACCAGTAACCAATGGCATCGAGTTTTTCGCAGATGGGAAGCATATCGTCGAGTCGCATACGCGTAGCCAGCAACGACTGATGTCCGTCGCGCAGGGCAAGTTCAGTAATGGCCAGCTTTTTTGTTTTGTTCATCGTCAAATCCTTTTATTCTTTACAGACCGGCATGTGCGGCAATAGCAATGGCAACGGCCGTGGCAATATCTTCCCGGGCATCATAAGCCTTGTATTCGAGCAATTCCGGATGTTGATCCAGAAAGCCGGTATCGAACTGGCCGACCATGAACAGCTCTGAGGCGGCAATCTGGCGATACAGTGGCAGGGTGCTCTTGACTCCGCGAATGTCATATTCTTTCAACGCCCGCTGACAGCGCAGCACCGTGTGCTGCCATGTATGCCCCCAGATTGTCAGCTTGGCGCACATCGAATCGTAGTGGGGCGGAATTTCGTAACCGGGATAAACGCAACCGTCCACGCGCACACCGGGGCCACCGGGTGAATGGTAGCGAGTGATGCAACCCGGTGTCGGAAAGAAATCATTCAGCGGATCTTCGGCATTGATACGGAATTCCAC
>JBHHTY010000108.1:0-6766 GCA_046753565.1 Mariprofundus sp.
ATTGTTACCGGATGACAGCGAAACATGGGTGCCGGCATGCGATAGCAGTGATTTAATGACCTGTATGACTCATCTGCGACAATGCAAACAACGGGCGCTTCGGTATCTGATCTGGTGGGAAATGGGGCTGAACGGCGATATGGATGCTTCATGCCGGGCAATTGCTGATCTGGCTTCGGGTTTGTTTTCTCTGGCTCTGGATATGGCCGTGAGGTTGATCGCACCACGTTATGGTTGTTTGGATGGCGGCTCCTTCTGCGTGATTGGTCTTGGTAAACTGGGTGGCCGGGAACTGAATCTGGGCTCGGATGTTGATCCGTTGTTTGTCTGGCAGGGCAGTGGAAATACTGCAGGGGGGCGGCAATCGGTTCCGGCGGCGGAATATTATACCCATGTGTCCAGAATGCTGATTCGTTTGATGGGTGGGCGCACCGGTGATGGCCTTGTATGGCCGGTTGATATGCGGCTCAGGCCCGGTGGCGATGCTGCGGCCATTGCGCTGAATCTTGATGCCACCCTTGGCCATTATCTTGACTATGGTCAGACATGGGAACGGGCTATGCTGATCAAGGCGCGACCTGTGGCCGGAGATTCAGCGTTGGGCGAAGCCTTTATTGAAGGGGTCGCACCGTTTATTTATCGCCGTTATCTTGATTATACGACGGTGTCGGCGCTGGCCGAAATGAAGCGGCGTATCAATGCTCAGGCCGGCAGGGGCGGTATTGCGCCGGGGTTCGATGTCAAGCGGGGCAGGGGCGGCATTCGTGAGATTGAATTCATTATCCAGTCGCTGCAATTGCTGCACGGGGGCAGGCAGCCTGAATTACGCGTGCAACCCAGCATGTTGGCGATTGATGCATTGATGCAGGCCGCTGTGATTGGACGGGATGATGTGACCGGGTTGAAACATGCCTATCGATTCTGGCGCAGGGTTGAACATGCGATTCAGGCCCGGCAGGGCGAACAGACCCACAAGTTGCCTGCGGATTATGTTGAATACCTGTCTATGGCTACCGGCATGGGCGATATCGAACAGCAGATGGTGCATTGTTCAGGTATTGTTGAGGCGGCTTTTGATCAGTTTGTCAGGCCGGTGTCTGCGGACATGCCGGATGATCAGGGCTGGCTGAAAAACGGCGGTGAGCGGCTGGATGCACTGTGTGAATCAGATCGTCAGCGTATATCTGCGGCATTGAACAATATCGACACCAGTTTGTTGCGCGGATTGTTGCCGGAACGCAGCCGGGTGCAGGTCGATCGGATTCTGGCGCGGGCGATGCCATGCTGGCTGGATGATGCGAACGGGGTGACAGCACTGGAGTCGTGTGCCGCTCAGTTTAGATATATTTCCGGGCGTGCCACCTGGATTGATTTGCTGGCCACGCATCAGGGAGCGCTGGACTGGTTGATCGGTGTGCTTTCGGCCAGTCGTTATCTGGCTGATCATATTGTCAAAGACCCGTCATGGCTGGAATGGCCATTAATGACCGAGCATGTGGGTACCGATATCGATGATATCTGTACAGCGCTCAATGCCCTGAATGATTTTGATGATGTGGAGCAGATGCTGGCTGATATCGGTCGCTGGGTGGACCGGGGCCGGTTGTTGTCGGCACTTGCTGTGGATGCGCACACGGCGGATGCCATGACTGTCGGCGGCTGGCTTTCGGATATTGCCGATGCTGCAACCCAGGCTGTGCTGCGGTTGAGCCTGTATCAGATGGGGTTGCCTGCTGATTTCCCGTTTGTTGCGCTGGCCATGGGTAAACACGGTTCGCGTGAAATGGGGCTGGTTTCCGATCTCGATATGGTATTTGTGCTGGTGCATGATTATCCGGGTGAGATGTCGGGAAAGCGCAGCCTCGGCGAACATGCCCAGCGTGTCGGGCGGCGGATGATTCAGTACTTGACGGGCAAACCGCCATTCGGGGCCGGGTTTGAATTCGATGCGCGGCTGCGGCCATCCGGATGTTCCGGTGTCCTGGTGACAAATATTACCGGTTTTCGTGATTATCAACTGACTCAGGCACAAACATGGGAGCATCAGGCTCTGTGTCGTGCCAGAGCGGTAGCAGGCCCGGAAGCCGCCAGAATGGCAGTTGGCCATGCGGTGGAAGAAGTATTGGGTCGCCCGCGTGATCCGGCAGTGCTGGCGGAGGATGTGCGGACCATGCGCCAGAAGATGCTCGATCATCTGGCCAGCAAATCCGATGCGGTCATCAATCTGAAACACGATGCCGGCGGACTGGTTGATATTGAATTTCTGGCCCAGTATGCGCGTCTGGCTTTTGCCGGAGAGCGTAGAAAAAACAACCGAAGAACCATGGATATTCTGCAGCACCTGCCTGAAAGTGCGCCGGAAGCCTGGCATCAGAATGCAGATTTTCTGGCCGGGACCTATCTGAATTACCGTCAGATGGAGAATGCCCTGCGGGTGGAGCTGTGGCGTTCGATCGGACAGTTGCCTGTTGATCCGGAAGCTATTGAATGGGAGACCATGCGCAGGCACGCCGCAATTTCCGATCCTGACATATTAATATTACGCATGCAGAAGGTGTATCGAATCTTCAATACATTGATTATTGTTGGAACAGGGGCTGCTCAGGCGTAGAATGCGACTGCCTTGAGGTTTTTCTGAACCTTGTGAGTAATGATGCGGGTGAACCCGCCCACTGGAAGTAACCATCATGAACAATCAAAGCAGTCAGAATGTCTCCCAGGATTTTTTGGATGCGATGAATCTGGGCGGGATGACTCCCGATCCCTGTGTGATGGTGGTATTCGGTGCATCAGGTGATCTGACCAAGCGGTTGTTGATCCCTTCCCTGTTCAATCTCTATTGCGATCATTTGTTGCCGGATTCTTTTGCCATCCTTGGCATGGCTATGGATAAATTCACGACGGAATCATTCCGGGCCAAGATGAGTGCTGATGTGCACAAATATTCACGCCGGGATGGGTTTGACGAAGCAGCATGGGCGGATTTTTGTGATCGCATTCATTATCTGAAAGGACGTTTCGATGATGAGGATGCCTTCCGTAAACTGAAATCTTTTTTGCAGGCGCTGGATGGGCGCTATGATACTGAAAACAATGTGCTGTTTTATATGGCCACACCGCCATCGGTGTTCGGCATGATATCCACAGGGCTGGAGGCGGTGGGCCTGAACCACGGTGGGGGCGGCTGGCGTCGCATTATTGTGGAGAAACCGTTCGGTACGGACCTGGCTTCGGCACAGGCGCTGAATCGGGAAATTCTGACTTACTGGAAAGAGAGTCAGGTGTACCGTATCGATCATTATCTGGGTAAGGAAACCGTGCAGAATCTTCTCGCTTTCCGTTTTGCCAATGGCATGTTTGAACCGCTGTGGAATCGTACCCATATTGATCATATTCAGATCACTGCAACCGAGCAGGTTGGCGTGGAATGGCGTGGCGGCTATTATGACCAGTCCGGTGTGATTCGCGATATGATCCAGAATCACCTGTTTCAGATGATGGCATATCTGTGTATGGAACCGCCAACCTCGTTTGAGGCTGAGGCCATTCGCAATGAAAAATTCAAGCTGCTCAGTGCTGTGCGCATTATGAAACACGATGAGGTCAGACATCAGACGGTGCGTGGTCAATACGATGAAGGCGTGCTGCCGGATGGCAGTCCTGCCAAAGCCTATCGGGATGAGCATGCGGTTGATCCACACTCCAATACTGAAACCTATGCGGCGGTCAAATTGCGCATTGATAACTGGCGCTGGCACGGAGTGCCAATTTTTCTGCGTTCGGGCAAGGCCCTGCGCACCAAATCGACCGAGATTGTTGTGCAGTTCCGCCGTGCGCCCGAATTTACTTTCAGGGGTACACCGGCATCCGCTCAGCTGGAGGCGAATCAGCTCATTTTCCGCATTCAGCCCAATGAAGGGATCGAGATTCGTTTCCTGGCCAAACGGCCGGGGCCATCGATGCATATGCGCAAGGTCAATATGAACTTTGAGTATGACGAGGCTTTTATTACGCATCCGGGTACCGGTTATGAAACCATGTTGTATGATTGTATGCACGGTGATCCCTCGCTGTTTTCGCGTTCCGATCTGGTGGAAACATCATGGCGGATTGTGCAGCCGATTCTGGATGTATGGGGCAATGAAAAGGCACGGGACTTTCCCAATTATCCGTTCGGATCATGGGGGCCGAAGGCGGCATTTCATTTGCCGGCTCCCGATCACCGGCGCTGGCTGGCGCGTACACCGCAACAGGCATTGGAGCGGGTGCCAATGTTTGAGGGCAGTGGAAAAACGATGTTGCATGCCTTTGCCATGATGCTCAAACCGGTGGTATTTAATGCCGGTGATGACATTGCCAGATACGGTGATGAAGGGCGTGAACTGTTCATTATTGAAATGGGTAGTGTGGATATCATTGATCAGGAGGGCGATGTCGTCACCACCCTGAGCGATGGACAGGTGTTCGGGGAACTGAGTCTGCTGGTGACCAAAAAGCGGCGGGCGTCGGTGCGGGCGGTGACATACTGCGCACTGTATATCATGGAAAAACGGGATTTCTGTAAAGTGCTGATGGACAGGCCGCAATTTGCCGGTCGGCTGATGCAAACGGCGCGCGAGCGTTATAATGTGATTGTCGATGCCCAGGAATGGATGGCATCGGATGATCTGGATTAAAATAAAAAACTGAAAAGCATGCACCGCAGAGGACGCAGAGGAAAGACAAACCAAATCAATGGATATTTGGATTAATTGAGGGATCATACTCCCGGATTAACACCCGATTACTCTATTGCCTTTGACTTTCCTCTGCGTCCTCCGCGGTGAGAAATTTTGAATTTGATTATAAAAAGGAGAAAAAATATGAAACTGGCAATGATCGGATTGGGTCGCATGGGCGGCAATATGGTAAAGCGTCTGATGCAGGGCGAACATGAGGTGGTCGCCTATGATATGGATGCAGCGCCGGGCAAAGCATTGGCTGACGAATTTGCAGGCGTATCGGCAGCAGAGAACTTAAACGATGTGATTGCCCAGCTGCCCGCGCCACGCGTAATCTGGGTGATGGTGCCGCATCAGTTTGTCGACAGCACGATTGCCGGTTTGCTGGATGCAGGGGTTGAGGCTGGCGATCTGATTATTGATGGTGGTAATTCCAATTATAAAGAAGGGCAACGACTCGGTGCCGAACTGGCTGAAAAAGGCATCCTGTTTGCCGATTGCGGCACTTCCGGCGGCGTGTGGGGATTGAAAAATGGCTATTCGCTGATGATCGGCGGCGAAAAAGAGGCCATTGATCTGATTGCGCCCGCCTTGACGACGCTGGCCTCCGATGATGGCAAGGGCTGGGGTCATATGGGGCCGATCGGCTCCGGTCATTTCGTCAAGATGGTTCATAACGGCATGGAATACGGCATGATGCAGGCCTTTGCCGAGGGCTTTGAACTGATGAAGGCCAAGGAAGAATTCGATCTGGATATGCATCAGATTTCGCGCGTCTGGCAGCATGGTTCGGTGGTCTCATCATGGCTGCTGGATTTGACCGGCGATGCGCTGGAAGCCGACGGTGATTTATCCTCCCTGTCCGATTGGATGGACGATTCCGGCGAAGGCCGCTGGACAGCCAATGAAGCGATTGATCTGGCCATCCCCACGCCGGTGATGACGCTGGCTTTGCAGATGCGTTTCCGCAGCCGCCAGAAAGACGCATTCGCCGGCAAGATTGTGAACGCCCAGCGCGCTGGTTTCGGCGGCCATGCCATTAAACCTGCCGAGGATTGATCAGGGCATGGACATGAACATCCATCCCTGCGCCGATGCGGAAGCAGTTGCGCAGTATGCCGCCGATACTGTGGTGGAGGCTGCTGCCGCAGCTATTTCAAAACGCGGTGTATTTCACTGGGCGCTGGCCGGCGGTACGACGCCGAAGCGTTGCTACGAACTGCTGCGTGATGTGGGTATGGACTGGTCAAAAACACATATCTGGTTTGGCGATGAGCGGTGTTTGCCGATTGGCGATGCCGAACGCAATGACCGGATGGCCGATGATGCGCTGTTGAATCATGTGCCTGTACCGGTCGCGCAGATTCATCGCATGGATGCCGAACTGGGGCCGGAGATCGCGGCATCGCGTTATGATGCGCTGCTGGCCGATGCGCCGGTGATGGATTTGATCCTGCTGGGTATGGGCGAGGACGGCCATATGGCCAGTCTGTTTCCCGGCAATCCGGGACTGGATGATTCGCGCCTAGCGATTCCTGTGTACAACTCGCCCAAACCGCCATCCGAGCGGGTCAGTATGGGCTATGCAGGACTCAATGCAGCGCGGCGTTGCCTGATTATGGTGGCCGGAAAAGGGAAGGCAGATGCGATCTGTCGGATTAAGGCTGGCGAGCGCCTGCCTGTAGCACGCGTGGAAAACAGCGAGTGGCTGATCGATCAGGATGCTTTGGCATATCGATCTGAAGCAAGTTGTGTCACGTTAGACCAATAGAAATAATCAAACGACTGTCCAGGCTAGGCCGGCAACAGTGATTCAGAATGTTGCTTCATGGGTGGATCGGGTTTATGAATGGACGGTCTGCATGGTTGGAGGCAGGGGCGAGAATCGAACTCGCGAATAAAGGATTTGCAATCCTCCGCCGTACCACTGAGCCACCCTGCCTTGAACAACCATTACAGAAAATAAAAGGGGCCACTGGGACCCCTTTTAATCTGGAGCGGGTAACCGGGCTCGAACCGGTGACCTCGACCTTGGCAAGGTCGCG
>JBHHTY010000109.1:0-6729 GCA_046753565.1 Mariprofundus sp.
TTTAGAGTGCCGCTCCCGCAGCGGGATGCTGCGCAGTTTAAGGGGGTTTCCTGCATGCCAGTTCAACGCACTTTATCTATTATCAAGCCGGACGCGGTCGCAAAGAATGTGATCGGAGATATTATCCGTCGTTTTGAAGAAAACGGTCTGTCTGTGATTGCTACCAATATGACGCATTTATCTGCCGCTGATGCCGGTCGTTTTTATGCTGTTCATGCCGAACGGCCATTTTATAACGACCTGTGTGCTTTTATGAGTTCGGGGCCGATTCTGGCCATGGTGCTCGAAGGCAAGAATGCCGTAACGCTGAATCGCCAGTTGATGGGGGCAACCAACCCCAAGGAAGCCGAGAGCGGCACGATTCGTGCTGATCATGCCGATTCCATTGATGCCAATGCGGTTCATGGTTCTGATTCGGAAGAAAATGCCGCCATTGAAATTGCATTTTTCTTTTCCGATCTCGATTTACACAGCAAACTGTAACATCATATGAACGATAAAGTATCGGATCAGTCCGAGCAGATCACTGTCCGGAGAGAAAAGCTTGCCCGCTTACGCGAAGCGGGGGAGGCCTATCCCAATACATGGCGAACCGATCATACCGCTGCAGCTATCCATGCCGAGTTTTCGGATAAGGATGCGGATCAATTGACTGAAATCAGCCAGTCTGTGTCCGTGGCAGGGCGTATCATGGCGCATCGCGTGATGGGGAAATCCAGCTTTATCAAAATTCAGGATGGTTCAGGCCAGATTCAATTGTTTCTCAATCGCGATGAGATGGGCGGGGCAGAAGTCTATAACCCGACCAAAAAGTGGGACCTCGGCGATATTGTTGGTGCGAAAGGCGTACTGTTCCAGACCAAAACAGGTGAATTATCGGTTCGCGTATCCCATATTGAGGTCGTATCAAAATGTCTGCGTCCCTTACCGGAAAAATGGCATGGCCTGAGCGATATTGAAACCCGTTGTCGACAACGCTATGTCGATCTGATTGTCACGCCGGAAGCACGGCAAACTTTCAGAACACGCTCAAAAATAGTTTCACTGCTGCGCAAAGGGCTGGAATCCCGTGATTTCATTGAGGTGGAAACGCCGATGTTGCAGAGCCAGCCGGGCGGTGCAGCTGCAAAACCGTTTATTACCCATCATAATGCACTGGATATGGAATTGTTTCTGCGTATTGCGCCGGAATTGTATCTGAAGCGTTTGCTGGTGGGTGGCTTTGAGCGGGTGTTTGAAATCAATCGCAACTTCCGTAACGAAGGCATTGATGCGACACATAATCCAGAATTCACCATGGTGGAGTTTTATCAGTCCTACGCTGATTTTACCGATGCCATGGATACAACCGAAGCACTGATACGGGAGATCGCTGCTGAACTGGGAACAACGCAGGTGACATGGGAAGGCGTGGATATTGATTTGTCCCGCCCATTCCATCGCCTCAGGGTGGATGAGGCTGTATTTGAAAGACGGCCTGATTTGCGCGGCCATGCCAGTGACAAGGCATTACTGGCTACAGTTTGTCTTCAGGTGATACCTGACTTTAAGCCCCTAATTACATGGAAAGCGGGACATTATTTGATGGCTCTTTTTGAAGAGCTCGTTGAACCGGAACTGAAACAACCAACCTTTGTAACGCATTATCCGGTCGATGTATCACCGTTGGCGCGCCGTAATAATGATGATTCCACCGTTACTGATCGCTTTGAGTTGTTCATTGCCGGTCGTGAAATGGCCAATGGCTTCTCTGAATTGAATGATCCGGATGATCAGCGCTATCGTTTTATGGCACAGGCCGAGGCAAAAGCGGCAGGTGATGAAGAAGCCACCGGTGTGGATGGCGATTATCTGCGCGCACTGGAATTCGGCATGCCGCCTGCTGCCGGTGTTGGTATCGGTGTGGATCGTCTGGTGATGATGCTAACCGGTCAGCATTCAATCCGGGATGTACTGCTGTTTCCGCTCATGCGGCCGGAGTAATCGCACCATCGGGAGTTTGTGATGATAGCTGCTAATATTATGGTGACGGATGTCATCGCGGTTCATGTAGACGACAGCATCGGTGATGTACTGGCCCGAATGCGTCAGGCGAAATTGCGTATGGTACCTGTACTCAATGATGAGCGTATTGTTGTGGGTGTCATATCCACCTATACCATTATTGAACAAATTGTACCAAGCTATATTGTCAGTGGCGACCTGGATCAAATTCCCTATGCGCCGGATATCGGACTGCTGCAGCAGCATTACCACGAGGCGGCCTGCAAAAAAGTGGTCGATATCATGGACAGGAAACCACTGACTGTACACGAGGATGAGTCTATCCTGTCGGTAGCTGCTGCACTGGTGGTGTTTACCCGCCATGAATATGCCATGGTGATTGATAAAGAAGGGCATTTGAAAGGCATTCTTTCGGCCGGTGATATTCTTGACCGGTTGAGAATCATGGAGTCCGGCCATGCATGATAGTGGAGAACTCACCTCTGCTATTTTTGGGCTTGACCCGACATGGGTAGCCGTATCCATCCTGCTTGTGGTGTATGCCATGATTATGGCCGAAAAATTCAACCGCGCCGTACTCTCATTGCTGGGGGCCGGATTGATGATCCTCTGCGGTGTTCTGACCCAGCAGCAGGCCGTTGCCGGTGTGGACTTCAATACCATCGGTTTACTTACCGGTATGATGGTGATTGTGGCTATCAGCCAGAAAACCGGCATGTTTCAGTATGTTGCGATCAAAGCGGCAAAAACGGTTAAGGGTAGTCCGTGGGGCATCCTCGTAATGCTGTCGGTCGTTACAGCTGTTTTTTCCGCTTTTCTGGACAATGTCACAACCGTATTGCTGATTGCTCCGGTGACTCTGCTGATTACCGACACACTTGGGGTGCGACCGTATCCGTATCTGTTTGCCCAGATACTGGCTTCCAATGTGGGGGGCACAGCCACGCTGATTGGTGATCCGCCCAATATCATGATCGGTTCGGCTGCCGGTTTGAATTTTTATGATTTTCTGGCAAATCTGGCACCGATCACGCCGATTATTTTTGCCGTTATGCTGCTGATCATCTGGTTCATGTTTGGCCGCGATTTGCATGCCTCCGAAGAACACAAGGCACTGGTAATGGAGTTTGATGAACGTGAAACCATCAAGGATGTGGTGCTGTTGAAAAAAAGCCTTTCGGTACTGTTCCTGGTTATTTGCGGCTTTACGTTTGCTCATACACTTCACCTTGAGCCTGCATCCATTGCGTTGTTTGGTGCGGCTGTATTGCTGTTGTTGCAAACGCTTGGTCAGTCACTGGAAGACAAAGACCATGCCTATGAGGGCATTATGGCCGAAGTGGAATGGACCACGATTTTCTTTTTTGTCGGCCTGTTTATTATCGTTACCGGTGTGGAACACACCGGTGTTATCGAAATGCTGGCTCATAAAACGCTGGAACTGACAGGTGGAGATTTTAATGCCACGCTCGCTGCTGTATTGTGGGTTTCGGCCATTGCTTCGGCCATGATTGATAATATTCCGTTTGTGGCTACGATGATCCCGTTGATTCATAATATGGGTTCGACATTCGGTGGTGCCGATGCACTGGTACCATTGTGGTGGGCGCTGGCGCTGGGGGCATGTCTGGGTGGTAACGGCTCGCTGATCGGCGCATCTGCGAATCTGATTGTGGCCGGTTTTGCCCAGCGTGCCGGGCACCCGATTGCATTTCTGGTTTTTCTGAAACACGCTTTTGGACTGATGCTTGTGTCTATTTTGATTGCTCATATCTATCTCTATCTGCGTTACCTGTCGTGATGATGCAATTTTCAGCGGCTAAATGGCTTTGAATAAAGGACTTTTTCACTCCTATGAGTGGATGCTGGCCAGACGCTATTTGCGTTCCCGCCGCAGTGAACGCTTTGTGTCATTGATCAGCTGGAGTTCGGGAATCGGCATTGCCATTGGTGTGATGACACTGATTGCCGTGTTATCTGTCATGAACGGTGCAGCAGTTGAAATCCGGGACAAGATTCTGGGCTTTTCATCCCATGTTGATATTCAGGGGCCGGGTAATGCACTTGAAGGCTGGCAGGAATGGCTTGCCAAAGCGGAAAAACTCGATGGAGTCGAGCGTGCTGCACCCTATATTTCCACACAGGTACTGGCTTCGTATGGATCTAGGGCACTGGGTGCAATTTTAAAAGGTGTGGATGTCGGCAGAAGTGATGAAATTGCCAGCCATATCAGTAAAGGGCACTTTATCAGCACGCAGGGCTCACCGTTCCAGGTGGTAATCGGTAAGGATCTGGCCAGAAAACTGGGGCTGGAAGTAGGGGACAGGATTCGATTAATGTCACCCTCCGGCGGCGTCAGTCCATCCGGTGCTACACCGCGCATGCGTGCTTTCCATGTGGTGGGTATTTTTGATTCCGGATTTTACGAGTATGACGTTGGCATGATCATAACACCGCTGAATGCAGTGCAGCGTTTGAATAAAATAGGGGACAGGGTCACCGGTCTTGAACTGTTTTTATATGACAGGGACTTGTCCGGCAGTGTCGCAGCGCAGGCACGGCAGCAGTTGCCTTCGGGCGCATGGGTGACTGACTGGAAACAGAGGCACCGCTCATTTTTTCAGGCCTTGAAAACAGAGCGCGTTGCAATGGGGGTCATTCTCTCCCTGATTGTCATGGTGGCACTGTTTAATATGGTGGCATCACTGGTGATGGTGGTGATGGAGCGCCGCAAGGAAATTGCTATCCTTAAAACAGTGGGAGCAACCCATGCCTCCGTGATGCGGATATTTTTGCTTATGGGTACCCTGCTCAGTGGCATCGGTACTCTCACGGGTGCGGCACTCGGAATATTGCTGGCATGGAAACTTGATACCCTGCTGGCCTGGGTGGAACACGTGAGCGGAATCAAATTCATGTCCAGCGATGTCTATTATATCGATCATATTCCGTCTGTGATTGATCCGGTATCTGTCAGCATGATTATTGTGATCAGCCTGTTTATGGGCGTGGCAGCAACCTTTTATCCGGCCTGGCGTGCTGCCAGTGTGCCGCCGGCAGAGGCTCTCAGATATGAGTGAATCACCGCTACTTAGCGTTTCCGGCTTACATAAACAGTTCTCCGCACCTTCCGGAGAATTGCATGTTCTCAGAGGAGTGGAATTCGACCTCAATGATGGTGAATTTTTAGCAGTCGTTGGGGAGTCAGGTTCAGGTAAATCGACCATGTTACAAATTCTGGGTACACTTGAGAGACCCGATGCCGGTGAAATCCTGCTGGATGGTGAAATAATCCACGAACTTGCTTCCAACCGTCAGGCCCTCCTCAGGAATAAAAAAATCGGCTTTGTGTATCAGGCCCATCATCTGATTCCGGAATTGACTGCAATGGAGAATGTGACGCTACCGCTTCTGGTGCAAGGTATGGCCACAGCTGAAAGTGAAGCACGAGGCCATGAATTGCTGGAACGATTGAATCTTGGTGCGCGTGCACAGCATGTGCCGGCCAAACTCTCCGGCGGTGAAGCACAGCGCGTGGCCGTAGCACGTGCTCTGGCTGCAAAACCCCGGTTGCTACTGGCTGATGAACCTACGGGAAATCTGGATGAACACACGGCTCAGGAAGTGTTTGGCTTGCTGCGCCAGTTATGTCGGGAACAAAATGCCGCAGTAGTGATGGTCACCCACAGCCTGTCGCTGGCCAGGTCATGCGACCGTCTCCTGCGTTTGCATGATGGACAACTGATTCCTGTTGATTGATTCATCTCCTCTATACTTTACGATACGAACTATCTGAACTTCATGTCAAAAAAACTTTGACAGATTAGTCAGTTTCATTAATATTCATAATGTTGTTTTTAACGGGGTCGGATAATATACCGTTTTAATTCATGTTTTGATGGGTAGGGGAACGTGACCAAAGCCGAGATTGCAAAGATAGTTCATGAACGTGTCGGCCTGACCAAAAAGGAATCGGGTCAGATTATCGAGTCAGCTCTCGATATTATCCGAAATTCGCTGGAACGGGGCGAGAACGTCAAGCTGTCCGGCTTTGGCCATTTTATTGTTCGCCAAAAACATGCGCGTCGGGGTCGCAACCCCAAGACCGGTATGGATATCACTATTGCCCCACGTTCTGTCGTGACATTCCGTGCAAGCTCTCTATTGAAAAAGAAACTGACAGGATCTGATCAGTGAACCCCAAACAGGCCCTGGTTAAAGCGGGATTACAAATTCCGAAACTACCGGAAAAGCTGTTTTTTTCTATTCGTGAAGTCAGCGATATCAGTGGGGTTGAGCCTCATGTGCTGCGCTACTGGGAAAGCGAATTCAGGCATCTCAAGCCGGTCAAGAAAAGCGGCAACCGTCGTTTCTACCGTCATCATGATGTCTATGCCGTTCTGCAGATTAAACATCTGCTGTACGATCTGAACTTTACGATTCGTGGAGCTAAAAAACGTCTGCTCAGTGGCGATTTGGAAAACATCGTGGAAAAAAAAGACAGCCGGGCTGTACTTCAGCAGGTAAGGCGGGAGTTAAGCGAAATCCTGACATTACTCGATTAGTTCCGTGAAAAGCCGGCCGGTTCGGCTGTGCTTAAACACTTACATTCTCTGATATTTTAAGTATGCTTCACCGCCATTAAATCGGGGCGTAGCGCAGCCTGGTAGCGCACTTGACTGGGGGTCAAGTGGTCGGAGGTTCGAATCCTCTCGTCCCGACCAT
>JBHHTY010000110.1:0-6648 GCA_046753565.1 Mariprofundus sp.
TTGCTCGGCATTAGGGGGGTTAATTTTGGACGCTGACAGGGGGTCAATATTCGGCGCTGATTGACACTGAATCGACTGTAGTCCATCATGAAGGACAAAAGTCTGGACATTTGTCCCTATGAAAAGTCTTTTGTCTCTTTGCTAATGTTTAGATTGTCATAGACATTTGTCCACTTCATGTCATTTTTTGTTGATGTTATGTGGTGTCTGGGGTTTAGAGCGTACACCCTTGGGAGTACCAATCCGGAATCAGACTGACAAACGTACATGCTCTACATTTTGTTGGTTAACTGGTATATTATTTGTCATAATAAGCTGGTTTTTAGCGCATGGAGAGAAGGTGTGAGACTAGTTCTGATTGCACTTTTTGTTTTTATGGTCGGTTGCTCGGTTAGTGTCAGGCCTGTTCCGGGCGTGAGTGTTCATGTCCCTTTGACGCATGATGGTGATTATTATGAGCATGGCCACCATGAACATGAGCATGGATACAGACATGGCGATGATGACTGATTTATTTCAGTCTCCGCTGAGCAGCTTGGCCGAGCACTTCTTCCGGAATTGATTCGCGCTGCGGTTTCGGATTTATCGTGTGAAAATAAATGTATCGATGGATGAGAGTTCTTCATTGAATACATAGCTGTCCACAGCAAAACCTTTAAGATCATCCGCTTCGCTTAAGCGGTTTTCGATAATGAAACGACTCATGTAACCACGGGCGCGTTTGGCGTTGAAACTGATGATGCGGTAAGCACCTTTGCGGTATTCCTTGAAAACAGGGGTAATCACGCGGCCATTGATTTTGTCTGTATGGATAGCCGAAAAATATTCATTGGAAGCAAGATTGATCAGGATATCGTCACCCTGATCGGTCAGGGCGCGATTGATGCTTTCGGTAATCATGTTCCCCCAGAATTCGTACAGGTTTCGGCCATGATCAGTGGCGAGTCGGGTTCCCATTTCCAGGCGGTAGGGCTGCATCAGATCAAGCGGTCGAAGAACGCCGTACAGGCCGGACAGAATGCGCAGATGATGCTGGGCAAAACCGATGGCATTTGTGTCCAGTGAGCCTGCATGCAGCCCCTGATAGACATCACCGGAGAAGGCGAACAGGGCCTGTTTGGCATTGTCCGGGGTGAACGGCGTATGCCAGTCCTGATAACGCTGCATGTTCAGATCGGCCAGTTTTATTGACAGCTTCATCAGATCGGCAATCTCGAAGCTGTCCTTGGCCCGCATGATATCAATCAGTTCGGCAGCCTGATTCAGAAACTCGGGCTGCGTATAATCGCAGACAGGCATCGGTGTTTTGAAATCCAGTTTTTTGGCGGGTGAGATGGTAATTAACATGGCCATATACTATGCTTGCAATCGGGTTCATTTCCACTCTGGAGGCATAAGGCTTTGGCAATCAGCACACACCATGAGACATTTATGCGACGCGCCATCATGCTGGCACGGCATGGCATCGGTACCACGCATCCGAATCCCCGCGTTGGTGCCATCGTGGTAAATCATGGTGTGGTGGTCGGCGAAGGCTGGCATGAGCGACCGGGTGAAGCGCATGCGGAAGTGATGGCATTGCAGCAGGCCGGCGACAAGGCACGGGGTGGTGAGTTGTATGTGACGCTGGAACCGTGTGCGGCACACGGGCGCACACCGCCCTGCACCGATGCTGTTCAAAAAGCCGGTATCCGGCATGTGGTGTTTGCTTCATCCGATCCCAACCCGGCGATGGCCGGCGGGGCGAGTATTTTGCAGGCTGCAGGAATCAGGGTAACCGGTGGCGTGCTGGCCGATGAGGCGGATATGCTGAATATACCCTTCTTCCATTATTTGCGAACCGGATATCCTTATGTGATTGCCAAGGCAGCGCTGTCACTGGACGGAAAACTGGCAACCCGTACGCATCATTCACAGTGGATCAGCGGCAAGCAGTGCCGCAAACATGCCCATCAGCTTCGAGCTGAATCCGATGCCATTCTGGTGGGTGCAGGCACGTTGCATGATGATAACCCGTCGTTGACGGTGCGTGACAGCAAGGTGATCGGCAATGTACCGCTGCGGGTGGTGATCTGTTCTGCAACCCCACCGTTCTTTCCGGATTGTAAATTGTTATCGGATGATGCGCCGACCCGTTTTTATGTGCGCAGCAGTAACAAACATACGCAAAAATGGTCCGATGCCGGTGTGCAGGTGGAGCAGGCCGACAGTCTGGAGTCGATGCTTCGGCATCTGGCAGGAGACGGTTATTTGCAGCTGCTTCTTGAAGGCGGCGGGGCGCTGCATGCTTCTTTTCTGGAAGGGAAATTCAGTCACGAAATGGTGTTGTATCAGGCTCCTGTTCTTATCGGTGGAAGGGATGCTGTTTCCCTGTGGGAAAATGACGGTGCCGAGACCGTGGATCAGGCGATTCGTCTGGAGGATGTGGTACGCCGCGAAATGGGTGGAGACCAGATGATTCGCGGCCGGGTGGTTTATCCCGACTGATGCTTCGGGGCTGATGGCCGGATGGCATATCCGGCGCTGGCCTTTATTGATTCCTTTATTATCAGCCATCACGGGGCTTGCTCTGGCGCGCACCGATGTGGTCGGCATTCCCGTGGCTGTGATAATACTGGCGCTTGGCATGGTTGTTTTGCTGCTGTTCAGATTACAGCTGCCGGCATGGATGTTGTTGCTGGGCGCACTCTGGGGGATGGCCGATTTATTCTGGGATGCCGGCCAGGTATATGTGGGTCCGGACTGGCTGGCCGGTGATGCGGAGATCAGCGCAGATATTGAAAAGGTCGAGGTCTTTTCCGGCTACCTTCGCTATCGATTGAATCATATCCGGCGTGAGGATGGGACGGGCTTATCCGGAAAGGCTCTGCTTTATCAGCATCGGGGCAGTGATGTCCGCTTACAGGCAGGTCAACGCATTCATGCGCGGGTTCGCTGGCATGAGCCGCACAATTATCATAATCCCGGCACCTTCGATTATCGTGCCTGGTGTTTCGATCATCATATTGCCCTGATTGGCAGTATAAAAGGCATGCCGGAGATCCTTGAAGCTTCGGTGCCCTGGCTGGAACAACAGCGACAGTCGGTACGCCGCATGATCGCTGCAACTGCTGTTTCCGATGGCGGTGTTTTGGCGGCCGTGTTATTGGGCGAGCGATCACAGCTGACAGCACAGGCCTACAATGTGTTTTCCACTACCGGTGCAGCCCATTTGCTGGCTATTTCGGGCATGCATATCGCCATGGCAGCATCGTTTGCGTTTGCTCTGGTCTGGTTTGTACTGACACGCAGGGAAGCGTGGATCGTCCGTTTGCCTGTTCGCACCATATCATTGATTTCCGGTTGTCTGGCTGCTTTTGCATACGGCACCATGGCCGGCTGGCCCTTGCCGGCGATTCGTGCTGCCATGATGCTGGCTGCAGCTGTGCTGGCATGGTGTCTGGCAACGCGCAGCGAACCGATGAACACCCTGCTGGCAGCATTGGCTCTGATACTGTTGTTTGATCCGTCTGCGGTTGCATCATTGTCCCTCTGGCTCTCATTTATTGCGACAGCCGCATTATTGTTGTGGGCTGCGAAAAGCGATCCGGATGAGACAGATGCATGGATGTCGCGGCTTGTCGGTGCAGGCAAGGTGCTGATATGGGTTTCGTTGTTGGCCACACTGGCTACCCTGCCATTGATTGTGACGACATTCGGACGTGTGCCGGTTTATTCGCTGGTGGCTAATCTGTTGATGGTGCCTTTGTATGCCCTGATCGTGATACCGGTCGGGTTGTTGGCCGAATTGTTGGCTGTGACAGGTCTGGATACGTTTGCGATTGCTCTGATGCAATTCGCCGCATCGGCAGCAGACCGGGGTTTGAACTGGCTGGACTTTTTATCCCGGTTACCTGCCGGCCAGTTATGGGCTGTGCATCCGCCTGTCTGGGCGAATTTGTTGTATATGGCCGGTATGCTGTTGAGTGGCTGGTGGCTGTTGCGGAAAAAACGGATGGCGGCCATGTTGTCCGCAGCTGTGGTGCTGATCGCATGGCTGGGATTTGTGCTTGTGGAATCCGATGTTCGGACACCGCAATGGGTGGTCTGGGATGTCGGGCAGGGTGCTGCTTCCACGCTGCTGTTGCCGGGAAAACGGGTGATTACCCTGGATGCGCCGGGACGGGAGGGAAGCAGATTCAATGGGGGGACGACAGTGGCAGCAGGATTGCGCTGGCTGGGGCTGACCCATATCGATGTGCTGATATTGTCCCATGCCCAGTCCGATCATCTTGGCGGGGCGCTGACATTGCTGAAAAGCCTGAACAGCGTCGGCCAGATCTGGTTGCCGGATGTGCCCGATACCCGCGAGGATCGTCGGGTCAAATCCATTGAAGCCTATGCGGAGGATCACGGTATAGCGGTTCGCTGGCTGGCCAAAGGTGATCTTATTGAAATCGGGAGTTTATCACAGCCGGAACAGGTTCGTGTTTCTGTACTCTGGCCACCACGTTCGCTGGATCCGCCCAATGCCAATAATACGTCGCTGGTGATGGCAGTCAGTCTGCAAAACGGGGCGCGATTACTGTGGCCCGGGGATATCGAAGCGGAAGCGGAAAGGGCCTTGATCAAAACCGGACTGGAAACGGTCGATTATATGCTGATGCCGCATCATGGCAGCCGTACTTCCAGTCGAATGGACTTTCTGAATGCAGTACAGCCCAAAGTAGCAATTGCTCAGGCTGGTTTTGCCAACCGCTACGGTTTTCCGGCTGTGTCAGTGGTTCGAAGATATCGCGATATTGGAGCCGATGTGTACAACACAGCCGATGGTGCAGTGATGTTGCAGGGCCTGAGTGCAGGTGAGCCGGTTGCCGTATCGCAATGGCGATTCGATGCACAACGGGGCAGGGCGCAGAGGCGCGAATTGGCGCTGGCATGGTGGAGACAATGATGCGTCTTTTGTTTGTGAGGATGACTTTTCCCCTGTCCTATTCATAATTGCCGCCACAGCTGGCGGTGCCATCAAAATGGCTGCCGGATATGGAGGCATCAGTGGTAGAGTTTATCCAGCAGGGCGGCGTGGTGATGTATATCCTTTTGGGGGCATCGTTATTGTCGTTGACTATTATTTTCGAACGCAGCTGGAGTTTGCGTCGGTCCGTGGTACTCCCTTTGCCGGATGTGCAGGAGATCGAGGTATCTGTCCGGGACGGTGATGTCCAGCAGGCCATGCAGATCTGTAAAAATAATAATACAGCAATGAGCCGTATTCTCTGGGTGGCACTGGCCAATCGGGGAGTTCACCGCGCTGTCATGAAAGAAATTCTGGAAGAAACCGGTCGACAGGAAGTGGCCCACCTGGATCGTTTTATCGGCATTCTCGGTCTGATTGCCGGTATTGCACCGCTGCTGGGCTTACTCGGTACGGTGATCGGTATGATTGAAGTGTTCCAGCAGATTTCCATTGTCGGTGTCGGCAAAGCTGACGTGCTGGCCGGCGGTATTTCCAAGGCCCTGAATTCAACGGCCTTTGGCCTGACTGTCGCGATCCCCTCCATGGTTGCATATCGTTATTTCGAATCCCGTGTGGATCGTTTTGTGATTGAAATCGAGCAGCACGCACTGCGTTTCGTTGAACTGTTGAAAGGGGAGCGCGTGTGAATCTGCGCAAAAAAAGCAGGCCGGAATATCTTGTTGATATTACACCACTGATCGATGTGGTGTTCCTGATGCTGATTTTTTTCATGGTTTCCACCACCTTCAATGTATCATCCAGTCTCAAGCTCGATTTACCATCCAGCAAGGCTACGGCGGAACAGAAGAAAGTGGAGCAGGTGACGGTCAGTATCAATGCAGACGGCAGTTTTTATGTCCAGGATGAAGCGGTGGAGGACGGCGATTTGCGCAAGCGTATTCTGAATGTAACCAGGGGTGATCCGAAGATGAGAGTGGTATTGAGGGCAGATGCCGAGACTCACCACAAACGGGTGGTTTTTGTACTGGATACATTGCGTGGCCTGAATATGAGCAAGGTCGGCATTGCCACTGTAGCTCCGAAAGGTGAAAACTGATGCGGATTGTACAGAAATTCGGTGGCACATCGGTAGGCTCACTGGATCGTATCCGAAAGACAGCAGATATCGTGCAGGCCGAGCTGGCAACGGGAAATCAGGTTGCGGTAGTGGTATCTGCGATGAGTGGCGATACCAACCGGTTGACCGCCATGGCGCGTGAAATTTGTGTGCATCCGGCGGCGCGTGAACTCGATGCCCTGATTGCGACCGGTGAACAGGTCACTGCCGCATTGCTGGCCATGGAATTACAGCAGCGCGGGGTGAGCGCCTATTCCTACAGCGGCGGTCAGGCCGGTTTTGTGACCGATGGCTGTCATGAGCGCGCGCGCATCAAGAATATAGAGGCAAGCCATCTGCTGGATCATATGCAATCCGGCGAAGTGCCCGTGGTGACCGGTTTTCAGGGGGTTGATGAATGTGGTAATGTCACCACGCTGGGGCGCGGTGGTTCGGATACCTCCGCAGTGGCGCTTGCTGTCGCTGTTGAAGCGGATGTTTGTGAAATTTATACCGATGTGGACGGTATCTATACCACCGATCCGCGCATTGTTACCAGAGCACGCAAAATCGATCGGATTTCCTATGAGGAGAT
>JBHHTY010000111.1:0-6590 GCA_046753565.1 Mariprofundus sp.
TGCAGGAACCGATTACCATGCATTTGTTATTAACCGGCATCATGATTCTGGGCGGTATCGCACTGGTGACCATGAAAGGTCAGCCTGATACTTTACCGGAGAACAGGGTTGGTTCAGAGGAGCAACCATGAATGAAATAACAGGGATTGATCATGTTGGTATCCGGGTTTTCGATTTGGCAACAGCGAGGACTTTTTATGAGAAACTGGGGTTCGTTTTTATTGAAGGGCCACTCGGGCCGGAACCTGTTGCCGTGATGCGCCACCCTTGTGGCGTGGTGATAAATTTTATTCTTAATGCGGCTGAAACACCCGTCAAAAACATCTTGATGGATTTCCCTGAAAAACATGCCGGTTACACCCATATCGCTTTACACGTGAGTGATTTGAATGCAGTTCAATCAGCCTTAAACCAAGACGGTATTGCCATCACCGAAGGCCCTGTTGATTTTGGTGGAAATCATGGAACATCGATCTTTATTCGCGACCAGGATCGAAACGTCATTGAATTTCATCAAGCTACATAAGCAGGGACGTGCGACCTGAACCCTATATTTCCGTATTCACGGATTCAGCATGGATTTAAGGTATTGCGACAGGGGCGGGATTTGTACCGGCCTGGATATGGGCTACTCAGAGCAAATCCGTGCGCATCGAACAGCGGATTGTCGATGCCAATATCCCTGCCGAATATGTCCTGGGAGAGTGACAGTATGGCCAACAAATCAATCGCCATTGCAATGCCTGTCTGAATCGGTTGCCGGGGCAATAATCGTTCGCTATTCCACCATAAGCCAGCGCCAGAAGTAGAAAAGTGAGCGCAGTATTGAAGGTCATATCGACAATGGCCGGTAACCACGTGGCCAGCCAGATGTGATCTGTCCACCAGCCCAATAGCCGTAAATTTCAACCAGCTTGACTGGATTCTGATCTTTGCTGTTCTCACCTCTGCTTGCGGAACGGCTGCAGCAGCGGTGGAATAGCGAGATGGATATGTTGGCAGAAGAATTCCCGCTGCGGTCGGATTTGGTTTATCTGAATCATGCTGCGGTTGGCGTGTGGCCCAGGCGGACAGCCGGGGCCGTGAAAGCCTTTGCGGAAGAAAACATGCGACAGGGCGCAGCCGATTATCCTCAGTGGATGAAAGTGGAGCGTGAATTGCGCGGTCGTCTGAAAGGGCTCATCGGAGCCGCATCGGCAGATGATATTGCACTGGTGAAAAATACATCGGAAGCATTGTCGTTGATTGCCTACGGTCTGGACTGGCAGCCGGGCGACAATATCGTTTCGAGCAATCAGGAATTCCCCTCCAACAGGATTGTCTGGGAATCGCTGCAGAACCAGGGGGTGGAGCTCAGGCTGGCGGATATTTCGGACGATCATCCAGAATCAGCATTGATTTCAATCTGTGATGAACGGACACGATTGTTGACCATCAGTTCGGTGCAAAACGGTACAGGTTTGCGCATGGATCTGGATCGGCTGGGAAGGTTTTGCCGCGATCAGGGTGTTCTGTTTTGCGTGGATGCGATTCAGAGTCTTGGGGCATTGCAGTTTGATGTGGAGGCTTGTCGGGCGGATTTTGTGGTTGCCGATGGGCACAAGTGGATGCTGGGGCCGGAAGGGCTGGCGGTGTTTTATTCAAGGCCTGAGGTTCGGGAGCAATTAAAGCTGCTGCAATACGGTTGGCACATGGTGCAGCGGGCCGGCGATTTTGATGCCACGCCCTGGCAGCCGGCTGTTGCCGCCCGGCGCTTTGAACCGGGAAGCCCGAATATGCTCGGCATTCATGCCCTCAATGCCAGCCTGTCGCTGCTGGAAGATATCGGCATGGCGAAAATCGAATCGGAGCTGCTATCCCGCAGCGAAACATTGATGCGCTGGGTAGAAGAGGAGAACGATGATCTGGTATTAATGACACCGACCGGGAGAGGGCATTATGCCGGTATTGTGACATTCCGGCATCGGAATCTTGATGCGGCCGGCCATGCCGCGCTGTATCGCCAATTGATGAAATCCGGTATCGTGTGCGCCAATCGAGCCGGGGGGATTCGTTTGTCGCCGCACTTTTATACCGACGTGGATGTTTTCATGCGGCATTGGGCGCAGGTAATCAGGGGCTCGGGTATTTTGCCGGAGTAACAGCAGGGTCTCCGGGTGTTCAGGTATCCACGGGGTTGTTTTTTGCCGCCACGATTTTGCACAGGGTGTAGTTCTGGCCGGCAACGAGTATTTTTTTCACTTTGAGATAGGTTCGCCGATTGTTCTGCAGCACCATGAATCTTATACCATTGTAAATCGATGTTTCAGGGAAAATAATGCTGTGCGATGATTCATCCTGTTTGATCAGCACAGGCAGGGCGGGGATATTGTCGATTTCCCTCTGACCCTGCGCCAGAGCCGCTTTGGCCAGCTGGTAGCTATGATCAAGGAATTCAATGCCGATACATTGTTCGCCGGCCTTGTATTCCCGCGCCCAGCGAATGAAGCCCAGACCGGGCCGGAACTGTTTTTTCTGATGTCTGCCACGCCCTTGATCAAACCAGTTTAATCCTGCCATACTGTTTGGGAAACTGGCCAGAGAATCGCTGCTCATGCGTTCCAGTCGAACACCATAGCGGTTGATATCGACAATATTCCATGCATTGGATGTATCTGCATTTTCTGGCTTGTGATGCACTCCGGTTAAAAAATTATTGTCAGAAGATGTCCGGTCGATGGCTGTGCGTGGATCCAGACAAAGCTGGATGCGGAGGCTTGACTGTGTGTAACGAAGCGGCCGGTTTCCGGTTTTGAACATGGCGAGAATGGCTTTGTCGCAGAAAAGGATATCTTCCAGTCCCTTGTCGGTATGCAGTGCCATTTCCTGCTGCTTCTGATCATCCTTCAGGATGGTTTCATTGTCCCGGATACGCCTGTTCAGGCTTGAGACAAAGCTGTCAAGCGGGATGATGATGCAATCATGCTCGATGTATTTCGGCATATGATCAATAATCCGACCGGGCTGATTCGGCTTGTACAGGTTGATCAGCATCAGGCAGCGACAACCGGGATCATCAGGTGAATCGCCATGATGAAAGAGATGCGGTTTTAATCCCCGGGTATGATGCTGCAATTCCTGCCATATCTTTTTCTGATGGCTCAGCGGTTGTCCGAAAAAATTGAGTTTCCTCAACAATTCATGGTTGCACAGCATTTGATGCAGACGCGTTATTTGCAGCTGTATTGTATCCCCCGCACCTGAAGCGGCCTCCAGGCCAAGTCTGGCCAGTTCGAAAACATGGCGGGTCACAATCATTTGCGGAACTCTGTATTGCTTCAGATCAATCAACAACAGCCTGACGGCCAGTTCAATGGCATTGGCAATCATATCGATCAGGTCGGGAAGGCAGGCGGGCTTTTTGCGGGCTTTTTGTTGCACCAGAACAATGGCAATTTGATGTGCCTTGAACATTGCTCCGGTTATTTCGGCATTGAACAGGTCCAGCTCCTGCTCAAAACGATTGAGTACTTTCAGGCGGAAGTCCAGCGAGATGTTTTGATGGCTGTTCAGCTTTTTGAGGAAGCTTTTCATGCTCAGGGCAAGATCTTTTGCATCTACCTCGGTTTTTTTCAGCACATAATGATCAAGCTTGCTTTCTATGTCGGACAGGGCATGGACAAGCTCGGCCTTGAACTGCTGCACAGGCAAATCATGATCATGGCCCTGGTGTGCCGATGAAATACCGGCTTCGTCTGTATCCCTGTGGTGATCAGTCATGATAAAAAAGGACGGGTTTTGTTTTGCATATCATTCACCTGGTTCCCCCTCCAGTGGGTTTCGGTTGTTGTGAGTTCGATGGTTTTCGGGCATGGACAACTGCACATAGGGCGTAGTTTTGTCCGGCATGGGTGATTTCCCTGATTTTGAAATACGCCTGTTGATTGCCATGCAGTACTGCGAATGTCATATCTTTATAGACCTTGGTTCCGGGAAAAATCATGGTGTGCAATGAGTGTCCCGGTTTGACCAGAACTGGAAGAACGGGGCGTTCATCGACTTCCCGCTGGCCACGAGCCAGGGCTGCCCTGGCCAGCTTGTAGCCGGCATCAAGGAATTCGATGCCGACACGCTGTGCACCGCCCCTGTTTTCGCGTGCCCAGCGGATAAAACCCAGTCCGGGCGGCTCCGGTTGTTCCTGATCCATGCCATCTTTCCATGCAATGAATTTAAATTCCGGCTTGTTTTCACAGTGGAACCAGTTTAATCCCACCAGACTGTCCGGTAATTCAGCCATGGATCTGGCATGGATGCGCTCGAGGCAGATACCATCCTGACTGAGGTCGATAACATTCCACATTCTTGTCTGATTGAATTCAGAATCGCCTGCGGTGATTCTCTGAATCCTGTTCGAGCATGTGAATGCCTTGATGATAGCTGCCGGGAGGTTTGTGGATAAGCGAATTCTGATGCCGGCCAGGGCAAGACGGGCTTCACGATTTTCGGTTTTGACAGCATCAAGAATGGCTCTGCAGCCGATCAGGGCACTTTCCAGTTCCTTCTCGATATGCAGAAATTTTTGTTGTATCCGGTGATCATGCAATATGATTTCCGCTTTTTGACGCCTTTCATCCAGCTTTTTGATAAAACTATCCAGCGGAATGATAAAACAGTCATATTCAACAGTATCCGGCAACCGGGCGATGATTCGTCCGGGGTCATTGGGCCGGTTCAGATTGATGAACATCAGATTGCTGTCACTGATTCCCTGCGGATTGTCGCCACCGCAGAACAGCTTGGCTTCGAGCATATCGATGTGATGCTGGAGTTCCTGCAGGATGGTTTGCTGCATGGATTGCGTCTTGCCGAAAAAATTGAGTCGTCGCAGCATTTCATGGGTGCACAGCGCCCTGTTCATGCGCGCAGTTTCACTGGCCGCTGTATCGCCCAGACTGGCAGATGCTTCCAGACCAAGTCGGGCCAGACCAAAAAATTGGCGGGTGATAATAATCGAAGGGGTTTTGTATTGTCTCAGTTTTATCAACAAACGTTTGATGGCAAGCTCAATGGCATTGCTGATCATATCCAGCAGAACAGGAGAATAGCTGTTGTCATCCTTCGCGGCCTGATGCACCTGCATGATGGCAATTTTATGTGCACTGAGGACGGCAGCAACCATTTCGCTATCAAACAGGCTTAATTCCTGCTCGAAGCGGTTCAGAATCTGCAGGCGAAAATTTAACGGTATATCGGGATTGGCGTTGAGCTTGCCGATGAAGCTTTTGATACTCCTGACAAGTCCCCTGGCATCAATATCAGGCGAAGCACTATGGGCAAAATGTTTCAGACTTTCTTCGATCGCCTGAAACGGTTGGATCAGGGATTTGTCCAGCAGATCCGGATTGCCCAGATCCAGTTGCTGCGGCAACAGGCGAAGCTCATGATCCAGCGATAGCTGGAGTGCATCACCATCATCGGCCATGGTTTTGCTGTCTTTGCTGTCGTCAGTCACCTGTACAAATGCGTTCGATCAATTGTTTCGTTGTCGGGATAAAGCCGTTGGCATAAAAAGGATCCTCTGCAAAACGGTAGGCGGCATGGCCGGCAAACATCAGGTTTTGATCCGGGTCTTCACCATGGCCGATTTGCTGCAGGGTTTTCTGAATGCAGAAGCTGCGGGGATCGGCCTTGTGTCCGGTTGTGCCGCGGTCGTTGGCAGCCCAGTTGCTGAACTTGCACATGGACAAACAGCCCATGCAGTCCAGTTGATCCTGGCGGATTTCCCTGGCCTTTTCAGGTGTGACGAAAATCAGGGTCGAATCCGGTGTTTGCAGCGCCTTGCTGAAACCGTCTTCGATAAAGCGCCGGGCGCGCTTCAGGTCGTGTTTGGTTAAATAGACTTTTTTATTGCGTACGCCGAATGTGAACAATTCGGAGTGATCACCGGCAGGGTGATCCACAAAAGCCATTTCCCGATCCGAACGCTCATACAGTTCATGCAGAAACGAATTGTATACCGCAGAGGAATAGAAGCCGGTCGGCGAAAAACGGTTCAGGCTGATATCACCCTCTTTCAGGGTCAGCAGACGTTGTTTCCATAAATCGGAAATAGGGCTTTCCTGCGTCAGCAATGGCCGGGTTCCGAACTGGAAGGTGATCGGTCCGATTTCGGGATTATCCAGCCATTTTGTCCATTCGCGCAAAAACCAGACACCGCCGGCCATCACAATCGGTGTATTCTGCAAGCCGAATTCGTTCATCGTTTTACGCAATGCGGCAACGCGCGGGTACGGATCTTCCGGTTCATCCGGGCTTTCTGAATTGGACAGGCCGTTATGGCCGCCGGCCAGCCAGGGATCTTCGTAAACGACACCGCCCAGTAAATCCGGAAGTTTGCGATAGGATCGCAGCCACAAGGCACGGAATGCGCGAGCTGACGAGATGATCGGATAGTAATAAACATTGTGTTTGGCGGCCAGTGGCGCCAGGCGAAACGGCATACCGGCACCGCATGTGATACCGTGAATCAGTCCCTTGGCACCTTCCATGACACCTTCGAGTACACGTTCGGCACCACCCATTTCCCATAATACATTCATGTGCAGGCGGCC
>JBHHTY010000112.1:0-6486 GCA_046753565.1 Mariprofundus sp.
ATCCAGTATATTTTACAATTACTGGATCGCAAGGATGCAGTAGGAGTGCGGCTATTCGTACTCAAACATGCTTCTGCGGACAAACTGGCCACCACCCTGACAACACTATATGGCGCAACGGGCGCAACGGGACCCGCAGCAGCTAGAGGCGTTGGGGGTGTAAAAGCCATTGCCCATCAACCCGGAAACATGCTGATTGTGATCGGTGCACCCCAAATCATCAATGAGGTCGCTGGCGTGATTGAAAAACTTGATGTTGCGCCGGAATCGGATAGTGGCCGTTTACAGGTGCGATACCTCAAACATGGTAAAGCTGAAGATGTTGCCAAGGTACTTAATGATCTGGTGGGAGGTCAGTCTGCCACGACAGCCACTCCCGGGCAGACGACAAAGCCGTTATTTACCGGTGATGTGAAAGTGGTGGCAGATCCGGCGACCAATGCCCTGCTGATCACAGCTGATCCGAGTGATATTGCGGCAGTCGGGCATATTATTGACAAACTGGATGTGCGACGTCGTCAGGTGCTGGTGGAAGCGTTACTGGTAGAAGTCAGCGGAGATGCACTCGAGCGCTTTGGTGTGGAATGGATGGGTAATAAAGGCCGCGGAGTTGGCGTCCAGAGTTTTCAGAACCTTGCCCCTATTGGAAAAGCATTGGGAGACAATGCGGCTGCAAACCCTCCGCTTGCTACCGGTGCGGTACTCGCACAGGCTGCACCGACAGGCCTGACACTGGGTATTGTTAATAATGCCCTGTCCATTGGTGCTTTGGCGCATGCCATGCAATCCGATGCGGATGCCAATGTGTTATCGACACCCAATATCTTGACTGTGGATAATGAAGAGGCCGAGATTGTCGTGGGTCAGAATGTGCCGTTCATCACTGGGAACAGTGCCTCCACGGGCACCGCTAATCCGAACCCGTTCCAGACCATTGAACGCAAGGATATTGGCCTGACACTACGGGTAAAACCGCAGATATCCGACGGTGATACAGTGCGTCTGGAAATCTATCAGGAAGTATCCAGCATTGATAAGGCAGCCAGTGTAAGTGTAAGCAGCAGTGATATCATCACCAGAAAGCGATCCATCAAAACCGTGGTGGTAGCCAGTAACTCCCAACTGATTGTACTCGGTGGCCTGATGCGGGAAGACAACACCGTGAGCGTTCAGAAAGTCCCCTGTATCGGTGCCATACCTGTTTTGGGTGAGCCTTTCAAATTCACCGAAAACCAGAAAAGAAAAACCAATCTAATGGTGTTTCTCAAGCCGAGTATTATCAAAACTTCCAGTGACATTGAAGCAATCACCAACACCAAATATTTCAACATCAAGGATCTATACGAGAAACCTGTAGAAGGCGGAACGATTATTTTCCCGCTGGATAAACAGCTGATGCCAACTGATCTCAGACCTTCCAAAGACTCACGCGGCCAGCAAACGGGCAGCAAAGGCAGTCAAAACAAAAGAATGATGATGAATAACTCTTCCAATACAGAGCCCACTCTGTCATCACAAGAGAAACTCTCCCCGCCTGCCGTCATCTATCCGGAAAATAGTACCCCAACCAATACGGCATCGCCGAAGCAACCCGCACCGTCTTCCCCACAGAAGCTCGGCGGACCCAAAACCACACCCCCAGCACCATGAAACAGTTAACCAGACTCGGCAGTGATCTGGTGGATTCGGAACGGGCGCTGCGTTTTTCCCTTCAGGTATTGCGTTCCGGGCCGATTTTACCGCTTAAACCGATGGCGGATGCAGCCAATCCCGTTGCTGTCGGCGAAGACGGTGAATGGCCGTGGGAATTGCTCGATGATTGCCGTCGCATGTTTGGAGATGAAGTGCAGCCCATACTGGCTCCGAGAGAGGCGATTTTAATTGCGCTGAACCAGGTATTCGATATGGCTTCAGCATCGGCCGAACAAATGCTCGAGGACATGAGTGACGACGATTTATCACGGGAACTGGAAGAAGTCGGAGACCTGCTTGAATCCGAAGATGATGCGCCGGTAATCCGGCTGGTCAACACGCTGATTTCGCAGGCGCTCAAGGAACGCGCCAGTGATATTCATATCGAACCGTTTGAAACACGGGTACTGGTACGATTCCGTATTGATGGCGTACTTCACACCATTGTCCACCCCCCCAAAGGCGTTCAGGCAGCGATTACCAGCCGTATCAAAGTCATGGCCGGTCTGGATATTGCTGAAAAACGGCATTCTCAGGACGGCCGATTCCGGGTCAAGATTGCCGGCCGTGAAGTGGATGTGCGTGTTTCCCTTCTCCCCACAGCACATGGCGAACGGGTGGTGATGCGCTTGCTGGATCGCGGCTCAGCCATGCTGACCTTACCGGAACTCGGCATGAGTCCACCGCAGTTGCAATTGATGAAGGATGTGATTCTGGCTCCGCACGGCATTGTACTGGTGACCGGCCCGACCGGCTCCGGTAAAAGTACAACCCTGTACGCTGCGCTGATGGAAGTGGATCGCAAAAATCGCAATGTAATGACCATTGAAGACCCCATTGAATATCAGATTGAGGGCGTCGGACAAATGCAGGTACAACCGAAAATCGGTGTTACCTTCGCTGCCGGTTTGCGCTCTATTCTTCGACAGGATCCGGATATTGTGATGATTGGCGAAATCCGTGATCTGGAAACCGCTGAAATTGCCATTCAGGCTTCACTGACAGGCCATCTGGTATTTGCCACACTGCATACCAACGACGCATTATCTGCCATTCTGCGATTACAGGACATGGGCCTGGAACCATATCTGGTTGCCTCATCGCTGAACATGGTACAGGCCCAGCGTCTGGTTCGTCGTCTCTGCCCGCATTGCCGCCAACAACGTCCGGTGACACCCGAAGACTGGGCCATGCTGGAAGTGAAACCCGGGGATTACCCCGATGTTATTCATATCTATGATGCCAAAGGCTGCGATCAATGCATGGGTACCGGTTATGCAGGCCGTATCGCCATTTATGAGATGGCGCGGGTATCCGATAGCATGCGCAATGCTATTCATGAGGGCAAGGGTTTGCCGGCCATGCGCCGCATTGCAAAAAAAGAACACATGGTCACATTGCGACAGGATGTGGCTCGCCATGTGGCAGCCGGTGTGACCAGCATTGAAGAAGTGCTGAGAGTAACCATGGAAGAAGTGGTTGCTGTCGAGCCATGAGCGTCTTCTCCTACGAAGCACTGGATGGGAAAGGCCGACGGAAAAAAGGTGAAATCGAAGCCGACTCGGAGCGCAATGCGCGGCAGAAACTGAAATCCCGCCAGCTGGTGATCCGCAAACTGGATGCCATCGAAAAACAGCAGCAGAAAAAGGATGGCACAGGCCAGGCGCATCTGGGTGCGACCGAGACGGTTCTTTTTCTGCAACAACTCTCCACCCTGACCGAAGCAGGCATGCCATTGATTGATGCTCTGGGTTCAATCGCTGATGGCATGGGCAAACAGGCATCGCGCCGGGCCGTGTTTACGATTCGCAAACAGGTTCTGGAAGGAGGGTCGTTGGCCGAGGCATTGCGCACGCAACATTTTGATGAGGTGATCTGTAATATGATTGCTGCCGGAGAAGAAACAGGACAGCTGGAAGCTGTCGCAGCACGATTGGCGCAATTGCTGGAGCATCGCCAAAAACTGAACCAGGATCTGTTATCTGCAACCCTGTATCCGGCCATTATCATGGGGTTTGGCGTACTGGTTATGCTGTTTCTGATGACTGTTGTGATTCCCAAAATGGTCGCTGTTTTCGAGCGTGCCGGCGGTGATCTGCCAACCTTGACCAAGGTGGTTATTGCACTGTCCGATTTTTTACGCGCCCATGGCGGCTGGCTGATTGTAGCATTTGCCGGCCTGATTCTTGCCTATAAACTGATGATGCGAAAGCCATCGCTACGCCGGCAACGGGATATATGGCTGCTGCGCTTACCGGGGATTTCAAACCTGCTGGTGACAATAGAAACCGCCCGTTTCTCGCGTACACTGGGCATGTTGCTAACCGGTGGTGTTCCCGCATTGGCTGCCATGCTGATTGCCAACCAGAGCTGGTCTCTGGTGCCATTAAAAGCGATTGGAGAACAGGCCAGAGAAAGCCTACGCGAAGGCGAATCGCTGGCCACGGCATTAAAACGCGGCAATTACATCCCCTCCATGGCAATCCAGCTACTGGCTGTTGGCGAACAAAGCGGCCAGCTGGACTCGATGCTGATTCGCATTGCCGATCACTACGAAAAAGAGGTGTCGCGCAGTTTGAGCCGAATGCTGACCATTGCCGAACCCTTGCTGGTCATGTTCATGGCGGTTGGCGTAGGTGCTCTGGCTATGGCGATATTGCTGCCGATTGTTGAAATGAACCAGTTGGTAAAATGAAGCGTATTGGAAGCCTTTTACTGGTATTCTTTGCCTTTTCACCGGCCTGTCTTGCTAATCCGGCTGCTGCCTACCATCAGGCAGTAAATTTGGCAGCAACGGGGAATGACCGGGCGGCTCTGGCATCGTTCGGAGTGCTGGAAAAAATGGTGCAGCAACAAAGCATCTGGCAACAGCGTATATCAGCGGCCCGGAAATTGATCCATATGCGTGCAAACCGTCAGACAGTATTTCCACCTCAATCCGGCCCGAACCCGAATTTGGCACTGGCAACAGCCTATGCCGCAGCACACCCGTTACTGCAGGAAGCACAGCGATGGCCTGCTATTGCGCTGGCTGTCATATTTCCCGGCGCCGGACATGCATGGCAAGGGCGCTGGCATGATGCCGGTATGGCGGCACTGATGGTTTGGCCGATGCTAATACTAACGCTGTGGGCGGGCAGCAGAAGAATGGGCCCGGTCACCGTATTTTTTGCATTGATTACCGTCTGGCTGTGGTCAGGCACGGTTTTCTCATCGCTGTCGCTGGCTGAACGGGCCAGTGCAGAAACCTATTTGGCATGGTGGCAAAATGTGTGGCAGGCCTCGGGATTACCCGGCAGACCTTGGTAATACCATCATGAAAAGGCTGTCTTCCCTTTATGGAATGCTTGCTGCTACCAGTTTTGCAGCAGCCCTGCTGTGGCACACATTTTTGCCGCCGCTGGCAGGGCCGGAGAATTTGGTCATGCATTTTTACCGTCATGTGATCGGCCAGATGGATGGACGATCTTGCCCTTCCTGGCCGGTTTGTTCCCTCTACGCTTCCAATGCAGTGGAACGGCATGGCTTATTGGTCGGTTCATGGCTTGCGATGGATCGAATCATCCATGAGCATGACGATTTGCAGACAGGTCAATGGTTGGTCGTACAGGGAGAAAACCGTTTGTATGATCCGCTGGAGCGCAATGATTTCTGGCTGAACAGGCTCTGAAGTTTTGATAAATATGAGAGGAATGATCATGGATAAAAACAGCTACAGACTGAAAGACAGGCACAGCGAGAAAGGTTTTACCTTGCTAGAAATTATGGTGGTGCTGGTCATCATCGGGGTACTGGCAGCATTGGTGGCGCCGCGTTTCCTGGAACGGGCTGACGAAGCCAAGGTGGATGCCTGCAAGGTACAGATGAAAAATATCGCTCAGGCATTAAAACTGTATCGCCTTCAACATGGCAAATATCCTGCTTCCGGCAATTTGCACATCCTGGCAACTGCCGACAAGGATGGTAAACGCTATATGGATGAAGTACCCAAAGACCCATGGGGCAACGATTATATTTACCTGTCGCCCGGCGTGCATGGGGATTTTGATATTCTGTCCTATGGTGCTGATGGAAAGCCCGGCGGCAGCGGTTTCGATGCCGACATTGGTAACTGGCAGTAGGAACTGCTGATTATTTTCAGATAGAGCATCGCGATATGGAGAGGCTGCCCGGCAATCCGGAGTCCGGTTTCACATTACTGGAAATCATACTGGTCATTGTCATCATGGCAGTCACTTCGATGATGGTGGCGCCTTCATATTTTTCCACCGTTTCCGCATCATTGGATGATGAGGGGAAACGACTGGCGCAGGTATTGCGGCTGGCCAGTGAAGAGGCCACGCTGTCCGGAAATATATTCCGGGTCAGATTTCGACAGCACGGTTATCAGTTTCAGTTCTCCGACCGAGAGGGCGTATGGCAAACATTGCAGGAGTCACCGTATCAGACATATCACCTGCCAGAAGGATTTCAGATTGTTGAAATCAGGCCATCGCTTCCATTGAGCGAAGATATGGACAAAGAAAAAACAGGTGAAGAGGCTGTATTGGCTGATCTGTTGTTACAACCCGGTGGCGTTCGAAAAATTGCCAATATCATCCTGTCCACCGAGCCGGACGATGGACAACTGACTGTTCAGCTGCGCCCCGGACCGGGCGGCATTGCCGTTAAAAAGGACGATGCCACATCACACCCATGAAGAATAATGAAACAGGATTCACACTGATTGAAGCGCTGGTCGCGCTGATGATTGCCTCGACCGCGCTGGTGGTGCTAATGGGACGGCTGGGAGCT
>JBHHTY010000113.1:0-6424 GCA_046753565.1 Mariprofundus sp.
TATGTGCGCCACATTGTTTGTGCAGAAACAGTGGTGTTATGAGGTACATCATGGCTACTATTGGTGTGATGAATGGTGCTGTGGCCGGGATGATGAATGCAGAAGAATTCCGTTTGACTGCGGAGAAGGCATTGAACAGTTTGCCTGACAAATTTCGCATGGCAATGGAAAATGTTGTGATTGTTACAGAAGAGTTGGCCGATGATCATATCCTGCAGAAGATGCAAATGGATTCACCTTATGATTTGCTCGGGCTCTATGAAGGCGCTGCCATGATTGGCCGTAGTACAGGCGATTCGGGTGCATTGCCCGATATGATTTATCTGTATCGTCAGCCGATTCTGGCGGCTTGCAGGGATTCCGGAGACAGTCCGGATCAATGTATTGCCGATGTGCTGGTGCATGAAATCGGGCATTATTTCGGTTTTTCGGATGCTGAGATGGATGTAATTGAGCAACTTGGCGACCAACAGCATGTCGGCTAGGTATGGTTCCTTGGGTGAGTATAAATGCAGATGCGTGCGCTTTTGCAGGGGTGCTGATATTGTTGGCGGTAACGAATAATACAGGGAGTTTAGCGTGGGGATTCTGAACGGTAAAAAAGGTCTCATTCTTGGCGTAGCCAATAATAAATCGATTGCCTGGGGGGTTGCCCGGGCAGCACGACGTGAAGGAGCAACACTGGCCTTTAATTATCTCGGTGAGCAGATGGAGAAGCGGGTGCGGCCTCTGGCCGAGAGCCTGGAGGCTGAAATCATTGCGCCGATGAATGTTTCGGATGATGCCAGCATGGATGCTTTTTTTGAGCAGGTGAAAGAACAGTGGGGAGAACTGGATTTCGTTGTTCACTCCATTGCATTTGCCAACAAGGATGCATTGCGCGACGGGTTTGCCAATACTTCGCGTGAGGATTTCCATCTGGCCCTGGATATTTCCGCCTACTCTTTTATTGCCTGTGCCCAGCGCGCTGCACCGATGATGAAAGCGGGTGGAAGCCTGATTACCATGACCTATCTGGGGGGGGAACGCGCAGTACCCGGATATGGTGTGATGGGTGTGGCCAAGGCGGCTCTGGAATCATCCACCCGTTATCTGTCCCAGGATCTGGGAGAGCGCGGGATCCGTGTGAATTCGGTGTCAGCAGGTCCGATCCGAACACTGGCAGCATCCGCTGTCGGGGATTTCAGGAAACTGATGGATAAAAGTGCGCGCGGTGCCATGCTGAAACGCAATGTCACTCAGGAAGAGGTGGGCAATACCTGTGCATACCTGCTTTCGGACCTGGCTTCAGGGGTGACCGGTGAAGTGCATTATGTTGATGCCGGATTCCATGTCGGCGCCGGTGATCCGGGGATTCCGGACTAAAACGGAAATCGTCGATGTCAGGTTCCAGTTGCGGACAAATTTTTCGCCTGAGTACGGCCGGTGAATCGCATGGTGCGGCATTGGTGGCTGTTGTTGAAGGGTGCCCGGCCGGTTTATCTTTAAGCGAGGCCGACTTGCAACCCGATCTGGACCGGCGCAAACCCGGCCAGTCAAAATACACCACCCAGCGCCGTGAAGCGGACGAGGTAGAGATTCTTTCCGGCGTATTTGAAGGACTAACTACCGGTTGCCCGATTGGTTTGTTGATTCGCAATACCGACCAGCGCAGCAAGGATTATTCCGACATCAAGGATAAATTCCGGCCGGGCCATGCTGATTTCACTTATTTTGAAAAGTACGGCCTGCGTGATTATCGCGGTGGCGGGCGCTCTTCGGCGCGAGAAACAGCTATGCGCGTGGCGGCCGGTGGTATTGCAAAAAAGATGTTGCATGAGTCCGGTATTTCAGTACTGGGCTGGGTCGATCAAATCGGGCCGATCAGAGCTGATGCTGCCCGTTTTGATGCTGCCGAAATCAACAGGAATCCGTTTTTCTGTCCTGATGCCGAGGCTGCTGCTGAGATGGCCGCATTTATGGATAAACTGCGCAAGGAAGGTGATTCTATCGGTGCTGCTGTGTGTGTTGAAGCCCATGGTATGATTCCGGGCCTCGGGGAACCGGTATTTGACCGACTCGATGCGGATATTGCCAAGGCACTGATGAATATCCCTGCCGCCAAGGCTGTGGAAATTGGTGACGGTTTTGCCTGTGTCGAATCCAGAGGCTCCGAATTCGGTGATGCAATCCGTAGTGATGGCTTTCAGACTAACCACGCTGGCGGCATTCTGGGTGGCATATCCAATGGCGATACCATTCGTGCGCGTATGATGCTCAAACCCACCTCATCGATTCTCAAATCTCGTCCAACCGTTGATATTCACGGTAATGAAACTGAAATCATCACCAGGGGACGTCATGACCCCTGTGTCGGCATCCGCGCGGTTCCGATTGCCGAAGCCATGCTGGCATTAACACTGGCCGACCATTTGTTAAGGCATCGTGCCAGTCGATTGTAAGCTTTCTTTGTCTGATCTTCAGGGGGTCTTACTTCCTGTTATTGAGATCCAGCCATGCGCCGGTTAAACCGGTCAGTTCCTTGAGTCTTTCCATTGCATTTCGCGCGTCTTCCCTGCTGTCAAAATAGCCTGCACGCAGTCGATACCATGTCCGCTGATTCACCATGACAGGATAGATTTCACTGTCAACGCCGAGTTTTTTGATGCGTTTCCGTTCAGTGGTCGCTTCGGATTCGGAAGCATGTGATGACAGGAAAATGACGTATTTCTTATGCATGTCGGTTGGTGATATGGTTGGTGCAGGCATTGTTGATGCGGGTGCTGCTGTAGCAGCAATATGCGTCTGTGGAGCATGTTCCAGATGCGTTTCGTTTTTTGCCGGTGTTTGTTCGCTGTCGAAATCATCGAATTCAAAATCATCTTCTTCAAATTCGTCATCGGTACTCATCTGTCTGACCGGAGGGTTACCGTCATAAATCAGATATTCACGTTGTTGTCGCCAGGCTTCACGCGTAAACACGTAGGGATCCAGGGCCAGTTCATCACGCATATCCGATGCGCTGAGCAGACGCGCACGCTTGTCCGTATAATTGAGTACAGTGACGGGGATAGTGATATAAGGAGCCAACGCCAGGCCGGCCCAGAATATAGGGTTGGTTGCTATCTCGGTGATAAATCCGGGCGTGTTCCGGACGGAATTAGGTCCAAAAACCGGATAGATAATATAGGCCCCCTGTGACATCCCCCAGGTTGCCAGCGTTTGGCCAAAATCTTCTTCATGGCGTTCAAACCCCATATATGATGCAACATCAACCAACCCGCCTATGCCAAGTGTGGAATTGATCAGAAAACGCATGAAATCTGAAGTCCCCTGTTTGCCTTTTCCCTGTAGAAAATCATTCAATACGGTATTCACAGACGCGGCATTATCGTAGAAATTGGATACGGCAGTACGCATCGGTTTGGGAACAGCAGCAGTATAACCCTTCGCCAGCGGCTTCAGGGTAACCCGGTCAAGACTGTCGTTGATTTTATCAGTGACCCGGTTAACCGGCTCGATCGGATCATAATGGTTCTGGGGGGTGGCACATGCGGTGAGCATGAATACCAGTGCAAAGATGAGAATGTGGAAGGGGGGTCTCATAAGTCCAGATTATGCCTTATTCTCTGGTTGTTTCACAACAACGGTTTTCCCGGGCTTGTTTATGGACACGGATTGGGCTGTTTGCGGTGGATGCGCTCGATATCGGCAAGGCATGCATCGGAAAGGATCGTATCCTGACTTGAAATATTACTGGCCAGTTGTTGCATATTGGTTGCACCGATGATGGTGGAGCACACAAACGGTTGTCGGCGGATAAAAGCCAGTGCCATCCGGGCCGGATCAAGGCCATGCTGTTTTGCGACCCTGATATAAGCTTCGGTAGCCTGTAATGCTTCGGGATTTGAATAGCGCGTATAGTGTTCAAAGCGCGTTAACCTTGCTCCGGCCGGCTGTTTTCCATCCAGATATTTTCCCGACAGAACCCCGAATGCCAGGGGTGAATAGGCCAGCAGGCCGACATGTTCGCGGCAGGCTATTTCTGCCAGGCCGATTTCAAACGAGCGGTTGAGCAGGTTGTACGGATTCTGAATAGAAACGATGCGCGGCAGGGATTTTATCTCGGCCAGAAGAAGATGCTGTGCAACGCCCCAGGGCGTTTCATTGGAAATGCCGATATGACGCACTTTTCCGGCCTGTACCAGCTTCTGCATGGCGGCCAGTGTTTCTTCAATCGGAACGGCTGATTCATCATGCTTGTGCCGATAACCGGGTTGACCGAAAAAGTTCGTATTCCGATCCGGCCAGTGTGTTTGATAGAGGTCGATATAATCGGTATTCAGCCTTTTGAGCGAAGCTTCGCAGGCAGCGACGATATTCTGTTCATCAAGCCTGGCCTCGCCATGTCGTATGTGCGGGCACCATCCGGTCGGGCCGCATACCTTGGAAGCGAGAATAACCTCATGTCGCCGACCTGTTTTTTCAAACCATTCGCCAATGATTGCTTCGGTACGGCCGCTGGTTTCCGCTTTCGGAGGAATGGCATAAAGCTCGGCGGTATCAAGGAAATTGATGCCATGATCCAGAGCATATTCAATCTGGGAAAAAGCCTCTTCGGTACTGTTCTGTTCGCCCCACGTCATGCTGCCGAGACAGATTTCGCTCACCTTCAGGTCTGTTTTCCCCAGCCGGTTGTATTTCATGTGGCCAGCCGCCTGACAAGGCCTTTACTGGAAACCACCCGGTCAATGAACAGGATGCCGTCGAGATGATCGATTTCATGCTGAATGACACGGGCTTCGAAACCGGTGGCAGTCAGGTTGTGCTTTATACCCTGTGGATCGAGATAGTTTACCGTGATTTCGGCAGCGCGGGGTACCATGCCCACCCAGTCAGGTACGGAAAGGCAGCCTTCACGGCCCGGTTTTTCGCCATGGCTCAATTCGATAACCGGATTGATCATGTACAACAGGCCATGGTGTTTGCAGGGGCGTTGGCTGGTGCTGCAGTCCACAATAATTATGCGGCGGTGATCTCCGACCTGAGGTGCGGCAATACCTACACCGCCGATGCCGGCACGCATGGTTTCTTCAAGCCGGATCAATTCAGCCGTGAGATTTGGACCGAAGTCTGAGACTGGCGAAGATACCCTGCGCAGACGTTTATCGGGATGGGTCAGTATGTCCTGAACAGACACGGGGAAATCAGATGGGTATCAGACAGAATTACAGAACAGCGTCATCGAGCGCATGCAGATCCACATCAACACCGATGTTTTCGGCAACTTCATTCAGCGCCGATTTCATGGCATCGCCCTGATCGCCGGCAGCTACTTCCAGCACCATCATGTAAACCTGACCATGTTCGGATTCGCGTGACTGGGTGGATACATCCACAATGGAAACGCCCAGTGTTGCCAGTGCATGGGTGACTGCATAGACAATACCGACTTTATCTGCTCCATGTACGGTAATGACATGATCCGGATACAGAGGCGGAGTGTTCGCTTCTTCATCGGAGATGGTTTGCGACTGAACGCTTAACCGGGTGCGCTGTTCCAGTTCAGCCAGTGCCGCTTTCAGTTCTCCGAGGCTGATGTCTTCGGATAAGCGAACAATGAGCATCATCGCGAACCGACCGCGCAGAGCCGTCATGGATGAGTCTTCGATATTGGCATTCAGATGCTGCAATGCCTCGGCCACATCGCAAACAATGCCGGGGCGATCATGACCTGAAATGGATAAAAGTAGGCTGGACATGGCAACTCCTTTCAAACGAACGGGGTTAGCCTAACCTGCCTGACAAAAAAGAGAACAATCTTGGTTGAATGTGGATGATTCGAATGTATATCTACTCCGAATGCGTCAGATTATAACGCATCAGACTGAAAATGATTCGCCGCAGCCGCAGGATCCTTTCTGATTCGGATTATGGTAAACGAATCCGGAAGTCAGAAAATCCTGCTGGAAGTCCAGTCTCAGGCCGGTCAATGCTGTGCTATAGGATGCTGAATCTATATACAGATCAAAACCTTCAAACGGCTTGACCAGATCATCTGCACGGGGCTCATCCACGGTTTCCATCACATATTCCAGGCCGGAACAGCCGGCCGGGCGCACGGCAAGGCGCAGGCCTTTTTTTTGTTCATCAGTCAGTATTTTTTTGATTCGGTTGATTGCTGCCGCAGTCAATTCAATATCGGGTAGCTTAAGGTCTGGACCAGAAACACGTCCATGCCGCGGACGTTTTCGTCGATCTGCACCAGACTCTCGCCGTCGGAGAAGGTGGTGACGGTGGCGGCTGTTGACCAGTGCATCCACCAGTGCTTTGGCATCGTCAATGCTGTTACCTGGCCCGAAACTGACCCGAATTGCGCTACGCGCCACGGATTCATTCAGTCCCATGGGCAATAATACATGCGATGGTTCGCGTTTGCCCGATG
>JBHHTY010000114.1:0-6418 GCA_046753565.1 Mariprofundus sp.
GCACTGCCTTCACACGGCAGGGGTCGCAGGTTCGAACCCTGCATCGCCCACCATTCAGGCAAGTGACTGCTGATAGTGATCATAGACGCCTCGAATACCCTCTTCCAGTGAGATCAATGCCTTCCACCCCAGGCGGTTGATGCAAGATACATCCATGAGCTTGCGTGGTGTACCATCCGGCTTGCTGGCATCCCAAACCACATCACCATCGAATCCAACAATATTCTGAACCATGTCAGCTAAATCCCGAATAGTGATATCCTCTCCGATTCCTACATTGAATAAACGTTGAGAAACTGTAGCGGATAATGTGCTGAAATCACGGGTCATGAGGAAAAGACAAGCGGCCGCCATATCATCGACATGCAGGAATTCGCGGTAGGGAGCACCGGATCCCCAGAGCACGACACGGGGGGAAGTGTGAGACGGGAGACGGGAGACGGGAGACGTGGAACGTGAAGTTCGCATCAGCCCCAGTGATGCCAGCAGATCATCGGGAATGGCACCGTACTTCTGTTCATCGGCAGCAATCGCCTCAACATCCCCGGCCAACGCAAGTTTGGCCAGATGAAATTTGCGGATCAGGGCCGGCAGCACGTGTGACTTTTCCAGATCGAAATGATCATTCGGGCCATACAGATTGGTCGGCATGGCGGAAATCGCATCAAAACCATATTGCCTGTGATAAGCCTGACACATCTTGATTCCGGCAATCTTGGCAATGGCATACCATTCGTTGGTCGGCTCCAGCTCACCGGTCAGCAGGCAGGATTCCGGCATCGGCTGCGGGGCAAGCTTGGGATAGATGCAGGATGAACCCAGAAACAGCAAGCGTTTCACACCATGGCGGTATGCGGCATCAATGGTGTTTGTCTGAATCTGCAAATTGTCGCGGATAAAATCGGCCGGCCAGGTGTCGTTGGCGTAAATACCACCCACTTTGGCCGCCGCCAGGAACACATATTCCGGCTTTTCTTCGGCAAAAAAAGCATCAACGGCAGCCTGATTGCGCAAATCCAGTTCGGAAGATATTCGCAGCAAAAGGTTCTCATAGCCTGCTTGTTCGAGTTGCCTGACAATGGCGGAACCAACCAGACCTCTGTGCCCGGCGATATAAATCCTTGCACTCTTTTCCATACCTAATTCTCAATCGACACAGGCATCTCATGCCCGTGTTCTTTCAGCAATGCATGGCGCCGGGCCACCTTCAGGTCTTCAGCAACCATCCCCTTACACATTTCCTGCGCAGTGATTTCCGGTGTCCATCCCAGTTTTTCTTTGGCTTTGGCAGGATCGCCCAGCAGGGTTTCCACCTCCGCCGGCCTGAAATAACGCGGATCAATGCGCACAATCACATCACCCACATTCAGAGCCGGGGCCTTATCACCGTCAACTGATGCAACCATGCCTTTTTCCTCAAGCCCTTCTCCTTCAAAACGCATCGTCACGCCAAGCTCTGTTGCAGACCATTCCACAAACTGGCGTACTGAATACTGGACACCTGTGGCAATCACAAAATCATCCGGCTGATCCTGCTGCAGCATCATCCACTGCATGCGCACATAATCTTTGGCATGGCCCCAGTCGCGCAACGCATTCATATTGCCCATATACAGGCAGGACTCCAGACCCTGGGCAATATTGGCCAGACCACGGGTGATTTTTCGGGTGACAAAGGTTTCACCCCGGCGCGGGGATTCATGGTTGAACAGAATCCCGTTGCAGGCATACATGCCATAGGACTCACGATAATTCACCACAATCCAGTAGGCATACATTTTCGCCACCGCATAGGGAGAGCGCGGATAGAACGGTGTGGTTTCTTTTTGCGGAATTTCCTGCACCTCACCGAACAGTTCGGATGTCGAGGCCTGATAAAAACGGGTTTTCTTGTCCAGACCGAGCAAGCGGATTGCTTCCAGCAAACGCAGTGTCCCCAAAGCATCCACATCGGCGGTATATTCCGGCGACTCGAAACTCACCGCCACATGCGACTGTGCCCCCAGATTGTACACTTCATCCGGCTGCACTTCCTGCAATATCCGGGTGAGATTGGATGAGTCGGTTAAATCACCGTAATGCAATACAAAATTCTTGTGTTCGACATGCGGATCCTGATACACATGATCGATTCTTTGCGTATTGAAGGAGGAAGCCCGGCGCTTGATACCATGCACCTCATAACCCTTCTCCAGCAACAGTTCCGCCAGATATGAACCATCCTGACCGGTTACGCCGGTAATCAATGCTTTTTTCATATATATCGTCCTTATTGTTTGCGTTATCTACGCATCCTAATCATTTCACCACTGATGATAACAGGCAATCAGGAGTGCCGGGGAATGAGGACTGATTAAACCTGAAAGACCTGTCTGCCATTCGTGCCAATTCGTCCCCCAGGGGATACTCTTTACCTAATCGCTTGCTTTTGTCTGTGATCACTTGTTACTTTCAACCTGCGACCCGGCAGCTTACCCCCGCTATATCAGGACACTGCCTTCGACCACCAGCAGGCCGAGAATCGACAGCAGGCTGCCGACCAGCCACAGATTACGGCGTGGCTGACGACGGATACAGATTTTCATCGCCATCACAAAGGGAATCGACTCCAGACAGGCCAACACAAGCTTTTGCTGCACAGCTGCACCCACATCCATCACCCCCGCCAGTTGCGGCACAACAATCACCGGCAGGACAAATGTCATCACCAGCATCAACCATTCAAATCCGGAAGCGAATAAAACATGATGATGTCGATGATAGATAAACTTGAGCACGGCCCACAAGCCCACCCCGGCACTAATGCCCAGCAGATAATCACCCACCCACACAGATCCGTGCAACTGATAAAAGGTCAACAGCAAAAATGTTGCCAAATAAATCAGGCCATGTGCAATACCGAGCATTTCATGGCTTTGTCGCCATGGATACATCGCGAAGATAACCAGCATACTCATCGCCATCAGCAGCAACCAGTGTTCGGAAAAAGACCCAATCGCCAGAGCCGGCGGCAACAGCAACAGCGGCAACAGGCGGGTCATCCATGGCACACTGCGGCTCAGCCATATAGCCAATAATTCTCGACTGTTCTTATTCACTGCTTCTGCAGCGGCAGGTACCTTAACCAGCTTCAGCCTCAAACCGAATCGCTGCGCGGTATAAACCGTGCCGTAGAGAATCGAAATCGTGAACAGGCCCATAGCCAGCTGCAGCCATTCAGGCATGCCGGCAAGCATAACGGCCAGCAGGCCGAAGACCGCCATCACCACATACATTGTCGGCACCACAGCCTGATGTGGAAGACCAAGATCCATCAGCCGGTGATGCAAATGTGTTTTATCCGGGTGGAAGGGATTCTTGCCCAGCAACAGCCTGTGCCCCATCACCAGCACCGTGTCCATAATAGGCAAAGCAAGCACCAGTGCCATGGTGATCGGCTTCATAGAAGCTCCGTCCCCATTGAGAGGATGAACCATCATAATAGCCAGTGTTGCCAGGCTATATCCGAGCAGGAGGCTGCCTGAATCACCCATAAAAATACGCGCCGGATGTATATTATAATACAGAAACCCCAGCAAGCTCCCGGCCAATGCCATCAACAATGCCAGGCAGTGCCATTGACCAACAGACAAGGCAAGAAAAGTCAAAAAGAAACAGGCAACCAGGCTCAGTCCACTGGCCAGACCATCCAGTCCGTCGGACAGATTCATGGCATTGATCACACCGACAATAGCGAATACGGTAACAGGAATGGCCCATGATCCGGAATGAATATTCCCCTGTCCGAACAAGTTTCCGAAACTGTCCAGGGTCAATCCACTGATCAAAATAAATGCCAGTGCTGCAAGGATTTCGCCGATAAATTTCACAACCGGACGAATCCGCCAGACATCATCAGCCAGGCCGGTCAACAAAATCATCGCAGCGCCGATGGCAAAGGCTGCAGTGAACCGGTCAACCACTGCAAACAACAGCCCGGAAATCAGCAGGCTCAGACCGATACTCAGGCCACCTGTACGCGGCATCACGCCCTGATGCACCTTGCGCCCATCCGGCTCATCAATGGCTCCGATGATATATGCCAGTTTCATGGCCACCGGCATCATCAGCAGGCACAGGATGAGCGCAGTCATGCCGAGCAATTCTATATCAATCAGATTCATCGGTTTATCCCCTGCTCACTCACCCTCGATTCTATGTGCAAACCAGGGCCTGTTATTTCAACAGTCGAAACAATCGATGGTCGGGTGCTTTTTTATCAAAGGTGATCGTATATTCGCAACCGGATGCCTGTCGTTCATCATCCTGCACGATATAACGAACAAGCACATTCGTATCAATCCCGATCATCCCGCCTGCTCACGAATAACCCGATCCATTTCATCCAGACTGATTGCTTTATCAGGCCTGGCAACCATACCTTTCAAATCTCTGACCGAACCGCTAACAGGGATGATCTCCACACTGTTTTGATGCAATACAAACTCGAGTTTGTCTCCTGTTTTAAGGTGCAGTTTGCTTCTGACAGCCTTGGGTATGGTTACTTGCCCTTTGCTTGTGATGGTCACACTCATACGAATTTCCTTACTTCACTCCTTACTTTAAAAAACCACATGAGCATGTCAAGAGAACAGAAAGGAGTCTCGAAGAGGGAATCCCCCCCATTTAGGTTGCACCCACAAGCAGAATCATGCTGCCATAGCCAGCTTCGATAGACGGATCATGCCACCTGCGGCATGTTTTACTGGGTACTCCTTTTTCCATCATACCTTATTCGCCTTTCCGTGCAAAAATCACCATGTATTCCTTAAACACAAATACACGGCTGCGTGGTTTGCCCGTCATTTCTTGCAACACTCCATACTTCACAAAATCATTGACCAGCAATGCAGCTGTATTTACGGTAATACCCAATAACATACTCACAGCCTTGATGTTCACCACGGGTTGCTTATAGAGCTGCTTCATCAGCGTTTGAGCATTTTTCTGCCTGCGTGTACTAAAGTGAGGTAACACTTCACTATCCAGCCGCTCTTTCAGCTTCAAGACATCCTTGAACACCTGAATAGAGCTTTTAGCGGTTTCTTTCACACCATACAAAAAGAAAATCAGCCATGCTTTAAGCTTGTTTCCTTCCCTGACTGCCATGAGGTGGTCAACATACTGTGTTTTGTAGCGTTCAAAAAAATCGGACAAATAAAGCGTTGGCTTTGTAAGCAAATCATTACTGGCAAGATAAAGCGCAATCATCAGGCGCCCCAATCGACCATTGCCATCATTAAACGGGTGAATGGTCTCAAACTGATAATGCGCAATTGCAATTTTAATCAGGTGCGGCACATGCACCATGTCATTGTGTAAAAAGGCTTCCAAATCACTCATTAAGTCCAGCACTGCTTCATTATGTGGTGGAACAAATACCGCCTGCTTCAGGCTGACACCAATCCAGTTCTGACTTCTGCGAAATTCTCCGGGTATTTTGTCTTTACCGCGGACTCCCTGCATTAATGTACGGTGTGTATCTCTCAGCAAACGATTAGAGAGGGGGAGGCTTTCCAACTGTGCAATGGCTTGATGAATGGCATGAATATAGTTTTGCACCTCCTGCCAATCATCTTTCTTTTCAGGCTCAATTTCATGCTCGTCCAGCAAAGCTTCTTCCATATTAGTGCGCGTGCCTTCGATACGACTGGACTGGGTTGCTTCTTTGGCGATGTGCATGGCAATGAAAAAATCCACATCGGGAATAAGCTGAGAAAAGGCATTCAGCTCACCCAGGGCTCTATCGGCCTCGCTAAGCAAGGTTTGAACTTTACTATCAGCAATTTCCCACGCATGGTTAATCATAGTTGGGCGAAAACAAGCTTATGTCAAAAACCGCCATAGTTTTTGACATAACAGCCTTGCTAATGTCAAAACACCCTGCAAATCCGTAATGGGAATTACTTATGTCAGAAACTTTCCCCATTCCATGTGCAAACTAAAGAAGGCTAATTTACACACATACAGCAATAACGCACCCAAGGTTGAAGTTTCCGTGTATTCCGTAACCCGGGGCATATTCTCTGCTGTGCCCGGCATCAGGTGAATTGAGTTGACACCCAATTTTCAAGGCTAAGCCCGGGCACACGCGCAAACTCTTTCAAATTATTGCTCACCAGGGTTGCATTCAGGCTAAGCGCATGGGCGGCAATGAACAGATCATTGCCACCAATAACCTGGCCTGACCGCTCAAGTTCTGCACGAATATCACCATAAATGCCTGCGGCATGTTCATCAAACGGCACAAGCTCCAGAGGCATAAGAAACATTTCCAGCGCGGCCAGGTTACGTTCTTTATGTTGGCTCTTCGATATGCCATACAGTGCGCCCAACCTTCGAAGGCTATCAAGGATGATACTGTCGAAGCTTGAGCATG
>JBHHTY010000115.1:0-6371 GCA_046753565.1 Mariprofundus sp.
ATCTGGAGCGGGTAACCGGGCTCGAACCGGTGACCTCGACCTTGGCAAGGTCGCGCTCTACCAACTGAGCTATACCCGCGAACGACGCGAATAATGCCGAGAGAATGTGGGCTGTCAAGCGCCATTGCCAGAACAATCGAACGCATGACAAGTTTCATGCTTGTGGCACAATATGCATTGTCCGCTTCGGCAACAAATACGATCCCGGGGAGCATATTTTGATCGACGAACAGCTGCACAAAATTTATATCCTTGATACTAATGTGATTATCCATGATCCAAATTCTTTACAACGCTTTGATGAGCATGATGTGGTTCTGCCCATCGTGGTACTCGAAGAGATGGACAAGGTGAAAAAAGGCTTCGATGAACTGGCGCGCAATGTGCGCGAGGCATCGCGCCAGCTCGATGAGTTGAGTATGGAATGTGATGATTTATCCAAAGGGTGCCCATTGCCCGGTGGCGGTAGACTGTTTTTTGAACTGAATCACCGTTCACTGGATATCTTGCCGGAATCGCTGGCCAAAGGCAGTGGTGATAACCGTATTATTGCGGTTTCGTTGTCGATGCAGCAGGAGCATCCGGACCGGCATGTGGTGCTGGTTTCCAAGGATATCAATCTGCGTGTCAAGGCGCGTGCGCTGGGTCTGAAAACTGAGGATTACCGTTCGGATCGCGTGGTTAGCGATTTGTCGGTATTGCCCAGCGGTAAAGCACGCCTTGATCATGCGACATGGGAAACCATGGCGGAGGGTATGGATGTTCTCGAACATGATCACGGTAATCATTTTGTGGTGAGGTGGCCGGATGAGATGGATCTGCCGTTCATGAATTCATTTGTCATTCTGCCCGGTGATCGGGAAGTAGCCATGCGCTGCACGGCGATTGATGAGCAGCGCAGGGTGCATTTGCAGGATATTATTTCCTATCGACATGAACGCCATGCCATCTGGGGTATTCAGGCACGCAATCTGGAACAGAACATGGCTATAAATCTGCTGATGGATGCGGACCTTGATCTGGTTGCGATGATGGGCAAGGCAGGCTCCGGAAAAACATTATTGGCACTGGCGGCTGGATTGCACCAGACGCTGGATATGGGTCTGTACGAAAAGATCCTGGTTACCCGCGCCACGGTTCCTATGGGGCAGGATATCGGTTTTTTACCTGGCACCGAACGTGAAAAACTGGAACCCTGGATGGGCGCGATTACCGATAATCTTTCGATACTGCTTGGCGATGAGGCACAGAATATATCGGATATTCTCGGTCAGCATCGCATTGAAATTGCCGCTTTGTCGTATGCGCGCGGTCGTACATTCACCAAAACATGGCTGATTGTCGATGAAGCGCAGAACCTGACACCGCATCAAATGAAAACACTGGTCACGCGTATGGGCGAAGACTCAAAACTGATTATTCTGGGCAATAACAGCCAGATTGATACGCCTTATCTGACTGCTCATACCAATGGATTGACTCAGGCTGTATCCGCATTTGCCGGCTGGGAACACGGTGGTCATATTGCATTGAAGGCCAGTGAACGCTCAAGGCTTGCTGCCCGGGCTGTTGAAGTGCTGTAGCAATATTTATCCTGCATGCGTCGTCCGGTTGAGATAAGTCTGAGATAAGTCGGTCAGGAGCAAAATGCCGACAGGCATAAAAAAACAGCCCCTGCAAATGCAGAGGCTGTTTTTTATTTCGTTGAGACCAAATCGCAGTCGATCAAAAAATCGGGAAATGCGCGCTTGATGCCATGAAGAACAACATCGGAATAGACAGCAGTGTATTGATGCGACTGGCCATCAGGGCTTTCTTGCCGGCAGCAGCCTTGGTATCAGCATCAGCTTCTACCATCCCGATAACTTTTTGCTGGTTGGGCCAGATGATGAAGAAAACATTGGCCCACATGATAATGCCGAAGGTGGCACCGATCATGATGTCTGTGCTGATAGCGTCTGCACCGCCCTGTTTCCACAGGCCAAGCAGCAACAGCAGTCCGAATATTACGGTAAACAAGGCACCGAAGCGGAACCAGAACAGAGCCCTGCGTACAATGCTTCCTTCTTTGAAAAGGTCAGCTTTGGTGTCGGCAGACACGCCGCCCAGAGATGGGACCTGAACAAAATTGAAGTAATAGAGCAGGCCAATCCAGGTGATGCCGGACAGGAAGTGGCCCCAGCGAGCTACGGCGCCGAGAATCTGGTCACCGGAAAGTCCGCCGCCTGTGGCGCTTGCGATGCCAATGAGGATGGCAGTCAGTACAAAGCCGGTCGTGATGGTGAGTTTGTGGTCTTGCAGAATTTTCATTTTTTCTCCTCTGAGCCTGTTGCCAGACCCGTTTAATATAGCGCGAATAATACCTGATGATAACACTAGGTTAATAGATTTGCAAATTATGGGTATTTATTTTGTCGTTCAACGATTAAGGCTTTTTTGTACTGGCAAATATGGAGAGGTCCATAAAAAAGCCGCCCGTCTCGGGGCGGCTTTTTGGCGGTTGCTTGGGCCGGACTACCTTTCGGTAGAACAGACGAGTTCTTCTTCCACGGAACCGGATTCAATTTCATCAATGATTTTCTGATAGTGCTCGTTTACCGGGCAACCGCAGGTATGCTGGCTGGTTGCATGCAGACGAGCCTGCTCGATGTGCCACTGTGCCACTTTCAAATGCTGATCAACGTTCATGTTGTTATCCTCTTGCTTGTCAATTTGATCGGGGAATGATTCCGATAGTCCGGTAATCTAGCAGTGGGTGTTAAAAAAACAAAAGACACAGTCTGCTGTTCCTGAGTATGTTGTGTGTCAGTTTTCGGGTAAGGGCTTTGCGGTTGCATTTTCCTGCTTGCAGTTGTCATGGATATGGAATACCAATGGCGAATCGGCAAGAATGCTCACCTGCATGGGTGGTGTGAATGGATTGTATCCTGTAATACATCACGAAGAAAAGGTGATTTTCCCCATTCTTGTCAATCAGCACATTTCCAGGAGTCAAGATGACTGATCAGCAAAAACTGAAATGGCAGCCGGGAAAGCGTGATTTATTGTTTCTGGGCATTGTTGCCACTGTTGTGCTGGTACTGGTGCTGGGCTCAAGCGAGCGTAAAACCAGACCGGTTCCGGACGATGAAACGCACCGCACTGTCACCAGCAGGGATGCATGCATGGCCTGCCATGGTGTTGATGGTGTGTCCCCGCAGCCGAAAGGTCATATCAAGGGTGGTCAGTGTTTCCAGTGTCACCAGCAACCGAAAGGGTGGGGTGGATCCAGATGAAACGGATTGGCATAAGCGTCAAGCCGAATGATACCCGCGCTTTATCTGTATTGTGCGATTTGCATGGCTGGCTGATTGAAAAAGGGCTTGCCGTCTTTGTTGATGAGGGGCTCTCGAATGATTCGCGTTGTCCCGAAAACTGCACGCTGTTGCCGGTTGCCGAAATGCCTGACGGGGTCGATCTGATGATCGTACTCGGCGGTGATGGATCCCTGTTGCATGCTGCCCACTATTTCATCGGCTCCGAAACACCGATGCTTGGTATTAATCTGGGGCGTGTGGGTTTTCTCACCGACACCCCGATCGGCAGCATGTTTGAAATTGTTGAACAGATTCTGGCAGGGCATCTGGAAACCACGCGGCACTTTGCGCTGAATGTTGAAATCTGGCGTGATGATTTGAAAGTGGCTGAAGGACATGCCATGAACGATGTGGTGCTGGAACGCAGTGCGGTGCCGCGCATGATTGGTTTCGAAATGACGGTGCAGAATCAGTTTGTATTCCGCATGCGCGGTGACGGGCTGATTCTGGCAACGCCGGCAGGGTCCACTGCCTATGCACTCTCATCGGGTGGGCCGATTGTGCACCCATCGGTGAATGCGATTTCGGTGGTTCCGGTGTGTCCACACTCCCTGTCCAACAGGCCGATTGTGGTGCCTGCAGAGGATGTGATTGAACTGAAGCTGGTGGAGTCCCGTTTTGGAGCGGCTCTGAATCTGGATGGTGAAGAGCTGTTGCAGTTGCAGCAGGGAGACCGTGCCGTTGTACAGAAAAAAGGTGTGATTTCACTGGTCTATTTGCCCGGTCGGAACTATTTTGAAGTATTAAGAAACAAATTACACTGGGCTGGCCAGCTTGAAGTGGAATAACTGAAGAAGAACTGATGCTGGTTTCCCTTACCGTTAAACAATTTGCGCTGATTGAACAGGTTCACCTCGAACTTGGCAGCGGGATGACGGTTTTTACCGGAGAAACCGGGGCCGGAAAATCCATGCTCGGTGGCGCTCTGGCGGCGGTGTTCGGTGCCCGTGCCCATACTGACTGGGTGCGCCATGGGGCAAAAAAAGCGGAAGTCACTGCAATCTGGGAGGGTGGCGATGTGCGCATTGATGCCTTGCTTGAAGACGGTGATATTGATCGTGAAGATAGCTTGATTCTACGGCGGGTGATCACCTGCGATGGCCGTTCACGGGCTTATATCAATGGTGTGCCGGTGGCACTGAAAACCCTGCAGAAAATAGGTGAGATATGTCTTGATATGCACGGACAGCACGAACACCAGGCATTGATGCAGCCGCTTGTGCAACGACGTTTACTGGATGCATCTGTGCCGGATTCCCTGTTGCATGATACGAAGACGGCTTTTGATGTATGGCAGGATATTTGTTCCCGTTTGCAGGCATTGCATCATGATCGCGGTGAAACCGAGCAACAGGCTGCCTGGATGCGTGAAGAACTGAACAGGCTGGAAGATCTGGATATATCGGAAGGCATGGTTGATGGGTTGCAGCGCGAGGTGGATGCCGGGCGGCATCATGCCCAGATTCAGCAATCGGCATCTGAGGCGCTGGCCTTGCTCGATGAATCAGAGCCATCGGTGCGCGATATGCTCGCCAGAGCCATTCATGCAGTAGAAATGGCCGAAGATTTTCATGCTGGTTTGCGTAGCAGTCGGCAGTTGCTTGATCAGATGGATGTGCTGCTTGGCGAGGCTACACCGGAGCTGCGGAGTGTGCTGGATGATGCATTTGATGAGATTGCATTGCAGCAATCCGAGCAACGCCTGATGGGATTACATGAGGCCATGCGCAGGCATGGTTGTGATGAATCTGGTTTGCTGGCCTTGATGGATGAATGGCGTGAGCGCCTGACCATGCTTGATACGGCAGGCTGGGATGAGGCTGCATTGCTGGAAAAACTGGAAAAGTCGCGTGACAGTTATTGCCAGTGCGCCACGGCTTTGAGTGAGGAGCGCAAACGCAGTGGGGAGCAGCTGGCGGGGCGCCTGCGGCCATTTCTGAACCGGTTGGCGCTGTCCGGCATGCAGGTGCGTTTCGGTGTTCAGATTGCAGAAGATGAATCCGGCTGGTCTGCATCCGGCCGGGATCGTATCGGTATAAAAATCATGTCCAACCCGGGTGAGCCCTGGCGTGATCTGGCTGATGTCGCTTCCGGTGGTGAGCTGTCGCGTTTGGTGCTGGCTTTCAAAAGCTGTGGTGTATTGAGCAATACGCCGCATATTGCCGTATTTGATGAGGTAGATACCGGCATTGGCGGTGAAACTGCCTGGTGCGTGGGTGAGTTGCTGGCCCGGATGGGCAAAGACCGCCAGGTGCTGGTTATTTCGCATCTGCCGCAGGTGGCATCATGTGCAGATCATCAGGTGGTGATTTGTAAAAACGAAAAAGAAGGGCGCACGATTACAGGCCTTGAGCCTGTGGATGGGCAGTCACGCCAAGCTGAAATTGCCCGCATGCTGGGTGGTGTAGAGGGGCAATCAATTCAACATGCGAAGGATATGCTGGTTCGCGGCAGGGTCATGTTGCAATGATGGAGAGTGAAAGCCATCCGGTTCGTGTTCGCGGCGCAGTCGCCGATGATGTGGAAGCGATTTATCAGCTTCTGATACCTTTTGCCAATAAAGACATTATTTTGCAACGGGACCGGGACAATATCTTTCAGCATTTGCAGGAGTTTCTGGTTGCGGAATATGATGGCATGCTGGTCGGTGTGGTTTGTGCTCACATCTACGCAAAGAATCTGGCCGAAGTGCGTTCGCTGGTTGTGGATCCGGCTTGTCAGAAGCACGGTGTCGGCCGTTTGCTGGTCCAAGGTTGCGAACAGTGGCTGGCGGATATGGGCGTGACCAGGGTGTTTGCTCTGACTTACGTTACCGGTTTTTTTGCCGGACTGGGCTATCGCATTGTCTCGAAGGAAAGTTTGCCTCACAAGATATGGACCGTTTGTGTGCATTGTTCCCGTTTTGCTGATTGTGATGAGGTTGCGGTTGAAAAGGATATTGCCGGAACTTTATTCTCCGATTCATAGACGGGTTTCTGTTATCAATTCGAGGATTTTAATTTTCGGGGTTCCAAA
>JBHHTY010000116.1:0-6336 GCA_046753565.1 Mariprofundus sp.
AAATCGCTGCGATCCGCAATCTGAATATCTTTCAGCAACCAAAGACAGGCAGGGTTACCGCGGCCAATCGGCTCGAAACGGGCCAAACGCTCAGCTAGTCCGATATGCATACAGCCCAGCCCCAGTACACCATCGATACTTTTCAGTCTGTGATTATCAGCATTGGCGGCCTGCTCACGAATACCCTGAGCAAAAGCGGCAGTGAAATCATCCCAATGCCCTGCCCTGACCGTGCCACCGCCGGCACCGGCATGACCGCCAAAACCATCCAGATGGTCGCTACAGAGATTAAGCAAATCACCGATATGGAAACCCGGCATACCGCGCAACGAAACACGAACGTCACCATCCGGTGTGACAAAACCCACAGCCGCCGGTTTGCCGTGTTTGCGGGCCAGACGCCCTGCCACCAAACCAACCACACCGGCATGCCAGCGCTGATCATATACAGCCAGCAATTCTGCATCACCGAGAATCAGTTCAGCCTGTTTGAATACCTCAGCTTCCACCAGGCGTCGCTGTTTATTGGTTGCATCCAGCTCCATAGCCAGCGCCATTGCTTCTGCCGGATCATGCGTGGAAAGAAGCCGCATCGCCGCATCGCCGTGTTGCAAACGACCGGCGGCATTGATACGCGGTGCCAGATAAAAACCGATGGTTTCAGCTGAAACTTTCTTTTTTATTTTTGCGACCTTCAACAGAGCCTGCATCCCGGTGGAAGGCTTGCTGTTTAATCGTTGCAAACCGTGATACACCAGAATCCGGTTCACGCCGACAACATCCATGACATCGGCAATGGTCGCTACGGCAACGCGATCCAGTAACACCCGCAGATCAAAGTCCGGTCGTGCATTCTTCTGAGCCAGTTTTTGCCATACCGCCATGAGCAAAAAAAAAGCCACACCGGTTCCACACAGTTTTCTGTCTGCAAAACCGCAATCGGAACGGGCCGGATTAAGCAGAGCAAAGGCATCCGGCAATGTTTCTTCTGGCAGATGATGATCACTGATAATCAGATCAAAATCCAGCTCTGCAGCGGCCACACAAGCCTCAAAACAGGTCGTGCCGGTATCCACACTGATACCCAGTTTTGCCCCTTCCGCAACCGCCTCCTGAACCGGCTCCACCCCGATCCCGTGCCCCTGATCAGCACGGTGTGGAATTGAAAAAGAAACATGCGATCCTGCAGCGCGCAGGGCTTCAACCAGAATGGCTGTGCCGTTCACGCCATCGGCGTCAAAATCACCGAATATATGAATTTTTTCTTCCGCTGAAATTGCATCGGCTACACGCTCCGCCGCTTTTTCCATATCCATCATCGCGAACGGGTCGGGTAAACCGGCCAGTCGTGGCGCGAAAAACGGATCGGATTCCTGTATGCCCCTAGCCTCAAGCAGCCCCTGCCATGCCCCGGCAGGATCGCCAGCTTCGAGCGGGCCATGACGCCATGCCAGTCTGAAACCCTTGACGGTTTTATCTGTCGGCAACATCAATCACCCACCTGCCTCAGGGACTGTGCACGGATAACTTTCAGCAACTGCGATTCATCTTGTACCGCTTTCGGATACCATGTCGTTTTTCCCAACCTCGGCAACCATGATTTATTCAGCAGCACAGCATACCCCTCACCAGCCAGCACCATCCGCTTCGGCAGTGCTGCATCTGCATCCTTTTTCACCAAACCATGCAATCGTTCGACTTCGCTGATCATCCATACTGCATCCCTGCCATCGGCCATGGATTGCAATGCCGGATGACGCGTTGCAACGGGTACTGTCCTCAATGCTGTCGCCTGCGGCCAGTCAACCGGAGCCCATAACCATATCCCGTTCACTTCCGCTTCCCCCCGGTCATGCCGCGTCTCCAATGGATGCTGAAACAGAGTCATCTGGATTTCCGATAACAAGCGGTTCAAACGACCGCCGTCTTCGCCTTCGTGATGCCTGTCCGGCAACATCTTTCCTGATATTTCTCCGAAAGATAATGGATACGCCTCGACTTTTTCCCGGCAGGCCAGCAACAATGCACTCCCGACAGCAAACAGCTGCATCCCTTCTTCAGCCAGTAATGGATTCAGTACCACGCACAGGTGGCCGGCATCTTCATCTGTCCAGGAAAACTCTCCTTCCGGCATCACCCGAACCGTGTCACGCATAATTCGGGCATGATAGGGAGAAACACTCCAGCACTGAACGGTATGTTCCGGTAAGGCCTCGCACTGCGAAGCCAGTAAAACAGTCGGTGATATTCCGCACAATGCGGCATACCAGCCCAGCGGGTTTTTATCGGTGCAATCGAACCATTGTTGCCTGTAGGCAGACAACTGTTTTTGCCATAAAAACAGATCAGGATGGAGCGAAACCCCATCCTGATGCCGGATCAATGCCTGACTGATAATCAGCGTCGAAACAGTCACCTGACCCGCATTCTTGGAATGGTGTTGAGCATTATGATTCCAGAGCCTTGCGTACAGCATCTTCGTTGGCATCAATCGTCACCGGTGAAGGAATACCCATCATGGCCGTATCCGGGTCTTTCAGACCGTTACCGGTCAGGGTGCAGACTATTGATGCGCCCGGCTGGAAATAACCGGCCTTGTTGAGCTTGATTACACCGGCAACAGATGCTGCCGAAGCCGGTTCGCAAAATACGCCTTCAAGAGAAGCCAGCATGTCATAAGCCTGCAGAATTTCTTCATCAGTTACTGCATCAATACGCCCGCCGGATTCATCACGGGCAGCTTCTGCCTGCTGCCATGAAGCCGGCTTGCCAATGCGAATCGCCGTGGCCACAGTTTCCGGATGCTCCACTGGAGCTCCGTTCACAATCGGTGCCGCGCCGGCGGCCTGAAAGCCGATCATTTTTGGCAGCGATTTACTGATACGTTTTTCGTGATATTCCTTGTATCCCATCCAGTAGGCTGTGATATTGCCGGCATTACCGACCGGAAGCGCATGGTAATCCGGCGCAAAACCCAGCTCATCAACAATCTCGAACGAAGCGGTTTTCTGACCCTGAATCCGATACGGATTGACGGAATTCACCAGAGAGATGGAACCATCGGCAGAGATATCCCGCACCAGTTCCAGCGCATCATCAAAATTACCGCGAATCTGAATCACTTTGGCACCATAACGCATGCCCTGGCTCATCTTGCCCAAAGCAATCTTGCCATCCGGAATCAGCACATAGGCATCCATGCCACAGTTGGCCGCATAGGCTGCCGCCGAAGCGGAAGTATTGCCGGTGGATGCACAGATGATTTTTTTGGAACCGGCATTATAGGCCTGTGTTACAGCCATAGTCATACCGCGATCCTTGAACGAACCGGTCGGATTCAGCCCCTCGAACTTGAGGAAGATTTTCAGTTCCGGGTTGATGGCATTGCGCAAATTCATCGACTCATGCAGTGGCGTATTACCTTCATACAGGGTAATGACCGAATCATCCTTGCCAATCGGCAAGAATGCGCGGTAGCGGTTAATAATTCCTTCATAACGGGGCATAATCAGTTCCTTATCAGATTGCTTACGCAACAGCCGATTCTTTTCGCAGAATCAGCACATCATCCTCGACAGCTTTCAGGCCTGTAATACGGCTGATTGCTGCCTGCAAATTTCCTTCAGTGGTTTCATGCGTCAGCATCACCACCGGTACACTGTTCGCTTCAGAGCGTTCTTTCTGGCTCATGGCTTCCAGACTGATGCGGTGATCGGCCAGTATTGAGGTGACCGATGCAATCACACCGGGCTCATCCTTCACCATCAGACGCAGATAATATTCACATTCGATATCCGCCACCGGCAGGGTTCCCAGATCACGGCGTTCCGACTCGACAAAACCCATCGGCGGTGCCAGGTGAGCAACGCCATCTGCCCCGCCATCCGAAGAGCAGACACGGGCAATATCCATGATATCCGCCACCACGGCGGATGCTGTCGGGCGTTCGCCGGCACCGCGACCGAAATACATGGTATGCTCAACAAAATCACCGGATACCTGTACAGCATTGTAGGAGTCGGATACCTGTGCCAGTTGTGAATGGGCCGGAACCAGGGTCGGATGCACACGCATTTCAACCTGCTTCACCTCCCCTTTCTCCCCATGCGGTTTGGCGATACCAAGTAGCTTAATGCGATAACCCAGTTCGGCAGCCGATTCGATATCATCGGCTGTAATCTTGCTGATACCTTCAGTAAAGACTTCATCGAACCTGATTCTGGAGCCATAAGCCATGGCCGCCAGAATCGATAATTTGTGCGCTGTATCGATGCCTTCCACATCAAAGGTAGGATCGGCTTCGGCATAGCCAAGCTCCTGCGCTTCCTTCAACACATCCACGTAATCGGCACCTTCATTTTCCATTTTGGTCAGAATAAAATTACAGGTACCGTTCAGAATCCCATAAACGGACTGCACGGCATTGGCGGCACAGCCTTCGCGCAAGGCCTTCAGGCACGGAATACCGCCCCCGACCGCCGCCTCAAACCCCACCGCAACGTCTTTTTCCGCCGCCAGCGGGAACAGTTCCTCGCCATGCTTGGCCACCAGCGCCTTGTTGGCCGTAACCACATGTTTTCCATGTTCCAGAGCAGTTGCCACAAATGAACGGGCAGGCTCATAACCACCGATCAGTTCCACCACCAGATCGATATCATCCGCCGTGACAATATCATTGGCATCGTCTGTAAGGCGGACCCCTGCAAAATCAAGGCCGCGGTCGCGGTCCAGATCACGGTCTGCTGCAGCCACCAGCAGGATATTTTTACCCAGCCGACGGGACATCAACGCCTGTTGCTCAATCAAAATTCGGGCTACGCCTGTTCCGATTGTACCCAGACCCAGCAATCCAACTTTTATGTCATTCATTCTTGTACTCCAGTTTTATCGCAAGCACACTGTTTGCCGTCAGCAGAAAACTGTGCATTCTGTTTGTTTCATGTTAACAATCCAGAAGCCGCATCTGCTCAAACGCCCGCATGCAGGAATTTGCGCATACCGCGCAGTGCCTGCCGCGTCCGGTGTTCATTCTCGATCAGTGCAATGCGCACATATTCGTCACCATAGTCGCCAAAACCGATGCCGGGAGAGACAGCCACACCACCCTGCCTGAGCATCTTCTTGGAGAACTCAAGTGATCCCATATGCTTGAATTCATCCGGTATCTCGGCCCAGACAAACATGGTGGCTTTGGGCTTTTCGGCCATCCAGCCCATTTTATGCATACCATCAATCAGCACATCACGGCGCGACTGATACATCAGGCGAATCTCTTCCACACATTCCTGTGGGCCGTTCAGTGCAGCGCATGAGGCAATCTGCAACGGTTGGAAGGTGCCATAATCCAGATATGATTTCACCTTGGCCAGTGCAGCCACGATATCTTTATTACCCACCATAAAGCCCATGCGCCAACCGGGCATATTGTAGGTTTTGGACAGGGAGTAAAATTCCACCGCCACGTCTTTGGCACCGGGCACTTGCAGAATCGACGGGCACTGATAACCGTCAAAACAGATTTCGGCATAGGCGATATCGGAAATAACGATCAAGTCATTCTCGCGTGCGAAATCGACCAGTTTGACATAAAAATCCAGATCAACCACCTGTGCTGTCGGGTTGGACGGAAAATTGACCACCAGAATTTTCGGTCGCGGCCAGGAATCCTTGACCGCCTTCTGCACATCCTCGAAATAATCGCGCCCCGGCCCCATCGGCACATGGCGGATATCGGCGCCGGCAATAATAAAACCGTAGGGGTGAATCGGATAAGCCGGATTCGGGGTCAGAATCAGATCACCGGGTGAAGTGATCGCCACCGCCAGATGAGCCAACCCTTCCTTGGAGCCGATCGTTGCAATCGCTTCGGTTTCCGGATCCAGATTGACATCAAACTTGCGTTTGTAATAGGCACAGATGGCACGGCGAAGGCCGGGGATACCGCGTGACACCGAATAGCGATGATTCCTGCCATCCTGCGCGGCTTCGCACAGTTTATCGACAATATGCTGCGGTGTCGGCTGGTCCGGATTGCCCATACCCAGATCGATAATATCCTCACCGGCATGGCGCAATTCCATCTTCAACTGATTCACAACCGCGAACACATAGGGAGGAAGACGTTTTATCTTTTCAAAATCGCGCATGGATCAGCTACAGGCTCCGGTAGGTCGTACTGTATTTAAAAGGGTTGGCGAGACTACGAAGCAGGCCTATTTCGGTCAAGGAATGAACCTGCGATCAGCATAAAAAAGGCCCGCCATTGAATGGCGGGCCTTTTGTGTTCGATCTGGATTTCAGATCAATGTTTCACATCTTTCCATACTTCTTTCTTCA
>JBHHTY010000117.1:0-6276 GCA_046753565.1 Mariprofundus sp.
TTCTTTTCATCTTCACTGATTGAATCCGCACATGGTATTGTAATGCAATTTTTCTGTTCGCCAATCCATACGACAAAAGAGATCTTTCCTGCCGTCAAAAATATTTATGAGGTTTTTTTACCACTCTTTTTTCAAAAGAACGTGGCAATGAAGGCATACTGAAGCCCGGCGTGATACCCAAAAGAAATGGATTTCGGTAGGGTTTTGTTTACTTATAGAAATCAAAAAGTAATAAGGGAGGGGACATGGAATTGAATCAGATGCCGGATCAAAAAGGATATTTTGGAGAATATGGCGGTCAGGTTATTCCGCCTGAATTGAAAATTATCATGGACGAAATCAATGACGCATATGACGACGTCAGTGCGAGCGAATCCTTCCAGCAGGAACTGCAGGATTTATATGCGCATTATGTAGGCCGTCCGAGTCCGATCTTTTATGCCCGGCGTCTGAGCGAGCAGTCCGGCGGCGCACGGATATTTCTCAAGCGCGAGGATTTGAACCATACCGGCGCACATAAAATCAATCATTGTCTGGGTGAGGCGTTGCTGGCTAGGCACATGGGCAAAACCAAAGTGCTGGCAGAAACCGGAGCAGGTCAGCACGGGGTGGCGCTGGCAACAGCATGCGCGCTGGTTGGCATTGAATGTGAAATTCATATGGGCGTGATTGATATCGCCAAGGAACACCCCAATGTCACCAAAATGAAAATTCTGGGCTGTAATCTGGTTGAGGTCACGCGCGGCTCTCAAACGCTGAAAGATGCGGTGGACAGCGCCTTTGAAGCGTATTTGAAGGATCCGGTGAACTATTTTTATGCCATCGGTTCCGTGGTTGGCCCGCATCCGTTCCCCAAGATGGTGCGTGATTTCCAGAGCATTGTCGGACGCGAGGCTCGTCAGCAGTTTCTGGACAGAGAGGGGGCACTGCCGAATATAGTTACTGCCTGTGTCGGCGGCGGCTCCAATGCCATTGGCATGTTCACCGCTTTTCTGCCGGATACGGCGGTTGAACTGGTGGGCGTGGAACCGGCCGGCCGGGGACTGGATACGCCCGATCATGCCGCCACCCTGACATTGGGTATCAAAGGGTCGATTCACGGCTTTACCTGCTATAACCTGCAGGATGATGCCGGCCAGCCTCTGCCGGTTTATTCCATTGCATCAGGTCTGGATTATCCGGGTGTCGGACCGCAACACTGTTACCTTAAAGATATTGGTCGGGTGCGTTATGAAACGATGGACGATGCAGCATGTCTGGATGCATTTATGGCCTTGTCGCGGCTGGAGGGTATCATTCCGGCCTTGGAAAGCGCCCATGCGGTAGCCTATGCCATGCAGCAGGCATCCTGTATGCCGACGGAGAAAACGATTCTGGTCAATCTGTCCGGCAGAGGTGACAAGGATGCCGATTTTGTCGCCGAAAAACTCAGTCTGTAATGAAGGGGGAGGGAATTGTGACAGGATTCAAGCCGGGCGATACGAAACAGGTCGTGGTGATCGGCGGCGGGGTGATCGGGTGTTTGATAGCACTTTATCTGCATCGCCTTGGTGCCAGCCCCGTTATTCTGGAAAAAGGCAATGTCGGACGGGAATCATCATGGGCCGGGGCGGGGATTCTGTGTCCGATTCATCCGTGGCTGTATCCGGACAGCTTTACGCATTTGATTGATAACAGTCTGAGCAAATATCCGGCCTTGAACGAGATGTTGCTGGAGATGACCGGTATGTCGATGCAGTGGCTGAGCAGCGGCTTGTTAATTCCTCTGCTTGAAAATGACCGTATTCATCACCGCGACGATGCCCTGGCCTGGTCGAAACGATTCGACTGGCAGGTGGAAGAGCTTGATGCCCGACAAACTCGACAACATGAACCGACTATATCCGAACGGGTGAGCGGGGCATTGTTGTGGCCGAAAGTAGGGCAGGTACGTAATCCGCGTTTGTTAGCTGCGGTCAGAAAAGCCCTCGAAATATGCCAGGTACCGATTCGCGAACAGGCCGAAGTGATTGCCTTGAAAGAAAACCCACAGGGTAAGGTTGTCTCGGTGACACTTGCCAGTGGTGAGAAAATCGGAGCCGATGCTGTTCTATTGGCGGCTGGCAGCTGGAGCGGTGAACTGGCCCGACAAATCGGCTTGACCCTGCCTGTGGAGCCGGTGAAGGGGCAGATTGTACTGCTCAGGGATAAGCCGGGTCGTGTAAACCATATTATCAAACACGATGATGTTTATATGGTCCCCAGAGTGGATGGCCATATCCTTGTCGGCGCCAGCATGGAACGGGTGGGTTTTCGCTCAGGCACTACAGATGTGGTGGTCGATCAGCTGCTTGAGGCTACTTGCCGCATCACACCGGGTTTGAAAAATGCAGAAATTGTGCAGAAATGGATGGGTTTCAGGCCGGGCAGTCCGGATGGCATGCCGTATTTAGGGCCGGTAGAGGAGCATCCTGGCTTATGGGTGGCAACCGGACATTATCGTAACGGCGTTGCACTGGCGCCAGGTACGGCCGATTTAATGAGCCGATGGATCATGGGTGAAGAACCGAAACTGGATATGTCCGATTTCCGGGTCAATAGGCCCGTGATAGAGAAGGAAAAAGTCGGATTTCCGGTTGCAGCATAAAATCAGATAACTTTCGAGAAGCTGGTGCCTTCCTTTTTCTTTTGCAGATATTCATCGAACACCATCGCAATATTGCGGATCAGCAGCCGGCCGGCCGGCAATACGGTCAACCCGTCATCACGCAGTTCGACCAGATGATCGGATACCATTTCCTGAAGATCGGCCAGACCATCGGCAAAGTGTTGCCTGAATACAATGCCGAAATCTTTCTCAAACTGATTGTAATCAAGCGAGAAATCGCACATCAGCCGCATGATAACCTGTCGGCGAAGATGATCTTCATCGGACAGCACATAACCACGGAATACCGGGAATTCACCCTTCTCAACCGCTTCGGCATAGGTATCCATTTCTTTTCTGTTCTGGAAGAAGCCGCCACCGACATAACCGATCGAGGTCACACCCAGACCGATCAGATCGCAATCCGCCTGTGTGCTGTAACCCTGAAAATTCCTGTATAACTTGCCCTGCTGTTGGGCAATCATCAGTTCATCCCCGGGCTTGGCAAAGTGGTCCATGCCGATAAACATATAACCAGCATCCAGCAATTTGTTGATGCTGTGTTCAAGAATATTAAGTTTCTCCTGCGCAGAAGGCAGTGCCGCTTCATCAATGCGGCGTTGCGGCATGAACATATGGGGCAGGTGGGCATAGTTGAACAGGGCAATGCGATCAGGGCTGAATGCGATAATCGTATCCAGGGTGGCATTGAAGGTTTCCACAGTCTGATGTGGCAAGCCATACATCAGGTCAATATTCATCGATTCGAAACCGTGCGCCCGGGCTTCATTCAAGACACGCAGGGTTTCTTCCTTGCTCTGAATCCGGTTGACCGCTTTTTGTACCACCGGATCAAAATCCTGCACGCCCATACTCATGCGGTTCAGACCAATTTCCTGTAATACGCGTACGGTGTTTTCATCACATTCGCGCGGATCGATTTCGATGGAAAATTCACCTTCATCTTTGGCGACAAAATTGAAGCGTTCCCGCAATTTTGCCATGATGGTGCGCATCTGGTCATTGTTCATGAATGTCGGCGTCCCACCACCAAAATGAAGCTGTGTGACGGGACGTTTCGTGTCACCCATGACATCAGCAACGTGATCAATCTCTTTGAGTAGCAGTTCCAGATAAGGTGTTGCGCGATCATACTGTTTGGTCACGATCTTGTTACAGCCACAGTAGTAGCAAACCGTATTGCAAAACGGGATATGGATATACAATGATAGCGGCGCCTCATCTGCAGCCACACGTTTCAGGGTTGCAGCATAATCCTCTGCGCCGATTCCGGAGTGAAACATCGGTGCAGTAGGGTATGAGGTATAGCGTGGACCTGCCTTATCATACTTTTTGATGATTTTAAGGTCAAAAAGATCAGCGCCCCCCAATTGGGAGGCGCCTGTTTCGGGTGTCACATGCATTGTCAGGTATTCTTCCTCATATAGGCAATGATATCCTGAATGTCGTCTGAAGACAGCTTCTCAACTCTTTTCCCGGCGCGGTCAACATGGCGGCCATGGCGGATACGAAGATCCAGCAGGCGGTCACTCAGCTCAGCAATGCTGCGTGTTACCGCTGCATTACCGATCAACTTGATTTGGCTGGGTGTGGCGTGGCAGCTGCTGCAGTTTTTGCTGAACAGTTTTTGCCCGTTGGCCGGACTGGCCAGATAACGCAGTGAATAAACATAGTTGGCGACATCTGCGATATCCGGATTACTTAGCTGATGACGTTTACTGGTCATCAATGTGCCCGGGCGACCATAACGCATGGTATGAACGATTTCAGTCAGGTTAAGTTTGGTATAAACCAGATTTTTAGCACCAACTCCAGTTTTCGCCCGACCGTCGATGCCATGACAGCTGGAACATACAGCCTTAAAACGTTTCTTGCCGTTGGCCAGATCAGGTGTGTAATCAAAGGTCTGGATGTAATCGATCACTTCTTCGATTTCCAGTGCATCCAGAGTGTATTTCTTCGGTGTCATGGCTGTACCTTTCACACCATAAGTGATAATCCGACGCATTTCGTCACGACTGATCAGTTTGGCGATAGCCCTGTGGTTGCGAGCCGGAAAAGGCTTCAGGCTTTTACCATAGGGACTTACCTCGCCAGTTGCGCCATGGCATTTGGCGCAATTGGCCTGGTAGAGAGCCTTCCCATCCAATGTATCAGCTGCACTGGCAGCCATCGGTAATATTGCCAGGGCAGCTAATGCCCCGATCCATTGTTTGATTCGCATAGACTCTCCTTCCCCGTTAATAATGAGGGCTAACTATTTACCAGAAGTTTACTTAGCGCAAGGGTTGTTAGCGCATGGATTGGTTGCCGCCGGCTGTTTGCTTTGAATGAAAGCAACCATGGCATCAATTTCTTCATCGGACAGTTTTCCGCTGAATTTCGGCATCATTTTTCGTCCATCAGTAATGGTTGCTTTCAGTACGGCTGGATCCTTGTTCATATCCTTGAATGCCGGCCCCATTTTTTTCTTGTCGAACTTGTGACACATCTTGCATTTGGAACTGTAAATCTTCTCGGCATTCACTTCGGCCATGGCCACCTGTGAAGTCAGGCCAAAACATGCTGCTGCAGCGATAATAAGATATGTTTTTTTCATATTACTCTCCTTTATTGTGCTCCTGTTTTTATATCATGGAGCAATGATAGCCTCTGAATACAACAAACCTGAGAGGAATGATTGCACACAGGGGTAGAAGATTACACCCGATTACATCTCGATCGGTATTACCTTGGGTTTATAGAACCACATCTGATACAAACTGGTCAGTAACTGGCCGCCGAACGCAAGCCCCATCAATGCCCCGTTGGCCACAACCACATAGGCGAAACCCGGTATGATCTTGGTGATATACCATGACATAATGTCTATAAGCAGAAACAGGAACGGAATCGCAACGGTAATGCGTTTGAGCCACACCGGCATTTCACAGAGGATGAAAATGCGTCCGACGAAGAACAGGATGAAGGCGATGCCGAACAGGTGAATATGTGAAACACGAACCAGCGCCGGAATGGTGGCTCCGGTATCAGTTTCTGTCAGTTTCACAACATTTTCATACGAGGTGAAATGAGGGATGGGTAAACCACTTTCCGAAGAATGGCACATAATGCAGTTCTCCTGCATGATCGGTTCCACTTTCTCATGGAATTCATCCTCAGGTGCGCCATGGTTGATCCAGTCCAGAATCGTATCTTTAGCGGCAGCATTCGGGAGATTGGGTTCCATGGGGCCATTGATCGCAGCCCCAAGCCGGGTCTGGTTGTGACTTCCATGATAGGCATACATGACATCTTTGACAGACAGCCCGGGCTCACCATCACGACCCTGATGGGTATAATACAAATTCAGCAGTGCAAACAGATAAGCCAGACCAATGGTGACAAGGAACATCGAATCCAGGATTTTTTCACTGACTGAAGCATCGTGAAATCGTTTATATTTGGGCATGAAAAGCCACCTTTTTTAAGTTTTGGGCATTGTAGCGCCAGGCAATTAAAATTCAATAAATTCAAATACTTGAGTTCTATTGTCGGCTATTTCCCGGAACCGGCCATGGCGGTAGGATTTTTACAAGTATCATCAACAGCCCAAGAGGCAAGGTGAATAATAATACCGACATAAGTAA
>JBHHTY010000118.1:0-6201 GCA_046753565.1 Mariprofundus sp.
AGAAGAAATCTGACATGTTCCACGATGTGTTGCCGGCTGGTAAAACGGACATACAGCTGGTGATCGGGCCGGATGATTTTGTGCAGGGGCAGGCCGAGGGCAATCGGGAATTGATCACACAAATTCAAACATGGGCCGGCTCGGTGAATAGAATCTCAGATATGTTTTGCGGCATCGGCAATTTGTCATTGCCGCTGGCTGCGGCAACCGGTGCCACTGTATTCGGCGCGGAACTGAATGCAGCCAGTGTGCGGGCAGCAACAGCCAATGCCAAAGCGCTTGGTGTTGATTCCGGCTTTGTCGTGGCAAATCTATTCGAGTCGTTCGATTTGGAACCGTATATCGGTGCCGATGTACTGATTCTCGATCCGCCGCGCCGTGGCGCTAAACGATTGTGCAACCAAATTTCACGACTGTTACCGAAGAAAATCATCATGGTTTCCTGTGATGTGGCAGCCGGTGCGCGCGACGGTGCACTGTTGCAGCAGCACGGTTATCGCCTGAAGGCATTGAGGGCACTGGATTTGTTTCCATATGCGGGCCATGTTGAGGCCATGAGTTTGTGGGAGCAGGGGTGAAAAAAAACCTGTTTGTTGGCCTGTTACTGGTTTTGCTGGCCGGTTGTCAGGCCGGAGAACAGGAACAGGGCCTGTTGCGTGTGGGGCTGGCGCAAATGCCGATCACGCTCGATCCCCGTTTTGCTACCGATGCCGCCTCGGTGCGTGTGCAGGAACTGATACACCGTGGTTTGGTGAAACTGGATGATGCGTTCAATGTGCAGGGTGATCTGGCTGAACGATGGGAACATCCGGAACCGTTATTATGGCGTTTTTATCTGCATTCGGATGTGCACTTCTCCGATGGCTCCGGTCTTGATGCCGAAGATGTGGTGGCCACACTGTCGGCGGTACTGGATGCAAAAATGGCCAGTCCCCTGAAAGCGGGGTTTGCGGCCATCCAGGCGGTGACAGCCGAGGCGGATGATGTCGTGGTGATTCGTCTGAAACAGGCCGATGCATCATTTTTAACGCATTTGAATATCGGTATTCTGCCGGCATCGATGGCGCATGCAGCGCATCAGGCCCGCCGAAGCATTGGTTGCGGCCCTTTCAGGCTCAGGTCGTGGACCGAAAGTGCGCTCACGCTGGAGCGTGTTGGCGTATCCGGATCTGTGTCCGCGATTCGCTTTTATGCGGTGAAAGATCCGGTGACCCGGATTCTGAAACTCAAGCGCGGTGAACTGGATTTTGTGCAGAATGATTTGCCGCCGCATTTGCTTCCCTATATCAGGAAACAGCCGGAACTGAGCATGCAGACCAGGCCTTCCACGACATTTTCCTATATCGGTCTGAATCTGCAGGATGACATATTGAAGGATGTGCGGGTGCGCCGGGCGCTGGCGATGGCGCTGGATCGCAACAAGCTGAAAAAGGCCCTGTTTGCAGATTTGCCGGAACTGGCCGAGACAGTGCTGATACCGCATCACTGGGCATCCACACCGTTGGCGCACATCCCCTTTGATTTGGCACGGGCAGGCAAGCTGCTGGATGAGGCAGGATTTCCACGAGGATCGGATGGCGTACGTTTCACGATCAATTATCGCACCAGTACCGACCCGACCCGTTTAAGGCTGACTACGGCGATTGCGGCGATGTGGAAAAAAATCGGAGTCAAGGTGTCGATTGAATCGCTGGAATGGGGCGGTTTTTATGCCCGCATCAAACGCGGCGATTTCCAGGTTTTTTCACTGGCATGGGTGGGTATTGCCGATCCGGATATTTATCGCTGGATTCTGCATTCGGATATGTGGCCGCCCAAAGGCTCCAATCGGGGGCGCTATGCCAACCCGCAGGTTGATGCGTGGCTGGATCTGGCCACGGCTGCAGACAGTCAGGCTGAACGCAAACAATGGTATGCCAGGGTAGAGCAGAAGATGCATGATGATATGGTCTATATTCCGCTCTGGTATGATCCGGTTGTGGCCGTTTCCGGCCTCCGTATTTCGGGATTCAGGCCGAAACCGGATGGCAGTCTGCGAGGTTTGATGTCTGTCGTGATCACAGAAGTGAGGGAATAATGTTCAGTTTTCATCATGTGGCGCTGAGTGTGTCTGATCTTGAAGCATCTGTTGCATTCTATGATCTGCTCGGGTTCAGACCGGTGTTTCGCTGGCGGGCAGAGGATGAATCGCTTGCGATTGTGCACCTGAAACAGGGTGAGGCATTGCTGGAACTGTTTTGCTTTTCCAGTCATGTTGCTGCTCCCGAGTCCTCAAAACAGTTGGCGACAGACCTGCCCCGAATCGGCATCAAGCATTTTGGGGTCAGGGTGGCCGACGTCCAGCTGGCCAAAGAGCGAATGGACTCGCTGGGGCTGGCTGAGGGTATAAAAATTGTGCATGGAAGAACCGGCATCGATTATTTCTTTCTGGCGGACCCGGACGGAATTCTGGTTGAGGTGGTAGAGGACAACAGAAATCTTTCTGCCTGAACAGCGACGCAAGTCGCGTTACAATTACCCAACGATTGAATAATAAAATGGTAAAATCTTCCATTTTGTTATTCAGGAGTTACTTGTTTGAGATAACTGCTGCTAAGCTTCGCGTATGTCCCGAAATCAAAACACTGAATCCATCATTGCCGGCATCATGGCGGATCTGGCACCGTTGAAAGGTGTGCGGGTGATTGCTGCCATGTCCGGTGGTGTGGATTCATCGGTGATGGCGGTATTGTTGAAAGAGGCCGGTCTGGATGTGGTCGGTGTATTTCTGAATGTCTGGGACTATTCGCGTGATGATGTGAGCGGTCACGGTTCCTGCTGTTCGCTGGAAGATTCGTATGATGCACGCCGGGTAGCCGATCATATCGGTATTCCGTTTTATGCCATGGATATGCGCGAGGAATTCCGCCGTGATGTGATTGATCCGTTTGTTCAGGATTACGAAACAGGCCGCACGCCCAACCCGTGTGAGCGCTGCAACCGTTTTGTGAAATTCGGCGCACTGCTGGATGCGGCGGATCAGCTGGAGGCGCGATTTGTGGCGACCGGTCACTATGTGCAGCGTCGCGATGCGGATGATGGCATTCATATATTCAAGGGCAGTGATAACAGGAAGGATCAGAGCTATTTTCTGGCCACAACAAATCGCCGGCAGGCCGAACGGATTCTGTTTCCGGTCGGTAATCTGGAGAAAGACGATACCCGCGAACTGGCCCGTTATTTCAGGCTGGCGACGGCGGAAAAACATGAAAGTCAGGATATCTGTTTTATTCCGGCCGGCGACCGCATTGCCTTTCTCAAACGGGAGGGTGCGACGGTGGGATTCATGGCCGGCGATATTGTGGATATTGAAGGAAACATACTAGGCCGGCATCAGGGCATTGCACATTTCACACTGGGTCAGCGCAAGGGGCTGGGTCTGCCCGATGGCCCGTGGCATGTAGTGGGGCTGGAAGGTACAACGGCACGTGTTGTCGTGGCACACCCCGAAGATGCCCTGATTTCCGAGGTGGAAGTGGGTGATGCAAGCTGGATTCGTCAGCCGGATGCAGAGGAGAGCATCACGGCCAAAGTTCGTTACCAGATGCAGCCGGCTGCATGTTCCCTGCAGTTTGACGGTGATAATATTCACCTTGTCTTCGATAAGCCCCAGAAACCGACCGCACCGGGACAGGTGGCAGCCTTTTACGCCGGTGATGAATTGCTGGGGGGCGGGATTGTGAGTAAAATCTGCTGAGGAGCTTCACCACTGATTTATTCAAGCATCTCCTTGGATAAAAGTTTCCTCAGCAGTTTTTCTCCAGCCATGTATCGATCAGTTCACGCATTTCCGCCAGCCGTTTTTTGTTCGGGGCTTCAAAGCGCATGACCAGTGCCGGCTGGGTATTGGATGCGCGCAGCAGACCCCAGCCATCGCCAAAATTGATACGCATACCGTCAATGTCGATAATATTGTATTCGAGTTTCCGGAAATGCTCGATGGCTTCGTTCACCAGATCGAATTTTCTCGTATCACTGCATGCAACGCGCAATTCAGGCGTGGTTTCGGAGTGAGGCACATCTTTTAGCAGATCGGAAAACGTGGCGCCGGTATCGGTCAGCATCTGCATAACACGGGCGCCGGCATAGGCGGCATCGTCAAAGCCGAAGAAACGGTCGGCAAAAAACATGTGGCCGCTCATTTCACCGGCCAGCAGGGCGCCGGTTTCCTTCATCTTCGCCTTGATTGGAGAGTGCCCGGTGCGCCACATGACCGGTTTGCCACCGGCTTGCCTGATGCCGTCATACATGTGCTGTGAACATTTCACTTCGGAAATAATCGTCGCTCCGGGCTGCTGTTTGAGCAGATGACGGGCCAGCAATAACAGCAGCATATCGGCCCAGACAATATTGCCTTTTTCATCCACCACACCGATGCGGTCACCATCGCCGTCAAAAGCGATACCCAGATCCGCACCGTGTTTGCATACGGTATCGGCCAGATCGGCCATATTTTCCGCAATGGTCGGATCCGGATGATGGTTGGGGAAACTGCCGTCCGGTTCGCAGTACAGCTTGATGACTTCACAACCGATACGACGATAAAGCGGGGCTGCAATAATACCCGATGGTCCGTTGCCGGCATCAATAACCACTTTCAACGGTCGGGAAAGTTGACAATCGGCAGAGATAAAGCGGATATAATCGTCCACAACACTTTGTTCGGATACCGAGCCCGGGGTTTGTGCATCGGGCAGCGTCTGTTGCATCAGTGATTTCAATGTCTGGATATCATCACCGTACAGGCTGGATTTTCCCAGCATCATTTTGAAGCCGTTATATTCACCGGGATTATGGCTTGCCGTGACCATGATGCAGCCGGCGATATCGAGTCGGTAAACGGCATAATAGGCCAGCGGCGTTGGAGCAATATCGATATCCATCACATGGCGACCGGCATCGGTCAGGCCTTGTATCAGAGCAGCCTGCAGGGATGGTCCGGAAAGCCGCACATCACGCCCGACTGCAATGACGCGTTGATCATCCGGCGAAAGCATGGCGGCATAGGCTTTGCCAAGTCGATAGGCCAGCTCTTCGGTAATGTCTGATCCGGCGATGCCGCGAACATCATATTCGCGAAAGGCGTGATGTGGAAACTGCTTCAAAATGGGTTCCTTTCATAAAGTCAAAAACATTCACCGCAGAGGACACAAAGGAAAAATAAACCTTTTTACGATCGTAGCTGTATATAGACCAAAATAACCCCTGCCTTCCTCACACTGCCTTTGACTTTCCTCTGCGTCCTCTGCGGTGAAAAAGGTTTTGAATTGTCTTTTAATGGGCAACTATAAATCCTGCGCTTGCGATTAGAAAGGTCGACCCTATGCTGCATCGCCATGCCTGCCACTTCATCCACTTCCCAACTCAATGAAGAACAGTATCGCGCCGTATTTCATCGTGGCGGGCCATTGCTGGTGCTGGCCGGGGCCGGTTCGGGAAAAACCCGTGTGATTACCGAACGCATTGCCGCGCTGGTGGAGCGTGATGTGCCGGAAGATGCCATTACAGCGGTAACTTTTACCAACAAGGCGGCGCGTGAAATGCGGCAGCGTTTGCATGAACGGCTCGGTGACAAGGCCGGACGATTGCGCATCTGCACATTCCATTCGCTCGGCCTGTCCATTGTTCGCGAGCATGCAAAACTGGCCGGCCGCCGTGCCAATGTGTCGATTTTTGCCGGCGCTGAACAGAAATCAGCCATGAAATCCGTGTTGTCGGAAATGAAGTTGCCTGCCGATGCCGATCAGGTGGAGCGTACCCTGTCGCGCATTTCGTTGCTGAAAAACGGCCTGATTGAACAGCATGACAATCAGCTATCCAATATTCGCGAGCATTATGATGAGTTGCTGCAACGCATGAATGCTGTCGATTTCGACGACCTGATGGTGTTGCCGATCCGCTTACTGGAAGAACATGCCGATGTGCGGGCGCTGTGGCAGATGCGGGCGCGCCATTTTCTGGTCGATGAATATCAGGATTCCTCGCGTATCCAGTATCAGTGGGTGCGCTTGCTGGTGCCGGAGAATGGCAATCTGACCGTGGTGGGCGATGATGATCAGTCGATTTATGGCTGGCGCGGTGCAGAAGTGAAGAATCTGTTTCAGCTGCAGCGCGATTATCCGGAGCTGACCGTGATACGGCTGGAGGAAAATTACCGCTCCA
>JBHHTY010000119.1:0-6179 GCA_046753565.1 Mariprofundus sp.
AGTTAGGCAGCTTGGTATTTGGTCTCAGTTCAAGTACTAACCCATATCAGGCCGGGGTTTGCGCCCCGGCCTGCTTTTGTTCAACCCATATATAAAACAACAAGGAGATAAGCATGAAAAAGAAGATTATTCTTGCCGCCGCAATGATGCTCGTTGCTGCCAGCTCAGCTCAGGCCCGCGATCAGATCAAAATTGTGGGCTCATCCACGGTTTACCCATTCTCCAGCTATACTGCTGAAGCACTGGGTTCCACCACAAAATTCAAGACTCCGGTTGTTGAGTCCACAGGTTCCGGCGGCGGTATGAAGCTGTTCTGCGCAGGCAACGGCATGGACACACCGGATATCACCAATGCATCCCGTCGCATGAAAGCGAAGGAATACAAGAAATGTCAGAAGAATGGCGTGAAAAACATCACCGAAATGGTGGTCGGTTATGACGGTATCGCGATTGCCCAGTCCAAGAGTGCAGCAGCACTGGATCTGACCCGCAAACAGCTGATGCTGGCCGTTGCCGCTGAAGTACCTGCCAAAGACGGTAAAAGCCTGATCGCCAACCCTTACCACTTCTGGAATGAAATTGATGCCAAATTGCCTCACCGCAAAATCACCATTTATGGCCCACCGACTTCTTCCGGTACCCGTGATGCATTCGAGGACATGATCCTCAAGCACATCACCAAGCATATCGATGCCTACACCAGACTGTACAAAGCGGACAAGGTGAAAAACAAGAAGTATAAGAAGTTCCACGAAATCCGTCAGGACGGCGTCTATGTTCCATCCGGCGAAAATGACAACCTGATCGTTCAGAAGCTGACCAAGGATACCGCTGCACTGGGCATTTTCGGCTACAGCTACCTGGCTGAAAACTCCGACAAGATCGGTGCTGCTACCATTGAAGGCGTTGCTCCGGCTCCGGAAACAGTCCAGAACGGCACCTACAAGCTGTCTCGTTCACTGTACTTCTACATCAAGCAGTCTCACATCGGCAAAGTTCCGGGTATGCTTGAATTTGCCAACCTGTTCATGAGTGAGCAGATGATTGGTGATGAAGGCGAATGTGCAGACATCGGTCTGATCCCGTTGCCTAAATCAATGCGTGATCACTATCGTGCCAACCTGAAAACACTGACTCGTCTGAAAGCAGATGATCTGAAGAAAAAACACTAAGTAAAAGCTTCAACTACGGAACTGGCCGGAGTAACCTCCGGCCAGTTTTTTCTTCACTGATATAATATTCCAAAGCTCTTACCGCAGAGTACGCAGAGTAAAACCCGGGGTAATCGGCCAAATACTTTAAGGGTTTGCTCTGTGAGACTCCGCGTACTCTGCGGTGAAAGATTTTGAAGTTGACCAATAAACATGGAGTTTAGAATTACCTGATGACCACTTCTGATCTGTTCTTATGGTTTTTTGGCGGACTGATCCCGCTTTCGATGATGGCCTTCTGGCTTGCGCGCGGCAAGGCGTTGTCGGCTGAATCCAGCACCGACACACGTCTGCATTCACGTCCAGGGTTTTACGGCTTGTACGGCATTATCTGGCTGGCCCTGCCTGCACTGGCTATCTCCCTGTTATTCAGTATCGCCCACCTGTTTCACCTGTTCAGTGTCCCCCCCACCATGCTGCTCGCCACTGCTTTTGGCCTTGGTGCCGCATGCCTGTGGTTTGCCCTGGGCCGCATCAACACCGAATTCCGTGCCCGTCAGTCAGTGGAAAAAGTCATGCGAGGCCTGCTGTTTACCGCCGCCGGAGTTTCTATTCTGACAACGGTGGGCATTGTATTGTCTGTCATTTTCGAATCCATTCGCTTTTTCCAGGTGATTCCGGTCTGGGATTTCATCACCGGCACCCAATGGCAACCCGACACGGCTTTTCTGATCGGAGCCGGTCGGGCCGATGAATCGGTAGCGCCACCCCTGTTCGGTTCGCTGCCGATTTTTGCCGGCACTTTCATGATCACCCTGATCGCCATGCTGGTAGCAGTGCCGATCGGCCTGTTTGCCGCCATTTATATGTCGGAATATGCCAGCCATGCCGCTCGCGGCAGACTCAAACCCATGCTGGAAATCCTGGCTGGTATCCCGACCGTGGTGTATGGCTTCTTCGCCGCCATCACCATCAGCCCGCTGGTCGTGGACATTGCCCATTCAATGGGGCTGGAGGCGGATTATACCAACGCACTGGCACCGGGCCTGATTATGGGTGTAATGATTATCCCGTTCATTTCATCCCTGTCTGACGATGTGATCCGCGCTGTTCCTGAATCATTGCGTGACGGTTCTCTGGCACTGGGAACAACAAAAGCCGAAACCATTCGCCATATTGTTTTGCCGGCAGCTTTCCCCGGCATTATCGCGGCCTGCCTGCTGGCCGTATCGCGTGCCATCGGTGAAACCATGATTGTGGTGATGGCTGCCGGATTGCGTCCGAATCTGACAGCCAACCCGCTCGAAGGTATGACCACGGTGACAGTAAAAATTGTTGAAGCGTTAACCGGCGACCAGGAATTCGATTCGGCTTTTACCCTGTCGGCTTTCGCACTCGGACTGGTACTGCTGATTGCCACACTCATCCTCAATATTATTTCGACCATTGTGGTTCGAAAGTTCAGGCAACAATATGAATAAGACGACACAAACGAATTTCATGAGCGGTGAAAAAAGTCCGCGCCAGAAACAGCGTGAACGCGCCGATAGCCGGTTTCGCCTCTACGGTTTAACTGCACTCGGCCTGGCCATGACCTTTCTGGTGTTCTTTTTCATTGATATCATCGCTCAGGCTCTGCCTGCATTTCATCAAACCGAGGTGCAGGTCACGGTTCATTATTCCGAGGCGGTCAAAACAAACTACAACAAGGCCATTGATCATAAACTGCGCCGTATTGTCAGCCGAGGCTGGCTGCGTACCTTGCCCGAACATCTGAAAACGCATCCGGCAATGATAGGCAGCAGCAACGATTTATGGGTGCCTGCCGACAGCCGCGTGGATCAGTATGTCAAAGGGCACGATGGCCACGGTCTGAAATCAAAATATCAGCATATTGTTGATGCCATGGCTGCCGATGGTCGGGTAAGAAAAGTGTTCAACAGCGGTTTCTTCTCGTCAGGCGATTCCAAACTGCCTGAGCAGGCCGGTATTCTGGCTGCTGCTGTAGGCTCGGTTTTTACCCTGCTGCTGACCATGCTGGTGTCGGTTCCGATTGGTGTCATGACTGCGATTTATCTGGAAGAGTTTGCTGCGGATAGTCGCCTGACCCAGCTGATCGAGGTCAACATCAATAATCTGGCTGCGATCCCGTCGATTCTGTATGGTTTGCTGGGGCTGGCAATTTTCATCAACTTCATGGGGGTGCCCCGCTCCTCTGCGCTGGCTGGCGGCCTCACACTGGCACTGATGACGCTGCCGATTATTATTATTGCTACGCGTGCCGCCCTGCGCGCAGTGCCGGAATCCATTCGTGAAGCAGCTTATGGCCTGGGCGCATCAAGCCTGCAGACCGTTTGGCATCATGTTCTGCCACTGGCTTTGCCCGGCATTTTAACCGGTTCGATTATCGGCCTGGCACAGGCAATGGGTGAAACAGCGCCGTTGATTATTGTTGGCATGATGGCCTATATTCCCGATGCGCCTTCATCTGTTCTGGATGCCACCACGGTATTGCCGGCTCAGGTATATACATGGTCAACAGAATCGTTGCGCGGTTATGGCGAACGCACCGCAGCGGGCATTCTTGTCCTCTTGACCGTATTGTTAAGCCTGAATGCGCTGGCCGTGAAATTAAGAAACCGCATGCAACAAACCTGGTGAGGAAACATGAACACTGACAACAGCAAGCCACTTGAAAATAAAATCACCGTCCGGGATCTAAAGCTTTGGTATGGCGATTTTGAAGCCTTGCACGGTATTGATCTGGATATTTACAGCGGCAAGGTCACAGCTTTCATCGGCCCGTCCGGCTGCGGAAAATCCACTTTCCTGCGCACCCTGAACCGCATGAATGATCGCATCCCCTCCTGCCGGGTGGAAGGTGAAATTCTGCTTGAAGGCAATGATATTTATGCTCCGGAAGTCGATGTGGTACAGCTGCGCACACATGTCGGCATGGTGTTTCAGAAACCCAATCCATTCCCCAAAAGCATCTATGAGAATATTGCCTATGCCCCGCGCATCCACGGCATGGTCAGCGACGGCCCGGAAATGGATGAACTGGTTGAAACGGCATTGAAAAAAGCAAGCATCTGGAATGAGGTAAAAGACAAACTGCAACAACCGGGCACAGCACTGTCCGGCGGACAACAACAACGCCTGTGCATTGCGCGCACCATTGCGGTGCAGCCGGATGTCATCCTGATGGATGAGCCGTGCTCTGCACTCGATCCGATCGCCACCGCCAAAATCGAAGAGCTGATGGATGAACTCAAACAGGAATATACGATTGTGATTGTCACCCACAATATGCAACAGGCCGCACGTGTCTCGGACTACACCGCCTATTTTTATCTGGGTGATCTGATTGAATTCTCCGACACACAAACCATTTTCACCGCACCAACCCATCAAAAAACCGAAGACTATATCACCGGCCGCTTTGGATAAGGATAGCTATCATGAATGAACATACCATCAAACGCTTTAAAGATGAGCTCAATGAACTGAAAGAAAAAGTGCTGGCCATGGGCGGCCTGGTCGAAAAGGCCACCAAACGCTCGATGAACTCGCTCATCAAACATGATACGAAACGCGCTCATAAAGTGATTGAGCGGGAAAGCAATATCAATGAACTGGAGCTCGAAATCGATGAGATGACGCGCACCATTCTGGCTCTGCGCCAGCCGGCAGCCACCGATCTGCGTTTTGTCATGACCACCATCAAAATTGTGACAGATCTGGAACGCATGGGCGATCTGGCTGAAGGTATTGCCGAGAAGATGCTTGAAACCAGAGAACATCCGCTTATTCAGGTGTCTTCTCTACAGGCGCTTTCCGAACTTGTCATGGCGCAACTGAAAATGGCGCTGGATGCATTTGCTGATAATGATTTGGAAGTAGCCATGTACTGCATCGAAGGCGATAAAAAAGTCAATGAGATGTACAAGGCGATGCAGCGCGAATATCTGACCTATATGATTGAAGATCCACGCCAGATTACAGCAGGGTTGATCGCCTCCAATATTGCCAAAAATCTTGAACGTATTGGCGACCATGTCGTGAATGTGGCTGAAATGGTGGTATATATGGTCAAAGGGCGCGACATTCGCCACACCGATCAGGAAACCGCTGCAGCGATGGTTGGCGTAGAGAAAGAGAGCGACTGACCATCTCTTCGATGGCAGGTGAATTGACACAGATCGTGCTTTAACATCCCTCCTCTGATCACTGCAGAGAGGAGGGGAGAAGATGGTTCTGAAGAGTTCGATTACCAGCATGTTTGCCGGCTCGCCGGTGAAACCGTTACAGGAACATATGGAAAAGGCCTGTGCCTGCGCCGGGATGCTGCCCGATTTTGTGGCGGCGATAGCGGTTGGTGATTTCAAATCAGCCAAATCCATTCAGCAATCGATTGCCGGTCTGGAGACCGAGGCGGATGAGATCAAGGTGCATCTGCGCATGCATCTGCCCAACAGCCTGTTTATGCCAATGCCGCGTGAACAGGTGCTCGATATTGTCCGACTGCAGGACAAAATTGCCAATATCTCTGAAGACATTGCCGGCACGATGATTGGTCGGAAGATGCAGGTGCCTGCACCGCTGGTTGATGCATTTGCCACCTTTCTCAATCAGGCAGTCGATACAGCCAATCAGGCGAGAACCGCCATCAATGAACTTGACGAGCTGATCGAGGTCGGCTTTCGTGGGCGGCAGATGGAGGTTGTTGACGGGATGATTGAAACCCTCGAAGGGCTCGAAAGCAGAACCGACAAGATGGAGAAGAAGTTGCGTAAAGCGATGTTTGAAATCGAGCAGGATTATCCGCCGCTGGATATGATGTTTCTCTACCGCATCATCAACTGGATCGGCAAGCTGGCCGATGTGTCGCATCAGGTCGGTGCCCGCATTCAGCTGCTGATGGCGCGCTAGGGGGGTAGTGATATGGAGTCCGTACTCATTGCTCACGCAGATATCCTTCTTACGCTGGCCATAGTTTTCGGCCTGTTCATGGCTTGGGGCATTGGT
>JBHHTY010000120.1:0-6123 GCA_046753565.1 Mariprofundus sp.
TACGGAAGATGACAGTAGCGATATCGCATTGATACCAGCACCGGTGGTAACGGAAACAGCAACCGGCTCACAAACCAATCCACAAGCAGCCAATAGCGACATGAATCAAACAACACCGGTTCGGCCTGAAATGACAGCACCATCAAACGAACAGTCCGACGCGATTGAAACGCCTCCGCCAGCAGTAGCGCTGAAACAGGAACGCACAGCGAAACCGGAGCAGCCTGCCAGCATACATCACTTCCGTTTCGATGCCATCGGTTCACCGGTCTGGTTACAGATTTCACTGCCGAATGGCAGCAGTAAAGGAACATTGCTGAAAGAGGTATTACTGCAGCCCGGCCGCCATGTCAGTATCAACAAAGCAACAGAACAGCTATGGATCACCTGCGGCAATGCGCCGGCACTGCAAATCACTGTGGATGGAACGGTTGCTGCAGACAAAGGCAGTCTGGGAACAGGTAAAAAAGTATTGCGCGACTTCCTGTTCAGAATTCCCGAATAAAAACATAAGCCCGGACTCTTTTATCCGGAACAGCCTGAAAAGAAAAACAGTCCGGGTTTAACTTTACTCATAAAATCAGATGGTTGCACGCAAGATTAAGGCAAACCATCAAGGTCAGGATACAATGTCACGGCTTTCCCGGAGCATCCTGAACTTGCCATCAGGCACGCCATCCTGCATATTGCTGTGCCTTAAAATATCTTCGACACAGGGGACACAACATGACAGCCACAGACTTTCAAACTGCACGCCGGAATATGGTTGATCATCAGATTCGCTGCTGCAAAGTGCTGGATGCCGCTATTCTTGATCTGATCGAGTCCATGCCGAGGGAAAGCTTTGTCCCTGAGCATGTCAGAAGCCTGGCCTACATGGAAGGACGCGTTCCCCTGCCCTGTAATCAGGAGATGCTCTCACCCTTGCAGGAAGCCAGTATCTTGCAGGCATTGATGCTTGATGGCTCCGAGCGCGTTCTGGAGATCGGCACCGGCACCGGTTTCCTGACAACCATGCTGGCCCTGCAGGCCGGCGAAATAGTCAGTTGTGAAATCCACGAAGCGCTCGCCAGACAGGCGGAAGAAAATATCACCAACCATGGCATTACCAATGCCAAAGTGGTTCACATCAATGCCATGGATCCCGACAGCGTGGCCGGATGCACAGATCTGCAGCAGCCTTTTGATGTCATTGTGCTGGCAGCAGCCGTCCCTGAAGTGCCGGCCCATATTGAGGCCCTGTTGAAGGACGGCGGCCAGATGATGGCCTTTATCGGTAAAAACCCTGCCCTTTCCCTGATTCACCGCGTGAAAATCGGGCAGGCATGGCAGGAAACAGGCCTGTTTGAAACACTGCTGCAGGATATGGAAGGCATGCCGGAGAAACGCGAATTCGTTTTCTGATCCCGGGTTTCCCGAAAGCATCCCGAACAACACGGGCAAACAGGAAACTTCGCCCTACCTGAGAGCTGCATTCACAGCTAGCATTCGGGTATGGATATATTCAAGGCTCGTCAGCAACAGCTGAAACTTTTATATCAACAGAAACCGCTACAGTTGCTGTTTTGTTGTCTGGTCCTGCTGATATCCATACCGGCGCAGGCCGCCGCAAAAACGCCGGACGGCACCCAGTATGTCAGTCGCCAGACCCTGACCGAACAGCTTGCCGGGGAAACCGGCATTCCGGCCAGTGAAATCCGCACCATCCTGAAACACGCCACCTTCCGGCCAGACATCATCAGGCGCATGAACGGTCAGTGGGAGGCCAAGCCCTATGCCACATATCGCCCGCTGTTCGTCAGACATGACATGCAGGAAAAAGGCCGGCAATACCTCAAACAGCATGCCGACGTATTTGCCCGTATGGAACAGAAATATCAGGTTGATGCAGTGATTATTGCTGCCATTCTCGGTATCGAAACCCGCTTCGGAACAAGGCACGGCAAGCAACCCGTACTGGATTCACTGTATACATTATCGACAGGTTTTCCGCGCCGTGCCGACTTCTTCCGCAAACAGCTGGCTGCCATCATTGAAATCAGCCGTCAGGACAAATTCAGTCTGGAAGAACTCAAGGGTTCTTATGCCGGCGCCTTCGGTTCCATCCAGTTTATTCCCACCTCATTCCGGCAATATGCCGTCGATGGCGATGGCGATGGTATCAGGGATGTATTCCATTCCGCACCGGATATTATCGGCAGCGTTGCAAACTATTTCAGCCGCCATCGCTGGCAATGGAAGCGCCCAACAGCCCGATGGCTGCCGATTGGCACAAAGCTGAACCATGAATGGCAAAAACGGGCCGGAGGCAAACTGGAACACTGGGTGACACTGGCAGAACTGCGCGCATCCATGCCCGATATTTTTAATGCCATCCCTGAGCCATGGCGCGACAGCGACAAGGTCAGTATTATTGAAATGCAAACAAGGCACGGCAAGCAGCTGGCACTGATTCACTATAATTTCCATGTCATCATGCGCTACAATCCGTCCTTTAATTATGCCATGGCCGTGACCGAAATTGCCGCCATGCTGGGAGGAAAGACATTCGCCGTCGATTAATCCCCGCCCTGCTGATACCCATGCTGACAATCATTGCTGCAGGCTGCTCAAAACATGATTCATCAGACAAGGCATATTTGCCTGATGGCAAGGGCGGCGTTCATAAAACCGGCCATCCGTACAAAGTCGCAGGCCGCTGGTACAAACCGTTGCAACATGAATCAGCCTACGATGCAAGCGGGATCGCCTCATGGTACGGGCGCGATTTCCACGGCAAGCACACCGCTAATGGTGAAATCTATGATATGCATGCCCTTTCCGCCGCTCACAAGACCCTGCCCCTGCCCACGCTGGTGCGCGTCACCAATCTGGATAACGGTCGCTCCGTCATCGTCCGCGTCAATGATCGCGGTCCGTTCGTGAAAAATCGCCTGATTGATCTTTCCCATGCCGCAGCGCAACAGCTCGGTTATGCTGAACGGGGAACGGCCCATGTGCGCGTGCAGACACTGGATTTACCCGCCCCGAATAAAGATACGCAGCTCGCAACCTCCGGGCAAAAAACAGGAAACCGGCTTTCCGGCCCGCATGCCGCCCCGGCTTCGGTCGCATCCGGCAACATGTTTATTCAGCTCGGTGCATTCGGTTTGAAAGACAATGCCATCCGTCTGCAGAACAGGTTGAAAACGGATTTTCCGAACACCCATGCGACCGCTACCAGTCTGAGCGGAAAAACACTGTATCGGGTGCGTATTGGCCCGTTTGACGATATGCCCCACATGGAAGAGGCAATCCTGTCCCTGCAAAGTAGAGGATTCGAAAAGCCGATGGTGATTATTCCATGAACTTGTCCAATCAGACTTACCCGCGCCTTGCCGCTTTCGGCTCATCCCGTATCGGCCCCGAGGCCGCTATTTATCAGGATGTATTCGATCTGTCGCGAAAAATAGCGCAAACAGGCTGGGATGGCATGACCGGCGGACATCAGGGCATGATGGCTGCATTTTCCGAGGGCATGCATGCCGGTGGCCGCCATATTCGCGGCATTACCCTGGAGCGTTTCCCGACGCCACCGGATAATACCCTGAGCGAGGAAATCCGGGCCCGCGATTTTTTTGAACGCATGGGCACCATGATTGAGCAAGCCCAGGCCTGGCTGGTTCTGCCGGGCGGTCTGGGTACGCTGGCCGAGCTGGCCATGAGCTGGGATCTGGTCGCCATTCGTGTGCTTGAACCGCGTCCGCTGCTTTTGTATGGCGATATGTGGCAACCGGTGATCAGCACCCTGTCCGAACAACTGGTCTTATCCACCGAGCGGGCATTCGAAACCATCCAAATCTGTCACAGCCATGAGGATGTGCTCAACGCACTGAATAAACGATATTGAACGACAAAAACTCAATATTTCAGGATCTTCGCGCCATTGCCGGCAAGGCACAGCATGGTATGCGACTCGATCAGGCGCTGGCCGAACTGATGCAACTTTCACGCCGCAGAAGCCGGCGCGCCATTGATGAAGGTGGTGTTTATCTGAACAGAAAACGCTGCCGCACCGCCGGACGGGCACTGAAAAACGGTGACAATCTGCGTGTTGTGCTGCTGGATGGTGAACAACTCACACCGTTCACCGCCGGCCAGCTGATCTGGCAACAGCCGCCCCTCTATCTGATTCACAAACGCAGCGGTCAATATGCCCAGGAGGCCCTGCATCGCAGCCGCGGTACCCTGCCCGATGAACTGGCCAGACATTTGAAACTGAATCCGCAACAGGCACACAACCTGAGACCGGTACACAGGCTTGATCGCGGCACTTCGGGGCTGATGCTGTTTTCCGCCAGCCCCGATCTACTGCAGGTTCTGCAAAAAAACTGGCACAGCTGCACATCCAAACAGTATCTGGCTGTTGTCGAACCGGCTCCGACATGGGAGACACAGCATATCACCCTGCCGATTGACAAACAGCGCGACAAACAGGGGCGATTTCATGTTTCCGAACAGGGGCGAGCCTGTAAAACAGATGCACAGGTCATCGAACGCAGGGGTAACAGGGCATTGCTCAGTCTGATTCCGCATACAGGCAGAACACATCAATTGCGTGTTCATCTTGCCGCCTCAGGATGCCCGATTCTCGGCGATATACGCTATGGCGGAAAACAGCACAGGCGTTTAATGTTGCACGCCGAAAAATTGAGTATCACTCAGCAGCTTCACAAGCAACAGCCGGCCCTGCCGGATAATATGACATGGAACACCCAGCCCGAGGAGGATTGGCAATGGTAATCAACACAATCACCGTCAAAACACGTTCACGGATTTTGCCAGTGATCATTCCGGTATGCATGGCGCTTTTGCTGTCAGCAACTGTACAGGCAGGCACATGGCCGAAATCACCATCTATCGAAGCCAAATCATGGGCCATGATTGATGCCCGATCCGGCCAGATTATCGCCGAACACAATGCCGACCAGGAACTGCCTCCGGCCAGTTTAACCAAGATGATGACCCTGTACCTTGCCTTTGAAGCCATCAAAAAAGGCCGTCTGGATCCGGAAGCCCGCGTGTCGGTCAGCAACAAGGCATGGAAAATCGGCGGCAGCACCATGTTCATCGAGCCACGCATGCACCCGAAAGTCGACGAATTGCTGCACGGTATCGCCACCCTGTCCGGCAATGATGCCTGCATTGCGCTGGCTGAACATATGGATGGTACCGAGGACGCCTTCGCCGAACGCATGAACGACAAGGCACGGGAACTGGGCATGCAGCACAGTCATTTTGTCAATGCTACCGGCTTTCCGATCGAAAATCATTACAGCTCGGCCATGGATATGGCCATCATCGGTGCCGCCCTGTGGCGCGATTTCCCGGAACAGTTCAAAATCTTCAACGAAAAAGACTACACCTTCGATAATCACACCCAGCCCAACCGCAACCGGCTGCTGTGGAGTCTGCCGGAAGCCGACGGCATCAAAACCGGCCACACCCAGGAAGCCGGCTACTGTCTGGTCGGCTCGGCTGAAAAAAACACCACCCGTTTCATCGCAGCCGTATTCGGCACCAACTCGGATCGGGCCCGTGCCCAGCAAACCAAAACACTGCTCAAGTTCGGCTTCAGAAATTTCGTCACCATGCGGCCTTCCGAACGCGACATCCGCCGTCAGATTGAAATCTTCGAAGGCACTGAAAATCATGTCTGGCTGAAACCCGCCCTGCCGATCTGGGTGACTGTTCCCAAGGGCAGTGAATCGTCGCTGTCATTCCATTTGCGCTATGAATCACCACTGAAAGCACCGATCCGGAAAAACCAGAAACTGGGCAGCATTGATGCGGTCATCGGCGGCAAAGACGGTGACAACAAAGTCATCCGTTCATTCCCCATGGTGGCTGCCCGCGCCGTGGATCAGGCCTCATGGATCAGCCGTCAGTGGGATGGTCTGCGTCTGTGGATCAGGGATGCCACCAGTGACACCGCCGACAGCGACACGGCCGAACAGAAATAACAACAGATCAGTCCTGTATGACATTGACAGCATGGGTCAACGGTCGCTTTCTGCCACAGGATGTAGCAAGCGTTCATATCGAAGATCGTGGTTTCCAGTTTTCCGATGGCGTTTATGAAGT
>JBHHTY010000121.1:0-6114 GCA_046753565.1 Mariprofundus sp.
GCCTTGATAATCCACAACGAACCGTCATCAACCGGCAATGAGAGTTCCGGCACATCGTCCGGCACCTCCTTTTTGGCAAACTGCGATTCAAACCCTTCACGCGCCTGCTGCCCTGCACCCTGACCGTGAAAACGCTCAACAATCAAAGAAGCCAGCTGTTTCTTGGCCTCCATCGGATGCATTGCCCTGATGTCATCCAGATTCAGACCGGTGAGCAATTCATAATATTTGTACATCAGATCATCGGACACGCTCATCAGCTTGCCGAACTGTTCCTTGGCGGATTCTGCCACACCGACATAGTTGTTGAGTGACTTGGACATCTTGTTGGTGCCATCCAGCCCTTCCAGCAGCGGCATGGTCAGTATCACCTGCTGCGCCTTACCATAGGCATCCTGCAACTGGCGGCCCATCAACAGATTGAATTTCTGATCATTGCCGCCCAGCTCGACATCCGCATCCAGCGCCACTGAATCATAGCCCTGCACCAGCGGATAGAGAAATTCATGAATGGAAATCGACTGACCGCCCTTATAGCGTTTTTCAAAATCATCACGTTCCAGCATGCGTGCCACTGTGGCCTTGCCGGCAATACGGATCAGATCGGCCGCAGTCAGTTGCCCCAGCCATTCGGAATTGAAACGCACCTCCGTCAATGACGGATCGAGTATTTTGAATACCTGTTCTTTATAGGTTTCGGCATTGAGCAACACCTCGTCATGGGTGAGCGGCGGGCGTGTTTCGTTCTTTCCGGTCGGGTCACCGATCGTGCCGGTGAAATCGCCGATCAGAAACACCACCTGATGTCCGCAATGCTGAAATTGCCGCAGCTTTTCCAGCAACACAGTATGACCCAGATGCAAATCGGGCGCAGTGGGATCAAAACCGGCTTTCACCCGCAGCGAACGGCCTTCTTTTTCAGCCTCTTTCAGCTTTGCCTCCAGCCCGCCGGCCGGCAAAATCTCCAGCGCACCGCGACTGAGCAATTCCATCTGTTCCTGAATGTTCATATCCACCCCGATATCCAAGCATACCCCGATTCACCCGGAGCATCGACGCGAATCATGGCAGCACATTCCTGACATCGCCACCGCAGCGATCCGCATCACGGATTGAATGATGCATCCCCATATATTTCATGCCATAATAAGCGCCATTATATTTGATAATGGCTAACATAAAATAATTAAGCCAAGGAGACATCATGTCCGAAAACAGCAAGGAACCAACAGTGGGTACTACAAAAGAAACGGTCGAAACAGCATCGGCCAATGACACAGCATGCTGCAAAGGCGGCAGCTGCTGCAAGCCGCATACCTCTCTCGCTGTTTCAGTCATCGCCCTGTTGCTGGCCGCTTATGCTGCATTCACAGCCGTCTCCAGTTCCGACACCACAGCGATCGACAACCGCCTCAACAATCTGGACAGTCAGATATCCGGCCTGAACGACCAGCTTTCCAATCTCAACCATGAAATGGAAGTCAATCGCGAAAATCTTATCCAGACCAAACTGAAAAAAGCCCTGCAAAGCATCCAGGAGATCGGAAGCATGGCCGGTGACGAAACCAGAGCCACCATTAGCGAAGTCGAAAAAATGCTGCACACACTGACCGCAGCCGGTGAACAGGTGGATGCCCCGGAACAGTCCGCTGAACCGAAAGCAGCCGCGCCTGCCGAGAGCGCTCAGCCGGCTGAATCCACAAGTTCTGAAATCATTCAACCTGAATCCGAACCTGCCGCCAACTCAGACACAGCAGGTCAAACAGAACCTGCACCCGACACCGCAAAAACACCGGCGACGGACATGCCTGCCCCAACTCCGGCTGACCAGCCAGCCGATAGACAAGACGCAACAAACACGTCTCCGGCCGATTCTTCCCCGGCCGCCGAACCATCCGCACCACAGGCATTTTAACCTGCATAGTTAACTTCCATGCATACCCGCATCGTGGTCGATGATCGTGAGACGCGATGCGGGATTATGGACATCCTTGATACCATCGAACCGGTTTCAGTCACCGTAGCCCGGCTGACGATCGGTGATTATGAAGTCGATGGAAAACTGCTGTTTGAACGCAAAACACTGATCGATCTTGCCACATCAATCAAAGATGGTCGCATTTTCAAACAAGGCCGCAAGCTCGCCCAATCAGACCGGCGCGGCATCATGATTCTGGAGGGAACCAGTCAGGATCTTGCTGCAAGCGGCATGCGTCGCGAAGCAATTCAGGGAGCGCTGATTACACTCACAGTATTCCTTGGCATTCCGCTGTTGCGCTCCCGCAATCTACAGGAAACTGCCCGCTTGATCGTTTATACTGCACGCCAGAATCAATCCATCGCCAGTGGCGCACTGCACCGTCATGGTGTGCGGCCTCACGGCAAGCGCAAAACGCAGTTGCATATCCTGCAGGGCTTGCCTGGCATCGGTCCGGAGCGAGCTGCTGCATTGCTGGATCAATTTGGCAGTGTCGAAGCTGTTCTGACCGCAAGCATGGAAGAACTGGCGACCATCAAAGGGATAGGTTTACATACAGCCAGAGCGATTGACTGGGCTGTTCACGAAACATCGTATGAGTATGGCAACCCGCTTGAAGATTTCGATTTTTGACATCGCCAAGCCGGTTCGATACATGCCCTGAAACCGGCTCAACAAGCAGTTTTTATGCAATTTATAAATCGGATTGACATGACTAATTCGCTTAGCTAAATTGATTCCAATACAGGAGCTGCCCATGCATCAGGTAAACATCCACGAAGCAAAAACGCATTTGTCAAAATTGATTCAGGAAGCAATTGCCGGAGAGAATGTGATTATCGCCAAAGGCAATAAACCTGTCGTTAAACTGGTAGCGCTATCCCATCAAAAGCCTCAGCGCCAATTGGGAGCCGCCAAAGGTAAAATTGTTATGGCCGATGACTTTGACGAACCGCTTGATGATTTTAATGCGTATATGCCATGAGGCTGTTGCTCGACACCCATACATTTATCTGGGCCGCCACACTGGATGATCGACTTAGTCCCAATGCACGTGACTTATTACTGGATAGCGACAACGAACTGTTTCTCAGCACTGCAAGCATCTGGGAAATGGCCATCAAAAGCAGCATAGGCAAGCTGATCCTCCAGCAACCCATTGAACAAATCATCAATGAACAGATTCAAATTAACGGCCTGCAAATCCTGAACATCGAATCAACGCACGCCCTGGCTGTGGCCTCACTACCATGGCACCACTGCGACCCGTTTGATCGATTGTTGATTGGCCAGAGCAAACTGGAAAGTATGACCATACTGGGGTGTGATGGTGTGATGGATGCCTATGGCGTTAAACGGATGTGGTAGGAATTTGAAGAAAAACAGAACATTGATAGCTCGCAAAAGAGGTTGGAATGTTAATAGTTGAGACTCAGACTCTCTGGAGAACGAAATGCCGATAAACGCTTCTCTATTCATCGGAATCATGTCCGGCACCTCTACCGATGGTATTGATGTGGCGATTGTTCGCATGGCCGAACAGCCGGAGTTGCTGCATTTTTCAGAGTATCCCATGCCGTCCAAGTTGCGCGATGCGATTTTACGCCTGACTGCGCCGGGGTTTGGGGAAATCGACAATATGGGCGGACTGGATCGGGCGCTGGGCCATGTTTATGCCGATGCCGCCCTGTCGGCGATAAAGGACGCCGGGCTGCAAACCGCCGATATCACCGCCATTGGTAACCACGGACAAACCATCCGTCACCGTCCGGCAACACAATATCCATTTTCACTGCAAATCGGTTGCGCCGCCACCATGGCCGAGCGAACAGGCATCACCACCATTTCAAATTTCCGCAGCCGCGATATCGCGGCCGGCGGGGAAGGGGCTCCTCTGGTGCCCTTTGCGCATCGTCAAATGTTTGCCTCAAACCGGGAAGACATTGCCATTCTGAATATCGGCGGCATTGCCAATATCACCTGGTTGGGTGCCGATGGCAGCGTAACCGGTTTCGATACCGGCCCCGGCAATATGATCATGGATGCCCTGATGCAATCGCTCAGCCATGGCGAACGCAGCTTTGACGAAAGCGGACAACTGGCCGCCAGCGGCTGCGTCAATGACGCCCTGCTGGACAAGCTGCTGCAACACCCGTTTTTGCAGCAGACTCCACCCAAATCGACCGGCCGCGAACAGTTCGGAAATGAAATCATCCAGCAGATTCTGAACTGGCCGGATATTCCTGATGCGGACTGTTTAGCGACTGCCAGCCGCTTCACGGCCGACAGCATTGCACTAAGCGCCCGTTTCCTGCCAGCCGCACCAAGCCGATGGCTGTGTTGCGGCGGAGGTGTTCGCAACACGCACCTGATGCATCAACTGAAAGAACTGCTTGCCCCTGCCAACGTGGATACAACCGCCTCAGCAGGCATGCCTCCACAGGCAGTTGAAGCAGTCAGTTTCGCATTGCTTGCCAGACAAACCCTGACAGGAATACCCAATACGCTCCCGCAAGTCACCGGTGCGACCCATGCTGTTTGCGGCGGCCAAATTACGCCGGGGAATAACTGGCCGGATCTTTTACAGAACATTCCTGCATGGATCCGATAACACACGCCATCTCCGGTGCGGTTCTCGCCCGCACAGTCCCGAAAAAACCGATTCCTCCCCGGCAGGTATGGTTACTGATCCTGCTCGCCATGGCGCCGGACAGTGATATTCTGTTACGCTTGTTTTCCGACCCGGTTTATTTGCAACACCATCGCGGACTCACGCATTCGCTATTGATGCTGCCGCTTTGGGTCTGGCTGATATTCAGTTTTTCATCCCGGCGCATCAAAAAAGAACCGGCCATGCCTCTACTGATTGCGCTGGCTCTGTTATTGCATATCGGGCTCGATCTGATCACCACTTTCGGCACCATGGTCTTCGCCCCTCTCACTGATCAGCGTATCAGTTTCGATCTGGTGTTTATCATCGATCCGCTGTTTTCCGCCTGCCTGCTGATTCCGCTGCTGTCCGGTCTGATCTGGAAACCATATGCGCGCACTCTGGGCGTGTTTGCCTTCACCCTGGCTTTTAGCTATCTGGCACTGACATGGCATAACCAGCAACAGGGCGTTGACCTGGCCAGAAAAACCTATCCCGATGCCATGGCATACCATGCCCTGCCCATGGCATTCTCCCCCTACAACTGGCAGCTGATTGTCGAATATCCGGATGAATATATTCGCACAGCGGTCAACCTGAAACCGGAGTTTGCGGGCCTGCGCCCGTTGTTCAGCAATCGCTTTGCCACAAGCCTGCTTTCAACCAGCATCAGCGATGCAAATCACCTGAGCTGGCAAACACTGCCCGCCATGCATACGCTGGAAGGTATGGAACAACTACCCGGCACAGCATTTTATTCATGGTTCGCCCGCTATCCGGTCATCATCAGGCAGGAGCATGACTTTATTGATCTTGGCGATCTGGCATTTGGCGCCGGCGCACCGGGCGTGAGAAGTTCCTTTCGGCTGCATATCGATTTGTCAGACAAGCCTGGAAATGATGGACAGCCGCCCCGAACCTGGCTGATCTGGCGTGGCGACCATCAAAGCGAACTGACACAGCACTTTGCTCCATTCCGATGGCTACCTTCCAACTAGGACCTGTTCCTGCTACTGAGCATATTCCCTGCCATTGCTTGCCTTCATGCTGTTTTTGGTCTCTAATCAGAATATCTGATTGCCGGAGGTTGCCATGAAATACATTCGTTTATTGATCCTCTCCGCCCTGCTGATGCTGCCGGCATTGTCTCAGGCGGTTGAAATCGAGGGTGTCACCCTTCCGGATACGATTGAACTGGGTGGCAAGAAGCTGCAACTCAACGGTGCCGGTATCCGAACCAAATTCTTTTTCGATATTTATGTCGGCGGTTTGTATCTGGAACAACATGCATCCAGCGCAGAAGCAGTTCTCGCCGATATCGGCAACAAACGCATCACCATGGATTTTCTGTATGGTGAAGTGGATCAGGAAAAACTCACCGACGGATGGAATGAAGGCTTTGAGAAAAACCAGAGCCATGAAGATATGCAAAAGCTGCAAGACAGACTCACCAGATTCAATGCATTGTTCACTACTGCGCACCGGG
>JBHHTY010000122.1:0-6096 GCA_046753565.1 Mariprofundus sp.
CAATAGTTCATTTTCATTCATCTTATGCTGGAGCCTTCCGGCAGCTTGGCTAATGGCTGATAGCTCGCGCCCATTTCTTCCGCTAAAGAGGTGAGCGTTACCCCTTCTAATCCCTAAACGATAAATGCAGCCACGGCTCGAAATCCCAATCCGCCAGCTTCTGGCTGGCCACTAGATTGAATTTTTTTACAATGCAATCACTTATCCGATAGCTATAATGATGCATTATGCAACGATGACCTTTTTTAGTCGATGCAGTGGCACAACCCCAGCACCTTGGCGTAAGCCATCAAGATAGTCGGCCCAGTGCTGCATCATGCGTGTTCGCTCTGGCAGATATTCAGCTCTATTGTAGGCGGCTCGGATGGCGTTCTTTTCTTTATGGGCGAGCTGGCGCTCAATGGCATCAGGATTGAAGCCCTGTTCATTCATGGAACTACTGAACATGGTTCGCACACCATGTCCGACCATTTCACCCTTATATCCCATCGTGTCGATGGCATCATTGATAGCATCGTCCGACATCGGTTTGTCATTACTGCGTTGAGATGGAAACACATACTTGGCATCGCCTGTTAATTGTTTCAAGTCTTTCAAAATCTGAATGGCCTGCTTGCTCAACGGCACAAGGTGAACATTGGCCGGGTCTTCCTTTTCTTCCTTGGGTAACTTTCGATGTATGGCAGGGATAGTCCATAGGGCAGCCTCGAAATCGAACTCTGGCCATTGTGAATAACGAAACTCACCTGACCTTGCCGCCAGCAACGGCAACACCTTTAATGCCTGACAGACAACGAAGGTGCCTTGATAGTCATAAATAGAGCGCATGAACTCACCGATCCGTTTCGGCTCCGTGATGGCTGGCCAGTGCCTGGCCTTGCGTGATGGCAGCAGGTTTTTTGTATTGCCCATGGGGATGGCATCTATAACGCCCTTGTCGCTGGCATATTCCAGCACCTGGCGGGTGATTTGGCCGATGCGCTTGGCAATTTCTAGCGTATCATGTTTAACGATGCTTGTTAAAAGGTCGGCCACATGGCTTTTGGTAAGCTTGGCAACTGGAATATCACCGATGACCGGGAATACGTGTAACTCAAAGCGTCTGATAATGGTTTGGGCGTGCTTTGGAGACCAACGAGCCAGATGTAAACTATGCCACTCTCTGGCGATGACCTTGAAAGTATTGGCTTCAATGGCTTGCTCTGCCTTTAGCAGGGCTTGGGCGGCGATATGCTCCCTTTTATCTTGCTGTTTCTTTTGGCTGGGATCGATACCCTGCTTAATCAGTCGTTTGGCCTCGTTGCGTAAATCTCTTGCTCCTTTTTGATAAACGCCCAATGCATCGACATTACCAGCCAGAGGAATTGCGGGATAAGAACCCATTGCAAGCGTTTTACGCTTACCGCTCATGCGATAATCAAGCCGCCAGTATTTGCCGCTTTTGAGAACAAGCAGATAGAGGCCGCCGCCATCAAATAGCTTCTTCAACGATTTTCCTTTGGGAATCTTAGCTGATTTCACTTCCTGGTCAGTTAAAGCCATGTCACACCTTTTATCTGGCGGTATCAATTGGCATTGATTCTTATACCGCCATAAATACCGCCATTTTTTCTGGATTCTGGCAAACAGCATGGACTGTATCGGACGAGATATCAACAAAAAAGCCAACAACCACAACGGTTACTGGCTTTTATGGTTCAACATAGGATAGGTAACTGGCGGAGAGAGAGGGATTCGAACCCTCGATAGGTTTTAGCCTATACACCCTTAGCAGGGGCGCGCTTTCAGCCGCTCAGCCATCTCTCCATACAAATGATACTGCCTGATTGTTTTGCCATAACTGGCGGAAGGGGTGGGATTTGAACCCACGGAAGTGTTACCTTCGCCGGTTTTCAAGACCGGTGCATTCAGCCGCTCTGCCACCCTTCCAATCGTTATGAGTCCATCGCCTTTTGGCGACGGGGGCGAACAATATCACGGAAGGTATTCATAGCAACATTTTGGAAAAACATCAGAAATTCAGCCAAGCGGGCCACTGCAACAAGACAAAACGCCCCCCAAACAAAAAGCGGCCCCGTATGGAGCCGCTTTTTGGTGTTTCAGGAAATCGTTTTACAGATTATCCGCTTCAGAAGCCAGATAAGTGGCTACGCCATCAGCATCGGGAACCATGCCCTTATCGCCCTTGTTCCAGCCGGCAGGGCAGACTTCACCGTGCTCTTCGTGGAACTGCAGGGCATCAATCATACGCAGCATTTCATCGATATTGCGACCCAGTGGCAGGTGGTTGACCACCTGATGCATCACAGTACCGCTTTTATCAATCAGGAAAGAGCCGCGGAATGCAACACCGGCATCAGCGAATTCCACATCATAGGCCTGGCAGATTTCATGTTTTACATCAGCTACCAGCGGATACGCCACTTCACCGATACCACCGGCATCGACAGCGGTGTTGCGCCATGCAGCATGGGTAAACTGGGAATCAATAGAGCAACCGATCACCTGCACACCGCGATCCTCGAATTCCTTGATACGGTGATCAAAAGCGATCAGCTCGGATGGACACACAAAGGTGAAATCCAGCGGATAAAAGAACAGCACGACATATTTACCGCTATAATCGGACAGCGAAAAGCTTTCATTAATGGAACCGTCTGCCATCACAGCTGCAGCGGTAAAATCGGGGGCCTGCTTGCCAACCAGTACACTCATAATAATTCTCCTTGAAATTGATACGATCAGAAATCGGATGGAAAGTTTATGCCAATCATCCGGTCTGCACCACCCTACTGTTTATCAGGCTTATCTTTGGGCGCGGTAAATTCGATAAAGATGTGTTTTGTTTCCGGTGCAATACGGCTGACATCCTCCTCCAGCGATGCACGAATATCGTCCAGTTTGTGCATAAAGCGAATCGCACGGGTGATTTCCTCCTGCGTCATATCCGCAAATATAGCTTCTTCACGCAGTTCAACCTCGGCCATCAGCAAGGTGTCTTCCGGAGACAAGACTATGCTGTTGATGCGCTGTACAGACTGAACCTGATCATCGGCCCGCCAAAGTCTGGCAGCAATTTCATCCACCTCTTCATTGGAATGATTGAGCAGGTATTTGCGATTGGTGGCAGCCAGGAAAAAAGCCAGCCCACCCATCAGCAGACCGATACAGATTGCAGCAATTCCATCGAATACAGCCGAATCGGTATATGCAGCAAGCCCCATCCCGGCCAGCGCAATCAGCAAACCGAGTATGGCGGCGGAATCCTCAATCAGTACAGCCAGCGTGGTCGGGTCCCGCGTTTCTACCAGATAGACTCTGAATGTTTTGCCTGCCTGTCGGCACTGACGCCGGAATTCGATCAGTGCAACCAGCAACGAATACCCCTCCACCACAAAAGCAAATCCCAGAATGATAAACGGAACCCATGAAAACTCGGGAATATGCTCATGCCTGAGCTGTTCCAGCGCATGCATGACTGTGTAAACGCAACCGAGAAAGAAAATGGTAACCGCAGAAATAAGATTCCAGAAATAGCGTTCCTGCCCATAGCCGAACTGGTGCTCTTCATCCGCCTGGCGGGCCGAACGCCTCAAGCCAAGCAGCAAAAGCCCCTGATTGGCAGTATCTGCCAGTGAATGTACTGCTTCGGCCAGCAAAGCACTGGAACCCGAAAAAGCAAAGCCGACAAACTTGGCCACTGTGACCATTGCATTGCTGGCAACGGCAGTGAGTACTGCCCGGGTCGAACCGTGTGACATATAATCTCCCTTTGTCTCGCATTTTATGTAAACAGGTTCTAAACTGCCAGCATGTGGTCTTATCAACATCCCGGCTTCATCGTCCACCAGCTGGCTGCTTTACGGGATAACTATATCTATCTTATTGAGTCTGATTTAAAGAACACCCTGATTGCCGTTGACCCTGCCGAAGCGGCTTCTGTGCGTAAAGCGTGCAAAACGCTTGCCAAGCCGCTGACCCATATTTTCAATACCCACCATCACTGGGATCATACCGACGGGAATCTGTCTTTGAAAAAAGACTTCGACTGTCTGATTGTCGGAGCGGCGAACGATGCGGCCCGTATTCCTGGCATTGATATCACCGTATCGGAAGCATCACCACCCGTCATTCCGGGCCTGGATGTTTTGGCTCTGGATGTCCCGGGTCACACCTGCGGCCATATCGCCTATTGCATCCATGATGCCCTGTTTTGCGGCGACACCTTGTTCGGTGCCGGTTGCGGCAGGTTATTCGAGGGCACGGCATCACAAATGTGGCACAGCCTTAACAAACTCGCAAAACTCGATGGAAAAACAAAAGTGTATTGTGCCCATGAATACACACTGGCTAATCTGGCCTATGCCGATGCCATCGATACCAATAACCCGGCCCTGATCGCCCGCATCACTGCCGACAGGAAACGCAGAAATCAGAATCATCCCACCATCCCGTCATCCATCGAAATCGAAAGGGCAACCAACCCGTTTCTACGTCCTATTGAACCTGATTTTTGCCGGAAGTATGCGATGAAACATAACATCAGCTCCGAACCGCTGGACGTATTCACTGACATCAGAAACAGAAAGGATCGCTGGCAATAAACCAGCATCTCCCTAAACAATTATTTGTGCCGAAGAATCTGTGATTGCTTTGAAATGATAGCATCCAGATCACGAGTCTGACTGCCTGCATCAAATTGTACCGCGATACCGGTGTCTGTTTTGCGTACAACCGTACCACTAAGCTGAACCGGATTTGGTGCGGAAATGAAGGTTAATGCCAGCCTGACCTGCGCGCCCGTATCGAGTTCGGCAGATGTCTCAATGAAAATACCCGTCGCACTGACATCTTCGGCGCGCCCGTAATGCACGCAATCACCGGAAATGAAACTCAATACCTCCGGATACGATTCACGCAGCGCATAGCGACCACTTGATCTCCAGCCGGAGACCAGTTCAAGCAACTGCCGGCGCTGTTCTTCCGGCAAGTCGGCGGCAAGAACGATTAGCTTATCGATCAGATCATCATTGACAGCTTCCATATGTGGGGAGTGTAGCATACGCACCGAACTTCCCAACCTTTCTCAAACAGCTGTAAGAATGATTCGTGGTACGCTATAGAGTACGCGTTGCCTCACTGAAAAAGTTGCGCCCCCAAAAGTTCTGCTAAATATAATGCAGCGCACGGAGGTTTTGCATGCCCATTGAATACAATATCGATAGTCAGTGTAACACCGTATTTCTTCGTGCCTGGGGGCATATATCCAGTCAGGAAGTCCAAGACATTACCGAAGATTAAGGGAAGACCCGGAATTTCAACCGGATCATAATGGCCTGCTTGATCTGACCGGTGTGACATCAACAGATTATCACTTCAGACAGATGAAAAAGACTTTGCCCGATGAACCCTGGGGCATCCAGTCCAGACGAGCGGTTATCGTCAGCAATCCGCTAATTTTCGGCCTGAGCCGTACGTTTATCCTGTTATCACAGAGTATGCACGGAAATATTTCGATTTTCCGCGACAAGAACAAGGCTGCCTCATACCTGAATCTCGAAACCCCGGATAAACCGAACATAAAAAAACAACTGAGCTAAAACACAGCTGCTTTTTTATTTCAATACAGCAGACAAAGCGTTGAAATGATAAATACCATACATGGCAATGATTATCAGAATAGCCTTCAAAAAGTCCCGGCCAGGTTTGTCATGTGGATATTTGCGATTTACTGTCATGGCGACCTCCAGACAATATTCTTTCTTCGTAAGATGGCCGGGACTCTACCCATGACAGATGCGGGATTCTGTGGGGATGATCACCAGTTTGTCCCGGCAAGCTTATGATTCGCACCAAATTCCAGCAGGCAAAAGAAAAGGAGCCCCGAAGGACTCCCTTAATTATGCTTTATAAAAAAGCTTTATATGGTGGGCCGTGTAGGGCTCGAACCTACGACCCGCTGATTAAGAGTCAGCTGCTCTACCAACTGAGCTAACGGCCCAAGACAGATGAATCATAGAAACTCCGTCAAATCTTTCAACTGGGGTGGATGATGGGACTCGAACCCACAACCACCGGCATCACAAGCCGGGGCTC
>JBHHTY010000123.1:0-5739 GCA_046753565.1 Mariprofundus sp.
TGTTACCGGAGACGATGAAGAGGATGATTCCGGGGACTTAGAAGAGAAGGATTAAGGGACTGATTATTCTGATCCGGCCTGTTTGATGATATACTCCTTGTCGGTCTTTGATCTTTTTTTCATGGTGATTTCCGCCTTGAGCGCTGCAGAGCAGGAACCGATTTTTTTCTGATAGACCAGTGTCAGCGGGCTTTTCCCACGCAGGAACTTTGCACCTTTGCCTGACTGGTGTTCCATAAAACGCCGTTCCACGTCTGTGCTGATGCCGGTATAAAGCTGACCGTTATTGCAACGGATCATATACAGAAACCATTCGGTCGTTTCAGGCAACGGGTACTCCGGCATCTTCCAGTTTTTCGCTGGCCTGCATCCACGCTTCTTCCAGCACATCCCGCTCTTTGCTTAATTGTCGATGCTCGCTGCTCAACTGGCGCAGTTGTTGAGAAGCGCCCTGTTCATACAATGCCGGATCCGCCATTCGGCTATCCAGATCGGCAATTTTCCGGTGCAGTTGTTCCAGTTCATGTTCCAGTTTTTTCACCTTGCTGCGCAATGGCTGCAGGGCTTTGCGTTGTTCGGCTTTCAGTCGGCGATCATCTTTTTTTGAAGGGCGCGAAGGTTTCTTTTCATCTTCTCCATCCCTTTGGCTCAACAGCCAGGTTGAATATGTCTCCAGATCACCGTCGAACACGCTGACCGATCCGGAGGAAACCAGCATCAGCGAATCACAGACAGTTCTGAGCAGATGCCGATCATGTGAAACCAGTACCATGGCCCCTTCAAAGCTTTGCAACGCCAGTGACAGGGCATGACGCATATCCAGATCGAGATGGTTGGTCGGTTCATCCAGAAGCAACAGATTCGGCTGCCGGTACACAATCATGGCCAGCACCAGCCGCGCTTTTTCGCCACCGGAAAAATAGTTCACAGGGGATAGTGCCATGTCGCCGCGAAAATCGAAGCCACCCAGAAATAATCGTGCCTCTTTTTCGGACAGGCTATTATCCAGCATCATCAGCTGTTGAACGGGTGACAGTTCGCTGTGCAGCTGTTCCAGCTGATGCTGGGCAAAATAGCCGATGGATAACTCTTTTGCACCATTGCGATTGCCCTGTTGCGGTCTCAATTCACCGGCCATCAGTTTAATCAGGGTCGATTTTCCTTCTCCGTTGGGCCCGAGAAGACCGATGCGTTCTCCCGGCAGCAAGGAAAATGAGATATCATGAAGGATCGTGGTATCACCGTAGCCTGCAGATGCCCTGTTCAGTCTGAGCAACGGATTGGGAATTGATCCAGGATGTTGAAAACTGAATGAAAAAGGTGAATCGATATGTGCCGGAGCAATGATCTGCATGCGTTCCAGCGCCTTGATTCGGCTTTGTGCCTGTGTCGCCTTGGTTGCCTTGGCTTTGAATCGGTTGATGAATGCGGTCATGTGCTCAATCTGCTTTTGCTGTTTTTCATAGGAAGCCTGTTGCAAGGCAAGTTTTTCCGATCTCAGCTTCTCAAAATCACTGTAATTACCGCTATATAAGGTGATTCTATGATGCTCTATATGAGCGATTTTATTGACACAGCGGTCGAGGAAATCACGATCATGCGAGATTAGCAGCAGGGCACCGCGATAGTGCTGTAACCATTTTTCCAGCCAGACCACAGCTTCGAGATCAAGGTGGTTGGTCGGTTCATCCAGCAGCAATAAATCGGAACGGCACATCAGGGCATGGGCCAGATTCAATCGCATGCGCCAGCCGCCTGAAAAGCTGGCAACCGGTTGATCTTCTGTACCAACCGCAAAGCCCAGGCCTTGCATCAGTCGTGCAGCACGGGCATGGGCGGCATATCCATCAATGGCGGCAAAACGCTCATGCAATGCTGCCAGCCGGATCCCCTCATGTTCGGATTCCGCCTTTTCAATCTGCTGCTGCAAGCGAGTCAGTTCGGCATCGCCCTGCATGACATAGGCAATGGCAGGCAAGTCCAGAGCAGGGGTTTCCTGCTCGACATGGGCAATAACAATACCCTTATCCATCCGGAAATTGCCGCTGTCTTCCTCGATCTGTTGCTGTATCAGGCCGAACAGGGAAGATTTTCCGCAACCGTTGGCGCCGGTGATGCCAACCTTGTGGCCGCTATGAATGACTATGCTGACATCCGAAAATAACAGTTTATGGCCGCGCCGCAGTGAAATGGAATCAAAATAAAGCATGCGGCACTATAACCTGTACTATCTATTTTGATCATCAAGATTAAAATTCAGCAAAACAGGAGGGCGCTTATGTGGGTGCAGAAAACAGTCAGCTTGCAGTCGAAATCCAGAGGGTTTCATCTGGTTACCGGGGAGGTGATCGGGCAACTGCCGGAACTGGCTGAATTCCGTGTGGGGCTGGCCCATTTCTTTATCCAGCATACCAGTGCCAGCCTGACGGTTAATGAAAATGCCGATCCGGATGTGCGCCAGGATATGGAATCGCATTTCAATCATTTTGTGCCGGAGCATCAGTCCTATTACCGACATATACTGGAGGGTTCGGATGATATGCCGGCCCATATCAAATCCAGCATGCTTGGTTGCAGTCTCTCGATTCCGATTCGCAATGGCAGTCTGGCCCTCGGTGTCTGGCAAGGCATTTATCTGGGAGAACACCGCAATCATGGTGGCTGTAGACGACTGATGGTGACTCTGCAGGGTGAGTAAACGACCGTTCCCTCGCATGAAGATCGCAGTATATATTTCCGGCCATGGTTTTGGGCATCTGGCTCAGGTGGCACCGGTTTTAAATCGCATACATGCAATCCAGCCGGATTGCCGTTTTTTGATTCGCTGTTCGTTGCCGCAAACAGAAATCAGGGCGCGCCTGAATTTTAATTTCGACATTGAGCAGTCGGAAGTGGATATCGGGGTGGTGCAGAAAAATGCCGTTGAGGAAGATCAAGGGGCTTCCGTAGTCCGGATGAAACAATGGGTCGGACAGATGGATGAACTGATCCGGCAGGAAGTCGAACTGTTGCGACGATTTGGACCATCTCTGGTGCTGTCCAATATTTCACCGCTGGCATTTCCGGCAGCCAGAGCGCTGGCTGTGCCGGGAATTGGATTGGCGACACTGGACTGGCATACGATTTATTCCCACTGGATGCCTGCGGGTGATCCGGTGATTCGGTCACTGGCCGGGGCATATGGGGCATGCGACCTGTTGCTGAGGCCACCGATGGCCATGCATATGCCGGTATTTACAGCCCAACAACACATTGCACTGATTGCCGCCCGACCCGTTGAAATGGCCAATCCTGTTGCAGATAATCCGCAAAAAAAGGCTCTGGTTCTGTTTGGCGGTTGCGGCAGCCCGCCTTACGAGCCTCAGGCATTGGCAGCCATGGATGACTGGCTGTTTTTCATTCCGGGGCGTGGAGATGATTTTCCGAAAAATGTCACAAATATAGATTTCGGATCGAATATCAGGCCGGTGGACTTGATGCCCTTTGTCGATGTGGTGGTGTGCAAACCCGGCTACGGATTATTGTCCGAGTGCTGGCGTACAGGAACCCCGATAGCCTGGGTTGAACGGCCTGATTTTCCTGAATTTCCAATGCTGAAAGAGTGGCTGGATACATCCATGCCGGCAGCCGGTATGAGTCGCTCCGATTTCCGGCAGGGGCGCTGGCAACCGGCGCTGGAGAAGGCTGTACATCATCCAAACTGTTTTCCGGCCAACAGCGGCGATGGGGCCGATGAGGCTGCCGATGTGATTCTGTCGTATATATCCCGATAAGGGGGGGAATGTTTGCGACTGTCAGCAGATACAACTTGCGCTAGGATATGCTTATGAAATGGTCGTATTTGATCGCTTTGTGGGCTTTTTTTACGATATGCAGCTGTCTGCAGCCTGTAAGCCTGTATGCGGATGGTGATGTCAAAGCGATAGCTTCTGTTGCCGCGACAACTGAAAAACAGGCGGTCACTTCAACCTCAACAAAGGCAAATAAACATGGAGCCTACATAGATGGTCGCCCTTCGCCTGATACAGCTGCGGCGGCAGACGAGACGATGGGGGGTCGGTCGGCGGAGCAAAAAGAAGCATCGAACACAAAGGTTGTCAGCGTGAACTTTGATGCATTGAAAGAGCGTTTGAAAAATACAGATGCTATCGGTTTTTTTACCAAGCTGGCGATACGCAATGATATTGTCGATCTGATGGATAAAATTAAACGTTATCGGAAACAATCCATGCTGAAAGAAAAAATGCAGGAAATCAGGACCAGCTTCGACGGATTATTGCTCAAAATTATCGCTTTGTTGGAGGAGGATCCTGATCTGTCCCGCGATTTGTACGTGGGCAGGGAATCAATCTGGGAGAGTTTACTGGAGGTGAAAGCATGAAACGAATTCTAATGGCTGTCATTTTATCTGTATCCATGGTGCCATCTGCTTATGCTGTTTCTAAGGCTGTGGATATTGCCACGACCATCAAGCTGCGTGGCTATGACTGTGGTGGCAGGGCAGTGAGTAATATCAGCGAAAGGCAGGATGCCAGAGGCAACCGGACGATTCAGGCGACTTGCCCCAACGGCATTCGCTACCAGATTCAAGTCTCATCCGACGGAAGGATGCGAGTTCGGCCTTTGAATTAAACCGTAACAAACTATTTGCATTCTCTGGCTGATTCCCAGCCCGGGGTTCCAGTTTTGTATCTAGGGAGATGCTGATTTATACCAAACCGGCGGCTATAGGCTCTACCCGGCCCACGAGATTTCGATCCGGTCGTATTTGGTACGCCGAATCACCCTGCCATATGAAATCATGTGCCATTTCCGTTAATCGGAATTCTGCCTGAATTACGTCGATCCATGTATGGCAGTCATACTTGTGGCGATCAGATTCGCTATTTACTTCACGATGGTATGACCGCTACAATCAAGGCTGTGAAACACAAGGGATGTGCCGACTTATTGCCAGGATGGCAATAAATGAGTTCGCCCAAGCAAAAGCATGGTTTTTTCCTCGCTCACCCAAAGAGTCCATCGCAGGAGGCAGATATTGAGGCTGCTACAATGGTTAACCGGATTCAGTATATTTATTTTCTATGTCTTTAGCATTGCTCCCGTATCTGCAAATGAATACGAGTCTGCACAAAATCAAACAGCCTCTCTTTCTCCGGGTATAGCATGGGATGCCGGCGGTAGTTTGCGTTTGCGTTATGAGTGGAAGCAGGGTTTTGCACTTGGCAAGCCGGGTGCGATTGATCCACAAGACTATCTGCTTTCGCAACTTCGGGTTCATCTGAACATCCATCATGGTGATCGCTGGAAGGTTTTTATAGAGGGACAGGATTCGAGAGTTCACAGCGTTTTTTTTGCAAAACACAGTCAATGATACGAAAGCTCCCAATATTTTTGCTGATCGCTTCGATTTGCATCAAGGCTATCTGGATATCAACCGGGGTGAAGATTTTGGTGCGCGATTGAGAGTCGGGCGCCAGAAATTTAATCTGGGAGCGCAACGGCTGGTTGCATCCCTGGAGTGGGTCAATACTGCACGGGTGTGGGATGCTGTCCGTCTGAGCCAGCGGCTTGGCAACAAGGGTCGGGTGCTCGATATATTCGCGTCACGGCTTGTTCCGGTCAGGCCACGGGCATTCAATAACCATGCCCTGACAGGCAACCGCATGTTCGACAGTCAGTTTTATGGCATTTATTTAACAGATCAATCATCCATTCCAGACAGCCGTGTCGAGCTTT
>JBHHTY010000124.1:0-5615 GCA_046753565.1 Mariprofundus sp.
AATACAGCGGCATGAGTCAGCAGACCGGAAATAACCGCCAGCGTATATTTCGCCAGACCGGCAAGTTGTGCGGTAAAGGCTTCACCGCCTCCGGCGGCTCCCAGTTTTGCAGCAATCAGGGCAAACACACCAATTGGTGCAAACACCATGATCCATTTTACAATCTGCATCATGGCTTCATTGAGGCCCTCGAAAAATGCTATGACCGGCTTGCCCTTATCTCCCAACGTGGATAAGGCTGCCGCCAGCAGAATGCAGAACACGATGAGCGGTAAGAGTTTCATATTGGCTGCGGCATCAATGATATTCGGATTCACCAGTGACAAGACAATATCCGTGATGCCGACATCGCCGATTTTAGGTTCAGGGGCAGCCGCGCCGGATGTCAGATCAACGCCCGCGCCGGGTTGCCATAGATTGGCCATAAGCAGGCCGATAGAGACAGCAATTAATGTCGTGCAGGCATAATATGCTACCGATACCCCGCCCATGCGGCCCAGCTTGCGGACATCGCCAAGACCGGCCACGCCGGTAATAATACTGGCTGCAACCAGTGGAACGATGAGCATTTTCAGGGTCGTCAGAAACAATTCACCCAGCCAGGCTACCGACATCATGGATTGTCCCCAGAAAAAGCCGGACAAGCCGCCGGTTACGATGGCTACTATCATAGCGTACAACAGTATTTTTTCGATATTTACCTGCATGGTCTTCCCCTTTTATGTTATAGAGCGCACCCCACCATAACCATCATGCCGTATCAATAAACATGCCTGGAATGGAATATGCCGTTTGATCGCAAGCTTTTCTGCATAATATCCGACAGGCAGCAAAAGCCTCGTTTTTCCGGGCCGAATCCGGAATGTTGTCCGAAATACGGGGGTGAAAGAGGAATACGCACAGCCTACGATGAGGCTTTACCAAAGCGACGACACATGCGAGTATCCATACTGAACTTCGGGAGCTTTGGGAGAATCATCATGAAACTGTATCATAACCAGCGTCAATACAGCCGTTCCAAGGTATCTATTGCTGCAACGCTGACCCCGGAGGGCGGGGAGGCTTTCGGTGTTCAGGTGGCGGACTTGAGTATGGGGGGGATGTTCATTCATACCGATACAGTGCTGGAGGTCGGTGCCCGGTGTAAGGTCAGTTTATTGCTGGGTCATTTCAAACATGAATTACCGATGATTGCAGATGCCGTGGTTGTCCGCGGGTTCAAAGAAGGAATCGCATTGAAATTCAACTCCATTCAACTGGAAAACGTTGCCAGTCTGCAGCATGTTATTGTTGACCATGCCGACGACCCTGAACAGGCTGAACTCGAATTCTCTTCGCATGGCGGTTGGATTTTCTCGCCCGATGAATAACCGGGTTCCCCGGCGGGATCAATAACGTTGCAATGAAGGATCCACCTCATCAATCCAGCGCAGAATACCTCCGGACAGATTTTTGATATCAGAATAACCTTTCGATTGCAGGAATTCCACGGCCTGTGCAGAACGGCCACCCAGTTTGCAGTGGACAATGACAGGTTGATTCTGCGGCACTTCGGCATAGCGCTCGGCAATCTGACCCAGCGGGATTTTATGTGTTCCTTCAATGGCGCAAATCGCGATTTCATGCGGTTCGCGTACGTCCAGAACATACAGATCCGGATTTGTGTCCAGCATTTCCTTCAATTGAACCGGGGTAATATCGTAGTCTGCCATCATCACGGCCTCCTCGCTGCTCTCAGTCGGCGGCAAGCCGCAAAATTGTTCATATTCCACCACATCACCGATCTTTGGATTGTCACCGCAGGCCGGACAGGCCGGGTCGCGCCGCAGCTTCATTTCGCGAAACCGCATATCCATTGCATCGTAGAGAAGCAGGCGTCCCGATAAGGTTGTCCCCTTTCCCAGAATGATTTTCACTGCTTCGGTTGCCTGAATCACACCGATAACACCCGGCAGCACCCCCAGTACGCCACCTTCGGCACAGGATGGCACCAGCCCCGGCGGTGGCGGTTCGGGATACAGGCAGCGATAACAGGGCCCGCGGAAATCACCTTCGACATGGTTGAATACCGTGGCCTGACCTTCGAACTGGAAGATCGAGGCGTAAATCAGGGGTTTGTCTTCCAGTACACAGGCATCATTGACCAGATAGCGGGTTGGGAAATTATCCGTACCATCCACCACCAGATCATACTGACTGACAATCTTGCGTACATTATCGCGCCGGATACCCTCGCCATGCAGGTTGACATGCAAATGCGGATTGATGCCGATCAGGGTATCACGCGCACTCTCCACCTTGGGGCGACCGATGTCGGCTGTCGAATGCGCAATCTGGCGTTGCAGATTGGAATCATCGACCACATCAAAATCAACCAGTCCGATGGTTCCAACACCGGCTGCAGACAGATAAAGTGAAATGGGGCTACCTAATCCGCCGGTGCCGATACACAGCACTTTCGCCTGCTTCAATTTTTCCTGACCTTCCAGACCTACCTGTGGCAAAATAATATGCCGGTTAAATCGCGCCAGTTCTTCTGTACTCAAAATTTCAGACATCCATTCTCCCGAAAATGCTCATTCTAAAACTCATTGTGCCGTACAGGGTGCGAAGCATCATAACCTGTCATACACTGCAAGAACGCCCTCAGGTTGACAAACCAGCAGGATATCACAACCGGCTTTCCATGCGGCTTCGGCAGCTGCAGGCACATCCTCACCCACACCTTTCATGCACAGATCATCGCTCCATACATGCCCGGAAAACCCAATGCTTGCACGCAGAATATCGCGTATCCAAAACGGTGAAACCGTTGCCACGTCTGTGACCGCATGCCGATAAATCACATGCGCCGTCATCACATGCTCCAGCCCCTCGTCAATCAGGAGAGTGAATGGTTTGGCTTCAGACAGAATTGTGGTCAGCGGTGCATCCACCTCCGGTACAGCCACATGCGAATCGGCATTAGCACGTCCGTGGCCCGGGAAATGTTTGCCGATTGCTGCAATGCCAGCATCATGTAAACCGCGCATGCAGGCTGTCGCCAGCGCTGTGATCTGATCGGTATTGTCGCCGAATGACCGCTTGCCGATAATGCCATGGCCATCCGGATGAAACAGATCCAGCACCGGTGCGCAGTTGTGGGTAAAACCGAGTTCACGCAATGCTTCTCCGGCACAAACGCTGTCCTGATATACGGCCTGAATCGCATTTCCCGCATTGCGTTCGTACATCAGGCCATAATCTGCGGCATGTCTGCGTGCATTAAATGGTGGCCATGGCATGCGGTTGACGCGACCGCCTTCTTCATCAATCGCGGCCCAGGTTTCCTGTCCGGTACAGGCGCGGACTTCAGCCAGCAATGCTTTCACCTGCTCAGGGTTTTCGGTGTTGCGGGTAAACAGAATGACGCCTTTTGGCGGTTTTTCTTTCAACCAGCCGCGCTCTTGCGCCGTCAGTTTGGTGCCTTCCAGCCCTATGATCAGCTGCCTGTTCATTTGTCATCCATCCTTACATCCAGTTTGTCGCGCAACGCATCGCCCAGCAGGTTGACGCCCATCACCAGAGAAAACAATACCATTCCAGGCCAGATGACCAGCGCCGGAGAAACCAGCATCAGGCTTGTTCCCTCGCGAATCATGGTGCCCAGTGATGCATTCGGTGGCTGCACGCCAACCCCGAGAAAAGACAAACCTGCTTCACCGATAATCACTGCCGCCAGCCCGAAACTGGCCTCAATCAACAACGGGGCGGCGATATTCGGTAGAAGGTGACGCCACGCGATATAGGAGATGCCCGATCCGTTGGCAATCGCAGCATCCACAAAAGGCGCAGATTTTAAAGACAAAACCTGAGTCCGGGATAACCGGGCAAATCCGACCCAGCCGACCACCACCAAAGCCATGACCAGATTATCAATGCCGGGGCCGAGCATGGCCGCCAGTGCAATGGCCAGCAGAATACCGGGAAATGAGAGCACGATATCGGCAACACGCATCAGCATTGCATCCACCCAGCCACCGGACCATCCGGCCAGCATACCGATGGATATACCGACCAAGCCACTAAACAGAACCACGGTCAGGCCAACCAGCAGGGATAATTGCAAACCTTCGGATAATCTGGCCAGCACATCTCGCCCCAGGACATCTGTTCCCAGCAGATGCGATCCCGAAATCCCGCCCAATACGGCATCCAGATCAATGGCATGACCATCAAGTCCGCAACCGGCTGCAACAAGCAGAACCAGCAATGGTATCAACAGGCAACCCACTGACAAAAGCACCGCTGATTTAGACATGACGCTGCCTAGGATCCAGCCATAGTCCGAGTAAATCCGCCAATAAATTCGCTAGCACATAAAATGCAGCGATGATCAGCACACAGCCCTGAACCAGGGGGTAATCGCGGCGCTGGATCGCTTCGATGGTGAGCAGTCCCAGTCCCGGCCAGTCAAATACTGTTTCGGTAATGACTGCTCCACCCAGCACAGCGCCCAGTTGCAGGGCGAACATGGTAATTACCGGAACAACGGCAAGCCTTGCTGCATGCCGCCACCAGATCATATGTTCTGATACACCGAAAGCACGCGCCGTGCGTACAGCATCCGAACTCATCGCTTCCAGCCACGATGAACGGGTCATTCTGGAAAGAATAGCCGCCAGTGCAGTGCCCAGAGTGATGGCGGGAAGCACTATCGAACCGGGTTGATCCATGCCGGAGACGGGTAACCAACCCAAACCCACCGCGAAAACAAGCATCAGCAATGGTCCGAGCCAGAAATTGGGAATGGAAACGCCCAGCAGGGAAAAGCCCATCGCGGCCATATCCTGTGATTTTCCTGCATGATAAGCGGCCCGGTATCCCAGCGGTAATGCCAGCAATACCGCCAATAACAGGCTGACCAATGCGAGTTTTGCAGTTGCCGGAACGCGTTCCATGATACGCTCAAGTACCGGCCTGTGATCCACGAGACTTTCGCCCCAGTCGCCCGTACTTAGGCCCGACAAATAATGCCCATATTGATAAAGAACCGGCTGATCCAGGTGCAGGGCCTGACGCAAGGCTTCGCGATCTGCCGGCATGGCCGTTTCACCCAGCAGTGCATCAACAGGGTCGCCCGGAACCATGTGCAGCAGAAAAAACACCAGCGTTGCCACGCCCAGCAAGGTGGGAATGGCCTGCAAAACTCTGATGAAAACGATCCGTCCGAACACCCGGACAGCCTAACGGGCTTATGTATCAGGTGATAGTCAGTTTTACGGCATGCTTGCCTTCCCGATGTGGCGCGGACATCCTTCATGCATGCAGACAGAACAACATTTCGACAGACAGGAAATTGCCAAGTTCGAAGCCATGGCTGAGGAGTGGTGGGATCCGAACGGAAAATTCAAACCGCTGCACAGAATCAATCCGCTCAGACTCAATTACATTGCCAGCCAGGTCAAACTGTCGGAAGCCTCGATTCTGGATGTTGGCTGTGGCGGTGGATTGCTGGCTGAAGGTATGGCGGCGCGCGGTGCCACAGTCACCGGTATTGACCGTTCACCCAAAGCATTGGGCGTGGCTCGTCTGCACAGTGAGCAATCCGGGGTTCCCGTTGAATATGTGGAAAA
>JBHHTY010000125.1:0-5582 GCA_046753565.1 Mariprofundus sp.
CGCAGCTGATTGACTCGAAAAAATTCGAATTGTTGCCGAGGCAACTGGAATGGCGCAGCAGCCCTGATAGCTCGTATCAGTGATGCATCGAGAACATCATTGCCCGAGCTTTCAAGAATTTTTACCGACGTCACATCACCGTTCGGTAGCAGCTTCATTTCGACCAGTGGATCAGTGAAATCCGTTGCACTGATTGGAACTTTCCAGTGATCCTGGACAGCAGCCTGCATCAGGGCGATATAGCGTTCTTTTTCACTGCTGGACAACTGCTTGCCAACGAGATCGGCCAGTTCAGGCTGTGATGTGCTGGCTTTTTTTGATACCTTTTTATCTGTCGATGAAGCCAGCGGTGCGAACGGATCGAAATTCTCATCAGGCTTTGCTTTGGCACGGGGTTTCTTCACCGGTTTCGGCCTGGCGACAGTTTTTTCCACTTTCGGCTTGGCCTTATCCACTATTTTTTTCTCAGGCTGTTTTGGTTTTACGGCAGGCTTTTCCACTGCCGGCTTTGGTTTCGGCTTTATAGCCGGTTTTTTTACCGGTGGTTTGGCTTTCGATTTGGGCGGTTGAATGACCCCAGGCTTTGGTTCGGTTTTTTTCGCTCTGGCTTGTTTTACCGGTTTGGGCCTGTTGCGGGCCTGTTGTTCCAGTTTGGCCAGTTCCTTGGCGGAAATCATCATCACTTCAATACGTTTCAGAGGTTCGCTCGGGCGATGTTGTTGCTGCCAGTAAATCAGCGCGCCGATGACGGCGAACACCGCAAGGTGCAGCACAATCGCTGAAATCAGATCCAGTGATTTCAGTTCTTCGGGTGGGCTGTGATGAATATTAGCGGTGTGGCTCTGTGACAAGGCCGACCTTCTTGATTCCCGCACTTTCCAGCAGAGCCATCACTTCTGCGACGCGACCATATGGTGTTTTCGCATCGCCGCGAATGAAGACGGGAAGATCAGGTTTTACTTTCCGCATTGCCTGAATTCGCGGCGCTAACTGCTTAATATTAATTGTATGTTTTTGTATGTGTATGTCTCCATCTGCAGCAATGGTAACCACCAGCGGTTCAACATTCTGTTGCAGGGATGGGGCATCGGCTTCGGGCAGATCGACATTGACACCCTGTGTCAGCAGAGGAGCCGTTACCATGAAAATAATCAGCAGCACAAGCATGACATCGACCAGTGGCGTGACATTGATTTCACCCATCGGTTCCAGGTCTTTATCCCATTTGCTTTGTCCAGCCCACATTTGTAACTCCTGCCTTGGCTCTTATTTTCTGTGTATCTGAATATTCAGAGGGTAACTAACTTTTGATGTGTCGCGAAACGATATTCAGGAATTCGGAGCCGAACTGTTCCATATTGGCACCGGTGCGTTTCAAATCGGCTGAGAACTTGTTGTATGCCACCACGGCAGGAATTGCGGCAATCAGTCCGAATGCCGTGGCAACCAGTGCTTCGGCAATGCCGGGTGCAACCGCGATCAGTGATGTGTTTTTGGTCAATGCGATGCCCTGGAATGCATTGACGATACCCCACACCGTACCGAACAGGCCGATAAACGGTGATGTAGAACCAACAGTGGCCAGAAATGTCAGATGGCGGGAAAGTTTCTCCATCTCTCTTGAATATGCTGCATCGAGCGCCCTGCGAACACCGTCGATACCACTGCCGGCAACAATTTTCCCGGATTCATTTTCGGTGGCTTCCCGTCGGATGCGCATGAATTCACGATAACCCGATTGGAAAATATTGGGCAGAGGCGAGTCGGGATACTGCTGTGGAATACCGGCCAGGATTGTATCCATGTCCGAGCCGCTCCAGAAAGCCTTGGAAAAGGATTCCGCTTCACTGCGGGTGCGTCTGTAAAAACGCCATTTGTTGAAAATAACAGTCCAGCTCATCAGCGATAATAAAATCAGCAGCACCAGCACCGCCTGAACAATCACACCGGCATTCAGGATCAGGTGAAGAATGGATAAATCTTGTGGCATGAATAACTCCTATGGGGTCAGATGACTTTTTAAGCGCTTTAATACCGGGGCAGGAATACGCTTGACCCTACCATTCCGACAAATACAGGCCAGATGGATATCGGCTTCGGTCAGCAGTGTATGGTCTTGTTGCCTGAAGATCCGTTGTTTGAAACAGATACGCGCCCCGCGCAAGCTGGTAATGCTGCTTTCCACCATGAGAAGATCGTTGAAAACAGCCGGTTTGTGATAACGGACATGGGCTTCGGTGACGGCAAAAAGCACACCGAACTCGTCATCAATATTGTCCAGTTCCAGCCCTGCAGAACGCAAAAATTCGCTGCGCGCCCGTTCCATGAATTTCAGATAATTGGCATGATAGACCACGCCGCCATGGTCGGTATCCTCATAATACACACGAATGCTCATGGTTTCAGAAAAAGCGGTCACAACAGGGATTCCTGCCTGTCACTGCCTGGCAATACACGTTTCAGGTGTGCATAGGCCAGCGGTGTGGCAGTGCGTCCGCGAGGGGTACGGGCGATCAGTCCTTCCTGCATCAGATAAGGCTCCAGCACGTCCTCAATGGTATCGCGTTCTTCTGAAATGGATGCGGCCAGGGTATCGAGCCCAACCGGGCCACCATTATATTTGTCGATAATCACAGACAGCAGTTTGCGATCCTGCTGATCTAGCCCCAGATGGTCGACTTCCAGTCGTTGTAATGAAGCATCGGCAACGGCCTGGCTGATATTTCCATCGTGCTCGACTTCGGCAAAATCGCGTACGCGCCGCAATAAACGGTTCGCGATTCTGGGCGTACCGCGTGAACGGCGCGCGATTTCAATCGAACCGTTATCCACGGTGTCAATATTCAACAAACGCGCCGATCGGCTGACAATGGTGGCCAGTTCGCTATGGGAATAAAACTCCAGTCGTTCAATGACACCGAAACGATCGCGAAGCGGGTTGGTGAGCAGTCCGGCCCGTGTGGTTGCACCGATCAGTGTGAAGCGGGGAATATCCATTTTGATCGAGCGTGCCGCAGGCCCCTGACCAATGACAATATCCAGCTGAAAATCTTCCATGGCCGGATACAGGATTTCTTCCACCTGCGGGCTCAGCCGATGAATTTCATCGATAAACAGCACATCGCCTTCCTCGATATTGGTCAGCATGGCAGCCAGATCACCGGGACGTTCAATCACAGGGCCAGATGTGCTGCGAATATTCACCCCCATTTCCAGTGCAATGATATTGGCCAGCGTGGTTTTTCCAAGGCCGGGAGGGCCATACAGCAGCACATGGTCAAGCGATTCGTTGCGGGCTTTGGCTGCCTGGACATAAACTTTCAAATTGGCCCTGATTTTTTCCTGTCCGATATATTCATCCAAACTTTTTGGGCGCAGGGCCACATCCCAGTTATCGGCCATGTTGGAAATGCCATCGATCAGGCGTTCGGAATCGGCAGCAGAATGTATGCGCATATCGTGATGGTTTTCCATTATCCCAGCGCCTTCAGGGCGGCACGCAACATGGTTTCAAAGTCCGCCGGCTGCAGTTGTTTCAGCACGGCATCCAGCTGAGCCGGTTTATATCCCAGATTGATCAGGGCGGACCGTACTTCGGCATGATGATTGGATGCAGCGGATCCACTGCCTTCGCTGACAGCTCCGAGTTTACCCTGCAATTCCAGAATCAGGCGCTGAGCGGTTTTTTTGCCGATACCGGGCGTACGGGCGATAGCCAGATCATCGGCATTCTCAATGGCTCGTATCAGATCATCGGCCGACATGCCGGACATCAGATTCAGCGCCATACGCGCACCGATTCCGGATACGGTAGTGAGTTTGCGGAACATGCTGCGTTCAGCAGCATTGCCAAATCCGAACAGGGTGATTTGATCTTCGCGCACATGGGTGTGGATGGAAAGCTCAGCACGTTCTCCCTGTTTGAGTTTACACAGGGTTTGCAGACTCATGCTTATTTCATAGCCGACACCGCCTGCATCCAGCAGCACTGTACCGGTCGGATCGATATCTCTGATAGTGCCGGATAACCAGCCGATCATGTTTGATTGATCCTGTTGCGTGTATTTTGGGCCAATGTTTGCATGGGGCTATGATGCGCATGGCAGATGGCTACGGCAAGCGCGTCGGCAGCATCTTCCGGCAACGGTTCGGGAGGATGCAACAGCATACGCACCATATGCCCGATCTGATCCTTGTCGGCGCGTCCGAATCCGACGACAGATTGTTTAACTTTGGTAGGAGAGTAGGGGGCAACCCTCAGGTTATGAGCGCCGCAGGCGGCAATCAATGCGCCACGCGCCTGCCCGAGCTTCAGGGCTGAACCGGCATTTTTGGATACGAATACATCTTCGATGGCAGCTGTTTCCGGTTTGAATGCCGCAATGATTTTCGACAGTCCGGCAAAGAGAATATGCAGCCGCTCATCAAAATCTCCTTTGCCAGTACGAATCATGGCATGGTGCACATGGGTCAGGCGATTACCCTGCACATCAATAATACCTATGCCTGTTTTCTGTGAGCCGGGGTCAACGCCAAGTATTCGCATCTATTTGCCTACGCCGCCTTTGGTTATATTTTTTAGCCCAACAACAGACACTCACCGCAAAGTTTCGCAAAGTAGAGCCATAAGTTTACAAATATAATGTCATACAACGCAGAGATTCATCAGAAACATGCCAAGTGCTATTTTTTCCAATTTTTCTGATTTTGCCTTTACTCTGCGAAACTCTGCGTACTTTGCGGTTCAAGATTTTGATTGTTGCTTTTAACCGTTAATGCGTTCCATTTCTGCATCGGAAATATCATAGTTGGCATACACATTCTGTACATCATCCAGATCTTCCAGCCTTTCGATCAGCGCCAGCAGCTTTTCAGCCGTTTCACCTTCAACCTCGATAGTATTTTCCGGGATCCAGGTAATTTCACCGACCTGAGGCTCCAGTCCTGCCGCCTCGATGGCTTTCTGTACATCCCCGAATTCCGCAATGCCACAGGTGACTTCAATGCAACCGGCTTCGGCATCATCAACCACATCTTCCGCGCCGGCTTCCAGTGCAATATTCATCAGCTGTTCTTCATCAACCTGCTCGCGATCAAATATAAACTGACCTTTCTGATGGAACATCCAGCTCACACAGCCGGATTCACCCATGTTGCCACCGCCCTTGTTAAACGCGGAACGCACATCGGAAACGGTTCTGTTGCGGTTGTCACTCATGCAGTCAACGATAATGGCAACGCCACCCTGGCCATAACCCTCGTAGCGAATTTCATCAATATTGGCGCCTTCACCACCGCCCACGCCGCGATTGATGGCGCGTTCGATGTTGTCCTTGGGCATATTGACCCCCTTGGCCGCAGTAATAGCTGCACGCAGGCGCGGATTGGCATCAGGATCATCACCGCCGGCACGGGCGGCAATGGTGATTTCACGAATATAGCGCGTAAAAATCTTGCCCCGCTTGGCATCGGTTGCCGCTTTCTTATGCTTGATACTGGACCATTTGTTATGTCCTGACATGGATCAACACCTCAATATGAAATTCGCTTCGAACCATAACATTGTTGATAAAATGCGTCAT
>JBHHTY010000126.1:0-5533 GCA_046753565.1 Mariprofundus sp.
CCTCTTTTCTGCCAATAAAACCCAAGCGCTCCGTAGTTGTGGCCTTAATATTCACGGCATCCTCGGAAATCAGCAGCAGAGCCGCCATGTTTTTTTTCATTTGCGCCACATAGGGTGCGATTTTGGGTTCCTGTACCATGATGGTGCAATCAACATTGCCGACTTTCCAACCCAGTTGGTGCAGCAGCGCGACGGCCTGAGAAACAAAGCGGGCGCTGTCAGCATCTTTATATTGTGCATCGGTATCGGGAAAATGGCGGCCGATATCACCCTGCCCCGCAGCACCCAGCAGCGCATCGCACAGGGCATGGTACAGGACATCGGCATCGGAGTGACCGGCCAGCCCTTTCTCATAGGAAATTTCAGTACCGGCAAGGATCAGATTTCTGTTGTCGGCGAACGGATGTACGTCATATCCCTGGCCCACCCGGATATTCAAGCTCATACATTACTCCTGTTATCTGGTTTTTGCATGGACAGTTGTGACTCCAGCCATGCCAGATCTTCCCTTGTGGTGATTTTCCGGTTCAAAACATCACCGCGGCTGATATGGATTTCGAACCCGGCTGCTTCAAGCAATGAAGCATCATCGGTATGTCGGTGCAAACCATCGGATTCCTGCATGATCGCTTTTTCAAACCACTGTCGTTTTGCCACCTGTGGCGTTTGTACAGCTCTGAGGTCATGGCGAGGTGGTGTTTCCAGTACTTTACCCTCTGCATCTATGCGTTTGATGGTATCATGAACCGGCAGGCCGGGGATCGCGGCTCCGAATCGTTCGGCCACATCCAGCACATCGGATAACAATGTTTTCGATGGCAACGGGCGGGCGGCATCATGCACGGCCACCAGTTCGATATCCGCTGGCAAAGCATGCAGCCCGCGCTGCATGGAAATAGAGCGTTCTGCACCACCGGTAACGGCAGGCAACAGCTGGAATGGAAATCTTTTACCTTTCACAATGTTTGCAAAGTAGTTGTCGTTTTCAGCAATGACCGGTTGTACTGCGCATATACGGGGCTCCAGCATCAGATGATCCAGGGTATGGAGTATGATGGCCTTTCCGCCGACTTCGACATACTGCTTGGGCAGATCGCCGCCAAAACGGCTGCTACTGCCGGCAGCCAGTAATAACACTGCTGTTTTCATGTTCACGATTGTGTCGTTTTGTGAGGTGTGGTCAATACTGCTATAACAGGGTGTCAAAAATATCCTGAAATCAGGATTTGCCCGGATTGCCAGATATCCATGCACGATTAATTTTTCCTGTCTTGCTTCTGGCAGGTTGCCCGATTCCACCCTGCACGTAGCATGCGCCGACCAAACTGAACCAGACTGAGGAAACCCATGAGCCAGCACGAGCTAGCCAAAACCTATGACCCGCAGGCCGTTGAGCCTGCCATTAATGATCAGTGGCTGAATTCTGACGCTTTCAAGCCCACTTCGGCTGATGAAAATTATTGCATTGTGATTCCGCCGCCGAATGTCACCGGCAGCCTGCATATGGGGCATGCATTCACCTTTACCATTCAGGATATGCTGATTCGCTGGCAGCGTTTGCAGGGCAAATCGACCTTGTGGCAGCCGGGTACCGATCATGCCGGTATTGCCACCCAGATGGTGGTGGAGCGTTTGCTGGACAAGGAAGGGGTTCACCGGAGGGATCTGGGTCGGGAGCGTTTCCTTGATCGTGTGTGGGAATGGAAAGAGCAATCTGGTGGTACGATAGTTAATCAGTTGAAGCATCTCGGTGCATCCTGTGATTGGTCGCGCGAGCGTTTCACACTGGATGAGGGCCTGTCACGCTCGGTCAGGGAAGTGTTTGTTCGCCTTTATGAAGAAGGCCTGATTTATCGCGGCAAGCGGCTGGTGAACTGGGATCCGGTATTGGAAACAGCAGTCTCCGATCTTGAGGTTGTGCATGATGAGGAACAGGGCCATTTCTGGCATATGTGTTATCCACATGCCGATGACCCTTCCAGACATGTGATTGTAGCCACCACGCGTCCGGAAACCATGTTCGGGGATGCGGCCGTGGCCGTGCATCCTGATGATGAGCGCTATCAGAATCTGATCGGCAAGGAATTGGTCCTGCCCTTGACCGGTCGCACCATTCCTGTGATTGCCGATGATTATGTGGATCCGGAATTCGGTACCGGTTGTGTGAAAATAACTCCGGCTCACGATTTCAACGATTACGATGTCGGCAAACGCCATGATTTGCCATTGATCAATATCCTGACACCGCAGGCACATTTGCTGGATGATGAGGTCGTGCCGGAGAAATACCGTGGCATGGAGCGTTATGAAGCGCGTGAGCATGTGGTTGCCGATCTCGATGCCGAAGGCTTGCTGTACAAAATTGAGGAACATACGCATCAGGTTGGACGCGGTGATCGTTCGCATGCCGTGCTGGAGCCTTATCTGACTGATCAGTGGTATGTTGATATCAAGCCGCTGGCTGAGCCGGCCATCAAAGCAGTGGAAGATGGTGATATCCGTTTTGTGCCGCAGTTCTGGGAAAAGACCTATTTTGAATGGATGCGTAATATTCAGGATTGGTGTATTTCCCGGCAGTTGTGGTGGGGGCATCGCATTCCGGCCTGGTATTGTGACGACTGCGATCATATTACCGTTAGTCGTGAGATCCCGGATTGTTGTGAGGGCTGTGGGTCAAGTCATGTTCAGCAGGATGAGGATGTACTGGATACATGGTTCTCTTCAGGCCTGTGGCCGTTTTCCACGCTTGGCTGGCCGGATGAAACACCTGAGATGGATCAGTTCTATCCTACCAATGTGCTGGTGACCGGTTTTGATATCATCTTCTTCTGGGTGGCTCGCATGATTATGATGGGCATGAAATTTACCGGAAAAGTCCCTTTTAAAGATATTTATATCCATGCCCTGATTCGCGATGCCGATGGGCAGAAGATGTCCAAGTCCAAGGGGAATGTGATTGATCCTTTGGAAATGTCCGGCAAATACGGTGCGGATGCGCTGCGCTTTACGCTGGCACATATGGCAACGCCGGGGCGTGATGTGAAACTGGATGAGACGCGTATCGAATCCAATCGCAATTTCATGAACAAGATATGGAACGCCGCCCGTTTTGTGTTCATGAATCGGGGCGAAGCGGTTCCCGATATTGCTGTGCGGCCGGATGCGGATGTGAATCGCTGGATTCTGGCCGAACTGGATACGGCGGCGTCAGAGGTGGATAAAGCGCTGGCGGAATATCGTTTCAATGAAGCGGCCGGTGTGTTGTACAATTTTATCTGGGGCACGTATTGCGACTGGTATGTGGAAGCGGCCAAGGTTTCGCTGTATGGCGATGATGAAAATGCCAAAGCAGAAACGCAGACAGTGATGTTGACTGCGTTGGAAGGCTGGTTGAAGCTGTTGCACCCGATTTGTCCGTATATCACGGAAACATTGTGGCAGGAATTGCATGGTGCCGATGCCCGGCTGGTGACGGAAAGCTGGCATACAACGCGTGATGATCACGATCCGGATGCGGTGCGCCGCATGCGTAAGATGATTGAGGTTGTATCAGCAATCCGTTCCATTCGCGGTGAAATGAATGTGAATCCGGGTAAGCGTATTGACGCGAAGATTGCCTGTAATGCTGAAATCCAGACTGACCTGGCAACCCTGCAGCAGTTGATGAAGAGTCTGGCGCGGCTGGATTCACTCCATTGGCTGGATGTTGATGCTGAAGTGGAGGGCGCGGCTGTTGCACCACTGGCCGATGCCACAGTGTATTTACCACTGGCCGGTTTGGTAAATGTCGAAGAAGAGCTGGCGCGGCTGGAGAAGAATATGGCCAGGCTGGATAAGGATATCAGCATGCGCGAAGGCAAACTGGGCAATCCGAAATTCCGTGATAATGCACCGGAAGCCGTGGTCGCCAAAGTGCAGTTTGAGCTCGATGAGGCCAAAGCCAGGCGTGATGAAATGCAGGCAGGGCTGGAGCGTTTGCGTAAATTGTGATGTGCCATGCTGCGATGTATCTAATAGTTACAGTTGTGGGCGGTTGTTCTTGGCGCTGCAAAAAAATACTTACAATGCGCTTTAATTTTAAAGGAGATGTGAACTTATGAAACGTTTATTAATTGCAATGGCAGCGATGGTTGCCATGAGCGGCGTAGCACAGGCTCAGGATATTAAACCTTATGTGGGTGTTGGTGCAGGGGCATTCGGGCTGGAGTACACTGAACCGGGATTTAATCAGAAAAGCACAACATTCGGTGGCTTTGTAAAGCTGGGTGTGGATGTTAATGAATATGTCGGGGCTGAGTTGCGATTGGCTACAACTTCCAAGGGAAGCAAAAGCTATCCGGCAGGCACATTGGGTGGAATCGTACCATTTGATTTTTCGCTGACCGGGCAGTCAATGATTTCCTATCTGGCCAAGTTACAGTTCCCGGTGGCGCAGGATTTCCGCGTCTACGGCTTGATTGGTGGCACAACCGGCAAGTTGAAGCGCGAATTGTCTGTTCCTGTGGGCGGAAGATTGATCAATGATTCGGCGACTAAAACAGGATTCAGCTATGGTTTTGGTGGAGAATATTTTGTTGCTGATCATGTGAGTGTCGGTGGTGAGTGGATTCAGTATTGGACGGATGTCAATTTAGGGACAGGGATTACCGGAAGATTATGGAGCGCAACCGGTTCTTTGAATTATCATTTTTAAATTTCCGGAAATTGTGCATGAAGTAAGTGGGGGGGGCAATGCCCCCCCACTTTTTTGCATCGAGGGTATTTCTGGAAACTTTAGCACCCGGCCAGTGTGGAGAGGGGAGGGTGCTGGCCGGATGCCTGGTGATACTGAGCGAATAGTCGGAAGCCGCTTTGGTCTCTTACATTCAGATGTCGTCAACCATCGGTGTTTGATCATCCAATGTGATTGCTGTGCTGAGAACGGGTGCTGAAATTCCGTTAAGTGATGGCGGCTATGGTCTCCATGCCTGTTGGGTAGCTGTAAGGCTATCTTTGATTTTGTCATAAACACTTGCGGGTATTGCTGTGACCTGGGCTTGAGTCATGGCATGTAAGGCTGACTGGGGCATGGCCTGAAACTGTTCTTTGCTTAAATGGCTGCCTGCTGTCTGGATTAGCCTGCCAATATTATAAGGGTCTTTAAATGTGGCTAGCTGGCCAGGTGTGATCAGTGTGATGAATTCAGGTGCTTTCTGTATCATATCTGCAATGGCATAACCTGGAGTCACAGCCTGAATCTGGGGTGGGTTCAACCATGTGATTTGTTCTGTGCTGAGTTTGCCGACACTTGCGCCTGCTATGGATGCCGGAAGCGCACTGATTTGTGCCTGACTTAATGCCTGAAGGCTTTGTGCCGGAATCTGGCTGAACCACCATGCATCGGTAACCGCGCTCAATTGTTCGGTTGACAGGTATTTCATCTGATCTGCCGGGAGGCTGGCAAACTGACTCTGTGTCATTGCCCGTACCTTGTCCGCAATCGCACGTTCATCGAGCTGGCTCTGAGTCAATGCGGCTTTCTGTTCGACTGTGA
>JBHHTY010000127.1:0-5485 GCA_046753565.1 Mariprofundus sp.
GGAAAAACCACGCTTTTGCCTGAGCGAACTGATTTTTGCCAGGATGGCAATAAATCAGCAACACCGAAACAGAGATATCAGGAAAGTTGCTTCAATCGGTTCAGACAGTCGATGGCTGCCAGTTTGTAGCATTCGGCCAGGGTGGGATAATTGAATACATTACCGGCTAGATCATGGACGGTGCCGTTGAAATTCATCAGCAACTGGCCGGTATGAATCAGTTCGCTGGCATGTTCGCCGACAATATGAGCGCCGATCAGGCGATGCGTTTCGACATCGACAATCAGTTTCACCAAGCCATTGCAGTCGCCGAGAATCTGGCCGCGAGCACTTTCCCGGTAGTAACCGCGGCCGACCACATAATGGAGTTTTTCGCGTCGCGCTTCTTTTTCGGTTTTGCCAACCCATGAAATTTCGGGAATGGCATAAATCGCCATGGGCAGATGTTTGGCCATGGTCTGTTTTTCACCACTGAAGGCGTGGATAACTGCAGAGCGCCCCTGCTCCATACCGGTTGAGGCCAGTGCCGGCCGGCCGATCAGATCGCCCACGGCATAGATATGCGGAATACTGGACTGGAAATATTCGTTTACCGCGATCCAGCCATGGTCGAGATCAATACCTGCATTGGCTGTATTCAGGGTTTGAGAATTCGGTTCGCGACCCAGCGCATACAACACGGCATCGGCATACAGTTTCTTTCCCGATTCCAGCAGGGTCAACACGGCATCATTCTCCTTGCGGATGGCGACCACGCGTTCATTCATATGCAGTTGTACGCCCATATTTTCAAATGAATCGGCCAGCACCTCCACCACATCCTCGCTGAGATAGGATAACAGCTGTTCGTGTGAATTGACGATACTGACTTCGACACCGAGCGCTGCAAAAATCGATACGAATTCGCATCCGATAACGCCGCCGCCAATCACGACCAGGCTTCCGGGCAAGCGTTTCAGTTTCAGAATCGAGGTGGAATCGAGTACAGCCTGTTTGTCGAAGGGGATGTCGGACGGGCGGCGCGGCCTGGAGCCTGTCGCCAGGATAATCACATCGGCTGACAATTGTCTGGAGGCACCGCTGCTATCCGTGATGTTCAGGGTATGGGCATCAACAAAAGATGCTTCGCCGGGAATCAGCGCCACCCCCGATTGCAGCAGCCGCTTGAGAATCACCGACTCCTGCTGGGCAATCACATTGTCTTTGCGGCGTACGGCATCAGCCATGACGCCAAAACGGGCCTTGGGGCTGGCTTGACGCATACCGCGATCACCGCTGCGGGAGGCCAGAAATGCGGCTTCGCGCAGAGCCTTGCTCGGGATGGTTCCGGTTTGTAATCCTGCCCCGCCGATATTCGGCTTGCGTTCGATCATCGCAGCCTTTTTACCCATGCCGGCGGCTTGCCATGCAGCATGCTGCCCGGCCGGGCCGGAACCCACGATCAGGATATCGTAATCCATTACTCGACCGGCTGGAATTCGGATGGATCCTGTTCTGCCATATGCTCGTAGGTGGACCAGCGCAGATCGACAGATTCCTGAGCCAGTTTCATCAGGCGTTCAGCCTCTTCCGGATGGCTGCGCTGCAACAGTTTATAGCGCATTTCGGTGTAGGCATAATCCTTTACCTTCATTGTCGGCGACGGGGAATCGAGTACGAACGGTTTTTTGCCGGCACGGCGCAATTCCGGATTGTAGCGGATCAGTGGCCAGTAACCCGAAGCCACCGCCATATCCTGCTGGTGCAGGCCCTGGGTCATATCAATACCGTGGGCGATGCAATGGCTGTAGGCCAGAATTATTGATGGACCGGGATAATCCTCGGCTTCGCGCATGGCCAGCAATGTCTGTTGCGGATTGGCGCCCATGGCGACACGGGCAACATAAACATTGCCGTAGGAAATCGCCTGCAGGGCCAGATCCTTTTTGCCAACAGCCTTACCGGCAGAAGCGAATTTTGCAGTGGCGCCAATCGGCGTGGATTTGGAGGCCTGACCGCCGGTATTGGAATAAACCTCGGTATCCAGCACCAGCACATTGATATTGCGGCCGGATGCCAGGGCATGATCCAGTCCTGCAGAGCCGATATCATAAGCCCAGCCATCACCGCCGATAAGCCAGACACTGCGACGTACCAGATGATTGACGACCGACAGCAGGTTTTTGGCACGTGGATCATCCATGCCTTCGAGAACCAGCTTCAATTTCTCAACACGCTGGCGCTGTTGGGTGACTTCGTAACCGATGGCCTGATCGGCATGGATCAGCTCATCGACAAAATAACTGTCCAGCTGATCACGCATGTTATCGACTTCCTGCATGGCCATTTTCATATGGTGATCGGCGGCGATACGCATGCCCAGGCCGAATTCGGCATTATCCTCAAACAGGGAATTGGACCATGCCGGCCCGCGCCCGTCCTTGTTCACCGTCCACGGGGTGGCGGGCAGATTGCCGCCGTAAATGGAGGAACAACCGGTGGCATTGGCAACCAGCAAACGGGGGCCGAACAGCTGGGTCAGCAACCGCACATAGGGCGTTTCACCACAGCCGGCACAGGCACCGGAGAATTCAAACAGCGGTTCGAGGAACTGGGTGCCGCGTACCGATGAATAATCAATCGTGGCACGATCATTGACCGGGATGGTTTCAAAGAAATCGATATCCTTGCAGCCCTGTTCCATCAAAGGCGCTTTGGCGGTCATGTTGATGGCTTTCTTCGTTTTGTCCGGATCGTTCAGATCATAAGCCGGGCACGCATTCACGCACATTTCACAGCCGGTGCAATCCTCGAGATAAATCTCCAGCGTATAGCGCGTTTCCGGAAATCCGCGAGCGGAAACAGGCGCCGAGGGGAAACCGTCATGGGCTCCTTCCAGATGATCCTCGTGATAAAACTTGGCACGAATGACGCTGTGCGGACAGACAAATGAGCAGTTGCCGCACTGGATACAGACATCCGGTTCCCATTTAGGCACGAAATCGGCGATGTTGCGCTTTTCCCACTGTGCGGTGCCGGACGGATAGGTGCCATCGACCGGGATTTTTGAGACAGGCAGATCATCACCCTTGCCAGCCAGCATGGGGGCGGTGACTTCCTGCACGAAATCAGGCGCGCGCACCGGCACCATCAGATCCATTTCCCGATGGCTGCTAATAGCGGCGGGAATGTTGACCTGATGCATATGATCCAGGGCGGCATCTACCGCCTTGAAATTCTGCTGGACCACATCCATGCCTTTGCGGGCATAGGTTTTTTCAATCGCTTTCTTGATCTGGGCAATGGCTTCGTCGCGCGGCAATACGCCGGACAGGGCAAAGAAACAGGTTTGCATGATGGTATTGATGCGTCGGCCCATGCCGGTATTGCGTGCCACGGTGGAGGCGTCGATGACATAAAAGCGAATGTCTTTATCAATCATGATCTGTTGCACCGGTTTGGGCAGCTCATCCCAGACCTGATCCACCGGCATCGGGCTGTTGAGCAGGAACACGGCATTCTGCGCCGCCTTGTCCAGCATTTCGACCTGGGTAATAAAAGTGGCTTTGTGGCAGGCAATGAAATTGGCCGAATCAATCAGATAGGGTGCCCGAATCGGATCAGGGCCAAAACGCAGGTGGGAAACGGTTTGTGAGCCGGCTTTTTTGGAGTCGTAAACAAAATAACCCTGACAGTGCAGCGGCGTATTTTCACCGATAATCTTGATGCTGTTCTTGTTGGCCGATACGGTGCCATCGGAACCCAGACCGAAAAACAGGGCGCGGGTCACGCTGTCCGGCTCGATAATAAAGCTGTGATCGACATCAATACTGGTGAAGGTGACATCATCGTTGATGCCGACGGTGAAATTGTTTTTCGGCATATCTCTGGCCAGTTCATCGAATACCGCCTTGGCCATGGCCGGGGTGAACTCCTTGGAGGAAAGGCCATAGCGGCCGCCAATCACGCGCGGTAATTCAGCCAGCTCGCCCAGCATCACCGATTCGGATAATGATGCCAGTACATCCTGATACAGTGGCTCCCCGCGCGCACCGAGTTCCTTGGTGCGATCCAGCACAGCGATTTTTTTGACGCCCTCCGGCAATGCGGCCATCAGGTGCTGGCGTGAAAATGGCCGGAACAGGCGCACGGTGATCACACCCAGTCTGGCACCTCGGGCATTGAGGATTTTGATGGTTTCTTCAATGGTCTGTGCGCCGGAGCCCATCACAATGATGATATTTTCTGCATCTTCAGCGCCGAAATAATCGAACAGGTGATACTTGCGGCCGGTCAACTCGGCCAGCTGATCCATGCTGTCCTGCACAATGCCGGGAACCGCATCATAAAAGCGGTTGGCGCTCTCGCGGCCCTGAAAATAGACGTCCGGGTTCTGAGCGGTACCGCGAATAAACGGGGTATCGGGATTCAGGGCCCGGTTGCGATGGGCATACACGAGCTCCACATCAATCATGGTGCGAATCTGGTCATCGGAAATCAGCTCGACCTTGTTGATTTCATGCGAGGTGCGGAATCCGTCGAAGAAATTCATGAACGGGATACGTGATTTCAAGGTGGCGGCATGTGCAATCAGTGCGGCATCGTGCGCTTCCTGCACCGAGCTGGATGCGAGCATGGCAAAGCCGGTGGAGCGAGCCGCCATCACATCCTGATGATCACCGAAAATGGATAATGCCTGCGTGGCCAGTGAACGGGCCGCAATATGGAAAACAGTGGAAGTCAGCTCGCCGGCGATCTTGTACATATTCGGAATCATCAGCAGCAGTCCCTGCGATGAGGTGAAGGTGGTGGTTAATGCGCCTGTTTGCAGGGCGCCGTGGGCTGTGCCGGCAGCGCCGCCTTCGGATTGCATTTCAAATACATCGGGCACCTGACCCCAGACATTTTTCACCCCCAGTGCCGACCATTCATCGCACAACTCGGCCATGGAGGAAGAAGGTGTAATCGGATAAATCGAGCAGATTTCACTGACCCGATATGCGATATGCGCGACACCGGTGCCGCCGTCGAAAGTAATCTGTTGGACTGTATTCTTATCCGTCATGTTTCGTATCCTCTCTTGAATAACAAAATGATGGATTTTATCATTTCGTTATTCATTCGTTGGGTTTTCGCAACGCGACCTAAGTCGCTATTCAATATTCAAAGGCACAGTCAAAGTCTTTTTCACCGCAGAGTACGCGAAGGGCACAGAGGGATAGTCAAAAGCAATACGATAGAATGCATAGAAAGGTTTCAGGTTTTTTCTCTGCATTCTTGGCGTCCTCTGCGGTGCAAGCTTTTGACTTTATTCTTTTACCATCTCAATAGCGTGGCACGGGCACTGTTCGAAGCAGGCGGCACAGCCGGTGCATTTGTCGTAGTCGTAGAGATAGCGTTTGCCCTTGCCGAGCTTGATAATGGCATCTTCAGGGCATGATCCGTAGCAACCGTCGCACTCGAAACAGTTGCCGCAGGAGAGACAGCGTTTGGCCTCAAACAGCGC
>JBHHTY010000128.1:0-5282 GCA_046753565.1 Mariprofundus sp.
ACCTGCGTATCCGGGTGGTTCACCATCAGGTGCACATCAATCGGCTTTTCCGTATAGGAACGGATGGCTTTACAAATATTATCACCGATCGTGATCGGAGGAACGAATGAACCGTCCATTACATCGAAATGGATCCAGTCAGCCCCGGCCTCGTCAACAGCCCTGATTTCCTCGCCCAAACGAGCGAAATCGGCCGACAGGATTGACGGTGCAATAACAACATCTTTTTTCATGGTAGTCCCCTTCTTTGAACTTGGCTTTTCTTATGCTGCGATATACGCATGTCTGCAACAGGGTGAGAAAAACCAGATCCCCACTTCGGATGAAAATCCGAGGTTCGGATTTATAACGATTTTCATCTCATTCGTCCAGTGTCGAAAGCCACTGGCTCAGTGTGGAAATCTGCGCAGCCGTCAATGGGCCGCCCTGATCCAGAGCAAAGCCCGGCATGTGCTGTGAACCGACACCATTGGCTATGACTGCTTCAAGCACCTTTCTGTCACGGTGATACTTTAACGATGGCCCGGACACACCTTCGCGTTCACTGCCATGGCACATGGCACAAACTGCCTGATAAATCTCTGCACCGGCAACTTTCCCTCTGGCCGGTTCGTAATGGCATGCCGCGCATTTCCCCTGGAAAATACTTCGAGCCGATGCATCCAGATGCGGGTTGGGCTGCACATGCAGGGTCAACCACGCTTTGCTGTGATGGCCTGCATCATCTGTCAACATCACCCATTTTCTGGCGGCGCCCTGCTTGGCAAAAGTATCGACAACAACCTTGATACGGGTGAAATCACCTGGCATCAACAGGCGTTGTTCCGGCTCTGCAACAGAACATCCACAGGAAGTTTCCACAGCAACGATATTGCGCATGCTGTTGCCGGCATTGCGCACCCGCATGTAACCGATTACCTCCTCACCTTCTTTCACTGCGCCGAAATCGACATGATCGGGCTCGAACATCAGCGCGGAATCCGACACAAAGCGGTCAGATGGCGGGGCGACAAGCTGTGTGGACTGAGGCTGTTTGCAAGCCGACAGACACAGGCCCACGCAAACAATCCAGATCCATCCAGATTTCATCCATTTCACAACCATGGTTTCAAACACTCCGGCACACCCTTCTCCCCATGCATCATGGCCTGCAACTCAGGCGCTTCAGCCTGCAACAACGAATCAATCGCCGCTGCCACAACCGGATCCTGAATATCTGCCTGATGCAGGCGATTCAACCATACATCCAGCTCCAGCATACCCTGCCTGTTCAAACGATAGCGCAGGCGCCGGATAGCAATATCTGATTCGCATATCACGGAATTTATTTTGAGAAATCAGGACTTGCGAGCAATGATTTTGCGTTTGATATGATTGATGGCTGCAGTCGGATTCAATTCTTTCGGACATGCCTCCATACAATTCATAATCTGGTGACAACGGTACAGACGAAAAGCATCCTCCAGCTGATCGAGCCGCTCCCCCATCGCCTCATCGCGCGAATCCACAATCCAGCGATTGGCCTGCAACAGGGCCGCTGGCCCCAGAAACCGGTCGCCATTCCACCACCAGGAAGGACATGATGTGGTACAGCAGCCACACAAAATACATTCGTAGGAACCATCCAGCTCAGCCCGCTGTTCGGGTGTCTGCAATCGCTCATGTTCCGGTGTCGGCGTTGCCGTTTTTAGCCATGGCTGGATCTGGCGATATTGATCAAAAAAATGATCCATATCGACAACCAGATCCCGAATTACCTGCATGGATGGTAACGGGCGCACATGAATCGGCTGCTTCAAACCGGCAATATCTGTAATACATGCCAATCCGTTAACCCCGTTAATATTCAACCCATCGGACCCACACACGCCTTCTCCGCAGGAACGGCGATAGGTCAAAGTCCCGTCCAGCTCCCACTTGATATAATTGAGTGCATCCAGCAATTTCATGCCGGGCTTGATCAATGGCACCTCATAGCCCTGCATGAATGGCTTAGCATCCTGTTCGGGATCATAGCGGAATACAGAAAGCCGGATCATCTCAGCCATCAATACACCCTCTTTTTGGGCGGGAATGATTCCACCGTCATCGGTCGCACCCGTACCGGTTTATAATCGAGTGTCACCTGCCCGTCCCTGATGCTGGCCAGCGTATGCTTCATCCATCCGGCATCATCGCGTTCGGGATAATCATCGCGTGCATGGGCACCTCGCGATTCCTGCCGCGCCAATGCTCCGGCCGCCGTCACACGGGCGAGCCCCATCAGGTTTTCCAGTTCCATGGCTTCAATCAGTTCAGTATTGAAAATACGATTGCCATCCGACAATTTCACATCCGGCAATTCTGCGGCCAGCGCTTCCAACCGCTGTACACCTTCTGCCATCACTTCATCGGTCCGGTACACACTGAAATGTTCCTGCATGATGGTCTGCATGCGCAAACGAATATCGGCAATCCCGAGACTGCCATCAGCTGCTTGATTCAACGCGCCCAGCCATGATTCCACCCGCTCCACACCTTTTTTCCAGCAATCTTTATCCAGCGTTGGGTGATAACGATGTTGCTTCAAGCGCTTCATGACCTGATTGCCACAGGCGCGGCCAAATACAATAATTTCCAGCAGCGAATTTCCGCCAAGTCGATTGGCGCCATGCACCGACACACATGCCGCTTCGCCAATCGCATACAAACCGGCACAGCAGCGTTCACCTTCAGTTCCGTTATAAACAACCTCGCCGAAACGATTGGTCGGGATTCCCCCCATGGTATAATGGGCCGTCGGCTGCACCGGAATCGGATCTTTGGTACAATCCACACCGGCAAATCGCAGCGCCAGCTCATGGATATTGGGCAGGCGATCCAGAATCAACTTTTCACCCAGATGATCCAGTTTAAGCAATGCGTAATCCTTATTCGGGCCACAACCACGCCCTTCACGGATTTCCAGCGCAATAGCGCGCGAAACCACATCCCGACTGGCCAAATCCCGGGCTGTCGGCGCATAGCGTTCCATAAAACGCTCACCCTCTGAATTGACCAAATAACCGCCCTCTCCGCGCACGCCTTCGGTAATCAGCGGCCCCACATCGGCGACACCGGTCGGATGAAACTGGAAAAACTCCATATCTTCCATTGGCAAGCCGGCACGCAATGTCAATGCACCACCGTCACCGGTGCAGATATGCGCATTGGTTGTCACCCTGAAAATACGTCCGGCACCGCCGGTAGCCAGCACAACAGCCTTGGCCTGAAACAGATGATATTCGCCTTTGGCAATATCCCATGCCATCACACCCTGACAGCCGTTTTCACCCATAATCAAATCAAGAGCAAAAAATTCCTCATAGAAATGAGTGCCGGAACGAAGGTTTTGCTGATACATGGCATGCAGGATCGCATGACCGGTTCGGTCAGCTGCAGCACAGGTTCGCAGTGCCTGACCACCTTCACCCAGTTCACGTGACTGGCCGCCAAACGCACGCTGGTAAATCCGCCCGTCATCGAGGCGGGAAAAGGCCACGCCCTGATGCTCAAGTTCACGAACCAGCTGCGGAGCAGCCCGGCACATATATTCAATCGCATCCTGATCACCCAAATAATCCGAGCCCTTGATGGTATCGTACATATGCCACAGCCAGTGATCAGATGTAATATTCCCCAAAGAAGCATTGATACCACCCTGTGCTGCCACCGTATGAGAACGGGTCGGCAACACCTTGGTAATCACGGCCACCCGGTGCCCGGCATCAGCCAGCTGTAATGCACAGCGCATACCGGCTCCGCCGGAACCGATAATAACCACGTCATGGAAGTGATGCTCGACCCTGTCCGTTGAAAGATATGCCACTCAGCCTCCCCAGGCCCAGATGATAGCCAGCCACCAGATACCGAAACCGGCCATGACCACCAGCATAGTTCCGATCAACGCAATCCGCCATCCGGCCATATACATATAATCCTCGATCATCACTTTCAAACCCATGTAAGCATGAATCATCAACGCCACAATCAGAATGGTATGCAACAGTCGCGAAATAAAGGAATCCAGAATATCCAGCAAGCCCTGCTGATCAACACTGCCACCATATACCGATGCCAGCAGAAAAAACGGCAGAGGCAACAACAACAGCAACACCACAGCAGACAGTCGCTGCCAGTACCAGTCGGCCAAACCGCTGTGGGCGGAACCGGGTTCTTTCACCGGCATCATAACATGGCCGCCAAAGCCAAAGCTGTAATCACTGTAAAGAGTAATACAAAGCGAGCACTGTTGCGCAAGGCAATCCTGCTTTCGAGCCAGCCTGCATCGACGCATAGAAAACGGATGCCATTGCAGAAGTGATATATCAGCGCAACGCCGACAAGCCACAAAGACAAACGTCCGGGAACGGAGTGCATCCAGTTGAATACGACCTCGAAATTTTCGGAGCTGCCCGTCATGCCATGCAACAGCCACAGGTACAGCGGCACAAACAGCACAAGAATCAGACCTGTGATCCTATGTGCAATACTGGCGATCATGGCGGGGTGCCAGCGATAGATGGATAACCGGGGCGATAAAGGTCGCGCCTTGCTATCAGACTGTTCGCTCATATGGGCAACCCCTCCTTCACAAAGTTTATCGAACTTGTTCCATTCAACGGTCAGAAACGCTATGCCTGTTTACAGGCCCTTTCCACCCCGTTCAATTGACTGTCGCATTTCCGAAACCACCCTGGCGAGTTCACCTGCCAGATACCACCCGTCAGCCTCTCCGGCTTTGCCATGCAGCGCTACAGCTGCAGCTATCAACATAGCAGGATCCGCCCCACTGTCATGCGCCCGGGCCAGCTGGGCTCCGATCATTCCGGCCAGTACATCGCCGGAACCTGCGACCGCCAGTTGCGCCGACCCGAAGGGATTGAGATAGATATCCTTCTGCGGCGAGGCAACCAGCGTTTCCGAACCTTTCAGCACAACCTGACAGGCGTAGCGAATGGTCAGAGCCAGCACTGATTTCTTACGATCCAGCTGCACATCCTCGACACTCACCCCCAGCAATCTGGCCGCTTCTCCCGGATGCGGTGTTATCACTGTCATCTGCGTCCTCGCCGCCAGCTTCTGTTGCAGAGATGAATGATCCGCAATGATATTCAAGGCATCAGCATCAATCACCATGGCCTTGTCTGATAGCAACAATAATTCCAGCAATGAAGCCTGTGACCTTCCCCAACCCGGGCCCACTACTACTGCATCGGCAGCATGCCAGTCTGCTTTGGATTCAGGATGCACCATCACTTCCA
>JBHHTY010000129.1:0-5265 GCA_046753565.1 Mariprofundus sp.
ACACTAATTCTGGCCGTAGTGAAATAGCCATTTTTGTTGCGCTGCAAGGCATTTCGAGCGCCATGTGCTGAATGCACATCAGCGAGAAATAACGCAGCAGCGTGCAAAAATGGCATTTCCCGCAGGGCCGCGCCCCAAATGAGGCCATTCAGCGTTGCTTGTCGTTTATTTGGATTCACCAAACTTCGCTCCTCGCGCCTTGACTGGCCTCATTTGGGGCAGCAGCGCTTCGATCAGAATTAGTGTAAACAGGCCCTACTTCAGCAAATTCACGCCACGAGCCCTGATCATTTTACTCCAGGGTCCGAGGTTACCTGCCGCATCAATGGCCCGGATCCGGAACAGGTAATCCACCGTGTCGTTTTTCAATGTAATGATTTTGTAGGCGGGCTTGTTCGCCATATTGCGGCGGGGCGGCACATCCAGATAACGCCGCCAGAAGCCGGGGCACTGGCAATACGGATCAATCCGGGTGCGATCAATCTGGAATCCTACCCCGCGCTCATCACCCTGAAGCTCAAAATCCAGACGCAGCACACTGCCGTTGACCGCATATTTCAAATCCACAATTTGCGGTTTTATTTCCCCGGCCGGCTGGGGTGCTTCCTTACGACCGCAACCGGCTACGACAAGAACGAGCATGACTACAAGCCAGATACGTTTCTGCAGACATTTATCCATGAGTATTCTCCAGTTTCTGCTGCCATGCAGCGACTTGCCTGCGCACCTGGGCAGGTGCCGTGCCGCCAATATGATCACGTGCCGCAACACATGCTTCCACAGAAAGCGAACGCACCATATCGGCAGTGAGGCGCTCGTCAATATCGGCACAGGCCTGTTGATCCATAGTGTGGAGTTCAATCGACTCACGAATACAATAGGCTACCGATTTTCCGACAATAGCATGCGCCTCCCGGAACGGTACACCGGCACGCACCAGCGCATCGGCCAAATCGGTGGCAGTGGCGAATCCGGAGGATGCGGCCTTGTGCACCACCTCGCGATTGACCTGCATACCCGGCAACATATCACCGAATATCCGCAGCGACCCTTCAAGATTATCGAAGGCATCAAACACTGCCGTTTTATCTTCCTGCATGTCCTTGTTGTAGGCCAGTGGCAGCCCCTTGACGGTGATCAGAATCGCAACCAGCCCGCCGATAATGCGGCCGGACTTGCCACGCACCAGTTCCGGCATATCCGGATTCTTCTTCTGGGGCATAATGGAAGAACCGGTGCAGAAGGCATCCGGTAAATCAATGAAACCGAACTGGGCGCTCATCCATAGAATCAGCTCTTCGGAAAAACGCGACAGATGAACCGCACAGATCGAAGCCGCCGCCAGCAGCTCCATGATAAAATCACGATCCGATACGGCATCCAGTGAATTGGCCGTCGGCGCATCGAAACCCAGCGTGTCCGATGTCATCTGCCGGTCAATCGGGAATGTCGTGCCCGCCAGCGCCGCCGAACCCAGCGGGCATTGATTCATCCGCCTGCGCGCATCGATAAAGCGGCCGGCATCGCGCTCAAACATCTCGACATAAGCCAGCAAATGATGGCCCAGCGTTACCGGCTGTGCAGTTTGCAAATGAGTAAATCCCGGCATGATGGTATCAGCATGTTCCTCCGCCAGTGTCGCCAGCACCGATTGCAGATAACGAATACGTGCCACCATGGTATCCGTGCGATGCCGCAAATAAAGACGGGTATCGGTAGCCACCTGATCATTGCGCGAACGCGCAGTATGCAGGCGTTTTCCCGCATCGCCGATTTTATCGGTCAGCCGTGATTCGATATTCATATGCACATCTTCCAGCGCAATGGTGAATGTGAATTCACCGCTTTCGATTTCACCGGCAATCTCATCGAGTCCACGCAGAATGGCGTTCAGATCCTCATGCGCCAGAATGCCCTGTGCACACAACATCTTGGCATGCGCTTTGGAACCGGCAATATCCTCGGCATACATACGGGCATCGACATCGGTGGATGCATTGAACGCTTCTACAAATTCATCGGTCGGGGATTCGAAACGCCCCCCCCACGGTTTTTCAGACATATTCGGCACCTGCTTTCATATCAGACAAACAACGCGTCTGCATAGATTTTTTTCACACCGTCATAACTGTCAGTGAGCACTGATTAACTCAGCGTTTCCGTGCAGGCCACGGACGGTCTGCCAAATCAGGCGCGTAAGCTCCTGATTTGTAAGCGATGGCAAAACCACGCTTTTGCCTGAGCGGACTGATTTTTCCGGGATGACAATAAATCAGCATTCCCCCCCGGTGGAAAAATCCATGCGCGTTATGATTCGACAACTATAGCCATGCATATCTATTACGGAAACCGTTCTCAATAATGCGGGGGCGGAACTTCTTCATCCGGCCGGGCAAGTTCTGTACTGTTGTTTTGTTTCAAATGCTGCCGTAACTGCTCCAGCCCCTTCTCCAGCCGGTCAATCTTCTCCTGCTGGTGGGTCACCACATCATTCAGTTCACCGATGATGTGATCCTGGTACGAAATTTTGGTTTCCAGTTCGATAAGACGGTTTTTCATGCAGGCATGCTAGCGGCGAACAAGCCTGTTGTGCAGCGCGCAATCTCTGCGCGCAATCTGTGGCGGAGAAATTCATATGAACCCGGGCATCAATGAAACCTCCACACTTCATGATAATGATTATCATTTTATTGACTTGCGATTATGATAATGATTATCATTTGCCACAGAGGGCTGAATATGAATTCTGATATCTTAAAAAAAACCGCCATGGCGCTGATAGTCATCTTGCCGGTTATTTTTCCGGCCACGGTTACCGCTGACGAATATACCGTGGTCATTAAAAACCACACATTTATTCCCGACCGCATCGAAATGGCGGCAGGGCAAAAGCACCGCCTGATTGTGCTCAATCAGGATGCCACAGCTGAGGAATTTGAAAGCTATGAACTGAACCGGGAGAAAGTTGTCGGCGGGCAGGCCAGAATCGTGGTCTTTCTGCCGCCACTGCAAGCCGGAGAATATCCGTTTTTTGGTGAGTTCAATCCTGATACGGCACAGGGCCGTATCATTGTGAGGTAGGAGAGCGCCATGTTGTCCACACTGATTATTGTATTCCGTGAAGTGCTGGAGGCTATGCTGGTCGTCGGTATCGCCACAGCGGCAGCACGCGAGGCAAATATTGCACCGCGCTGGATTTATGGCGGTATCGCCGCAGGCCTGATTGCCGCTGTCGGGGTGGCGTTATTTGCGGATATGCTTTCGGCTTCGATGCAGGGCATGGGGCAGGAGATATTGAATGCAACGGTATTGATTGGCGCCGCCCTGATGATGGCATGGACTGCTATCTGGATGGGCAAGCATGGCCGCGAAATGTCCCGGAAAATTCGCCGGACATGTCAGGATGTGGAGGGAAGTGGAACCGCGAAAATTGTTCTATCCATCGTTGTGGCTCTGGCTGTAGCACGGGAAGGATCAGAAGTGGTTCTGTTCCTGTATGGCGTAGCTGCGGCAGGTCATGCCGGTACTTCCGACATGCTGACAGGCGGCACAGCGGGCATGTTGCTGGGCATTATGGTGGCGCTGGGTCTGTATCAGAGCCTGATTCATGTGCCGCTTCGTTATGTGTTTTTGGTTGTGACATGTTTGATTGTGCTGCTGGCCGCCGGCATGGCATCACAGGGCGTGGCCTGGCTGGTGATGATTGATGTATTGCCGGCATGGGGTCAACCGGTCTGGAACAGCGCCGCTATCATTTCGGAACATGGGGTCATCGGGCAGTTGCTGCATGCCCTGATGGGCTATGATGACAGGCCCAGCGGTATGCAGGTACTGGTATTTGTTGGTGTTCTGTCATTCACATGGCTGGCGATTCGCCGGCAGAAAAAAGCAATGAAAACCGCCCCGAAAAAAACGGCCACTGCAGCTGCAATCATGATGCTGGCAGCAACAGGGATATGCATACTGCCTGCTGATACGCAGGCCAAACAGGTCTATTCCCCCATCGTGGAACAGGGTGAGCTGGAACTGGAATATTTGCTGGATTACAGCGTTGATTCAGATCCCGCCAAAAATGGCAGTGCCAGACACCAGTTTGAACTGGAATACGGTGTCACGGATCGCTGGATGACAGCCATTTACGGAGATTTCAGAAAAAGGCCGGGACAAACATTCTCCTATCAGGGGCTGAAGTGGGAAAATATCTATCAACTGTTTGAACAGGGCGAACACTGGCTCGATGCAGGATTATATTTCGAGTATATTTTGCCCCGGAGTTCATTAAACAAGCCCGACATAATTGAATTTAAGCTGCTACTGGAAAAGCAACATGGACGCTTGATTCATACAGTCAATCTGATTTTCAAAAAAGAACTGGGCGCTAACGCCGTCAACAATACCAGCTTCGGTTATGCCTGGCGCAGCAAATGGCGCTGGAAGCGCTTCCTGGAACCGGCCATTGAGTTGTACGGCTCACTCGGGGAAGTGGGTAATAGCAAATCCCTGTCCCGCCAGCCCCATCAAATAGGTCCGGTTGTAATGGGACAGTTGCGCAATGGTTTCAGCTATGAGGCAGGATATTTATTCGGACTGACCAAAGCCAGCGATCAAGGCCTGCTGAAAGTCGTTCTTGGCTATGAATTTTAATTACATGCCTACAACCCAGGAACGCATTGACCGAAAATGCTGGTGAGCCAACTGACCTGGTTCGGCCATTTTAATAATGGTGCATTATGGCACCGGACTGCAATATAATCGTACGATATGACTGGCTGGCGCAATATATTTTGAAAGCATTGACCAAGCCTAGGAACACGCTATCAAATGGTTATGGACATACAATAATGAGCGGTGTAATCTGCCTATTTACTTCGATTATAAATGGGGGGGATTATCCTGCCCTTCGCATTGAGGTGCTGACTATGGCTATAGTACCCCCGAGTGAATCCGCAGACATAGCTCAAATACTGCGTCAGTTTTCGCCGCTGCAATATGCAATCGGAGGCCTGATGCTGATCGGCATCAGCTTCGCATTTTATAGCCTGTCGCATGATCTGGCACAAGGTCTGGAAGATGATTTGCGTACTGCATTCGATCAACAAAACTTAACCGTAGTGGATATTGCCAGCTCACGCGTGGGCTTCCACATTGATAACGATGTCGCTGAAAATGTACGTCTGCTTGGCCAGTGTCCGGCCATGCAGCGACTGGAGTTACACAATGGAACCCGAGATATGGAGAAGGTACATAACTTCGCCGCGCCTCGGG
>JBHHTY010000130.1:0-5232 GCA_046753565.1 Mariprofundus sp.
TTCTGGCCGGACTGCTTCCCGGATTGATCCTTCTCTTGCTCCGGGGATTGTTGCCCGGACTCGTCGCCCTGATCTCCCTGCTTCTTTTTGGATGACTGTTGTTCCGGTTTATCGTTTTTATCTGACTTCCCGGATTTGTCTGATTTTTTCTGATCATCCGATTGTTGCTGCCCGGACTGCTGCTGTTGCATCGCTTTCTTGACCAGCTCAAGATTAAATGCGGCATCCTCGTGTGTTTTATCCGTTTTCAAAGCCTGCTCATAGGCTTCAACCGCCGCTTTCAAATCACCCGATTTTGCCAGCGCATTGCCGCGGTTATACCAGGCATCTGTCGATTCAATTCCATCAAGAGCCTGAGCGGATTCCTTATACTTTTCCGCCCGGTACAATGCACTGGACTTCCATTCCGGATCTTCGAATTTGGCCGCAGCCGCTTCAGATTTATCCTCTTGCAGCAAGGCCTGTCCCTGCTGATCAGGCCTCTGCCACATATCTTTCCATGCCATGGCATGCAATGGCTCACAAGAAAGCACGGACAGCAAAAACGTGACCGCTAAAGCGAATTGGTATTTCATGTCAGCGCACCGCGCCGGAAAACCAGCGCCAGCAAAGGCAACAGCAGCAACAGCAGCCAGGGTCCTTCTTCGCGCCACTGATCAGTCTGAAAATCCTCGATTTCCGACTTGCCGTCCTGAACGGGAATCAGGCCGGGCAGGTTTTTCACATCCAGATCGTCCACCCGAATAGACTGATAAATGCCGTCGCCGACATTGGCCAGTGATTGCAGCGTAGCTGTATCAAGGCGGGGAATAACAATACTGCCCGCGCTGTCTTTGAGAAAACCGCCGTCGCCGTTTTGAGATGGAATCGGCGCGCCTGCTTCTGTACCGATTCCCAGCACGCTGAGCTGATGGCCGGACTGAACCAGTTTTTTAGCTATGGAAATAGCATCCGCATCAACGCCATCGGTCAGCAGAACCACCGAACCGCGTTTGATGAGACCGCGCCTGAACATCTCCAGGGCATGCTCAAGCCCGGCAGACGCTCGGCTACCCTGGGCAGGCATCATTGATGGTTGCAAAGCCTCCAGCATGGCGATAATGGCCTTGTTATCCGTGGTCAACGGCACCACATCAAATGCTGAGCCGGCAAACACAATCAAACCGGTCTGCCCTTCCTGCCGCAGACTGAGAATATCCTGCAATTTCTGTTTGGCGCGAACCAGCCGGCTCGGCCGTAAATCCTCAGCCAGCATCGAGCGGGACAGATCAAGTATGATAATCATGGCCGACTGGGCCCGGAAAACCGGTTGCGGCAACTGCCTCCAGACCGGCCCGGCCAGAGCCAGCACTGCGGCCATGCCGGCCAGGATCAGACCGGCCAATAACAGTTTGGAGCGTTTCTTCACGCTGTTTTCGCCAACCAGATAAGCGAGCAGGACGGGATCGCACAGTTCTCTCCAGCCGTCACCGGAGCGGCGGTAACGCCACAACATGAACGAGAGCAACAGCCACAATGGCAGCAGGATCAGCCACCAGGGACGCAGAAAATGGAAAGCGCTCAGGATTTCCATAACTGCTCCCATTCCTGCTTTAACTCAAACGGCCGGGACAGCATCGAGGCCATCAGTCCGAGGCTCAACAACAGCGCCAGAGCCAGCGGCCACATGAACAGGGCGTGACGCGGACGAAATACTTCTTTTCCCCTTTCCACCGGTTCCAGCTGATCGATCAGCTTGTATATGTTAACCAGTTCCCTGGTGTCGCGAGCGCGGAAATATCTGCCGCCCGTCTGCTCGGCAATAGCCGTTAAAGCTTTCTCATCCAGTTGCGCTGAAGGATTAATCCGGCGTTGTCCGAACAGCGAACGCACGGTCATCGCATCGGCGCCGATGCCAATGGTATAAATGGTCAGCCCACGCCTGCGCGCCAGTTCAGCCGCCTTCTCGGGCGGCACGGCCCCGGCAGTATTGACACCGTCGGTAAGCAGAATCAGCACCTGATCGGTTTTGCCCTGACTGTGTTGAATGTTTTCACCGCCCTGCTGCAATCGCTTGACTGCCAGACCGATGGCGTCGCCAATAGCTGTTTCCTTACCGGCCAAACCAATCACCGATTCGCCCAGCAGGATTTGCACGGTTTTTCGATCAAATGTCAGCGGCGTCTGCACATAAGCCCGTGAACCGAAAAGAATCAAACCGATGCGATCGCCTTCCCGCTGTTCAATAAATGCGTTGGCCACGGCCTTGGTGGCCGTGAGCCGATCCACCTGGCTGCCCGAGAGTTCAAAATCCCGGGTTTGCATGGAACCGGAAATATCAACCGCCATCATCAGATCGCGGCCGCTGACCGGCAACTCAACCGCATCGCCATGCCATTGCGGCCGCGCTGCTGCGATAACCAGCAGCAGCCAGATCAAGGCCGCAATAAACAAGCGTATTTTTTCGCCGCCAGTCTGCACGGTTGCCGTTGAGGTGGGCAATTCCGCTGCAAACGGAACAAATGCAACCGGCTGCTGCCGGTTTGCGGCCGGCAAAAGCAGCCGAACCAGCACGGGCAGTGGCAACAGGGCAAACGCCCAGGGCATCAGCCACGAGACGGATGCCAGCCAGTCCGGATTCATCGCTGCGCTTCCAGCCAGTTGCGGCACAGTGATATAACGGCCTTGATGTCAATGTCACTTTCGGGCCGGTACGGCGCCAGTATCAGCTGCCTGCCCGGCCCGGCGCTGAACCCATCCTCCTGCCATTGTTCATCCAGCCACTGCAACCATGCCTCGCCGCTCAAACCGGCAACATTGCTGTCCGGCTGATCTCCAAACAACCGCAGCGCAGTGCGGCGCAATAGCCGGGACAGGTCTTCGGCCAAGTTCTTAGCACTGCCTCCGGCTTTACTCGCTTCATCCAGCTGCGACAACTCAAGCATGGCGGCATCAATGATTTGATCACGTGAATAAACCACAGGTCTGTTTTTCAAGGCCTTCCTGCGTCGTTTCCACCGGATGGCTGCAACGACAAGCAGGATCAGAATCAATAGCAACAGCCACCAACCGATTGCCGGAGGCCACCAGGATACGGCTTCCGGCAGGTGAATATCGCGCAATTCGGCCAGGGGATCAGGATTCATCGCGAAATACCGAAAGTGGACTGTAACTGGCTGAACGGATCATCGCTGGTAGAGCATTCAGCGAGGAAAAAACCCGGCAGCTTGGCCAGATCCCGCAATAATCCGCGTCGCCTGTCAAACTGATCGGCATGCTGCTGCCGCGCCCGGGCATCGGCACTGTCAATCCGGCTGGTTTGCTGACCGTCTGAAGCCAGCAAGGCGCCGACATTCTGCAAAGCCGCTTCAAAAGCATCATAAACAAACACGAACACAATATGGTGATGAACCAGCAGTTGCTTGAGCTGCGCCTGGCATGTTTTATCCAGTCCCCGACCATCACTGATCATGATGATCAAACTGCCGGTTCTGGCCGCATGGCCGCCTTGCTGCAAAGTGGCCAATAATGTTTCGCCTGCGCCTGACTGCCGCTTTTTCCATTGCTCATGCCCGACTATGCCGCCGAGCAATCGCATCACGCCGCGCTTGCCTCTGACCGGTCTGATCACGCTTGACGAGGCCTGCTCTGAAGCATCAAACAACAGGCTGCCAACCCGGTCGCCCTGATGCACCACGCTCCAGGCCAACAGGCTGGCGCACTCGGCGGCTATGATAGCCTTGAGCGCCCCGCGTGTGGCAAAAAACATGGCCGGACGCAAATCGATCATCACCAGGGCCGGCCGTTCACGTTCCTCGCGAAACAATTTCGTATGCGGTTTGCCCGTACGCGCCGTGACCCGCCAGTCCATGCTGCGGATATCGTCTCCCGGCTGATATGGACGCACTTCATCGAACTCAACGCCGCGCCCCTGAAACCGTGACAAATGACCACCGGCCTGCAGCGCACGCGGATAACCCTGCCGCAAACGCAGGCTAGCCGCAGGCCCCTGCAAATGAATCAGGTATTCAAGATCAGGTATTAACGGATCAGGACGTTGCAGTTGTTTCTCCTGTTTTGTTAGTAATATATTAAAATTAAAAAGATTTTCGCCGTTGAAGTGTATATTGGCCTGGTAAATGCCTTTAAGGTACGGCGACTCGCCTGAGCAATTCCGTAATCACATCATCGCTTGAAATGCCTGCTGCTTCGGCTTCAAAACTGAGCAGAACACGATGACGAAGCACATCGGGGGCAATGGCCTGAATATCTTCAGGGCTGACATAATCGCGTCCGGCCAGCCAGGCATGGGCGCGGGAGCAGCGATCCAGGGCAATCGTGGCACGCGGGCTGGCGGCGTAAAGAATCCACTTTGCCAGATCACGGCTGTATTTCTCCGGCTGTCGCGTCGCCATCACCAGATGCACGATATAATCCTCCAGAGCGCCAGCCATATGCAAATCCATGGTCTGACGGCGAGCGGCGAACAGCTCCGCCTGGCTCACTGTTTCAGCGATATGGGCGCCATGACGGTCAAATTCTTCCCTCGACAAATGCAGAATCTCTTTTTCCGTGGCAGCGTCCGGATAATCGATGCGCACATACATCAGAAAGCGATCCAGCTGCGCCTCAGGCAGCGGGTAGGTTCCCTCCTGCTCAATCGGATTCTGGGTCGCCATCACCAGAAACAGCTCGGGCAGGACATGGGTGTTTTTACCGACGGTAATCTGGCGCTCGGCCATCGCTTCCAGCAATGCAGCCTGCACCTTGGCAGGCGCGCGGTTGATTTCATCAGCCAGAATCAGGTTATGAAACAGCGGCCCGGCCTGAAAGTGAAATGAGCCGTCCTGGGGCCGGTAAACCTCGGTGCCGGTCAGATCCGAAGGCAACAGATCGGGCGTAAACTGCACGCGGTGGAAATCGCCTTCAATGCCTTCCGACAACACCTTAATGGCCCTTGTTTTGGCCAGTCCCGGCGCGCCTTCAACCAGCAAGTGGCCATCAGCCAGCAGCGCAATCAACATGCGATTGATCAGTGTGGTCTGCCCCAGAATCTGCTTACTTATTTGTTCATTCAGTTGATGAATGGGATGATGCATATTTGTTCTCCGTGAGTATCTGTTAAGGGTCGAGTACGAACCCGTTATGGAATGAGGCGCATAATGATTCCAAGCGCCTAAATTTCAACTCAATAAGATAATGATAGGTCGGCATCCTTTATTCTGCCAATCACAGTAAGGGACACCTTGTATG
>JBHHTY010000131.1:0-5105 GCA_046753565.1 Mariprofundus sp.
ATATAATTGGAATAGATCAGCACACTCCCGGTTTCCGACTCTTCATGAAGCCTGAGACCGGTATAAAGCCCTTTCAAGGACCGCTTATGATCTGAAACCGGATAGAGTTGTAAAACATCAGTCATACGCCAATCATATAGCGAAAACCGGGAGAGCATAGATAACATTTGTTCATTCGTTTTTATAAACTTCCGGGAGCCTGTCGGACTTATGAGAAATCTACTGCGCGGCAGGGATAACGGCCCAAAATGTCCTGATTCATCGTTGCATAGTTACCACTATGCGCCTCAAAATCATGCCATTTTTGACTCGTTCCCCCCCCCTGCTCGCTACGATAGCCCTAAGTCAGACAGACTCCTGGCAATGCCAATTTCGCATGGCACACAGATTTTGCTGGCCTGATGGGGATGTTCCGCTATGCTGCTTGATGCAAGTGGAGGAATCACCATGAACAGATTCAACTGGAAAGCGGCCATCATGGCCGGTGTGTTATGTTTCCCGGTTTCACAGGTATCGGCCGGATGCGGGGTATAAAGATATCCCGTTCGTGCCGGATGTAAAAGCCAACCTGACACAGCATGTTGTGGATCAGGGCATGGCCGGCATTTTTCATTATATGGCAGAGGAAGAAGCCGCGATCCGGAAAAACCCGGTCAAGCGCACCACCACTATGCTGAAAAAGGTGTTTGGCCGTTAAACAGGTGGAATATCCGCCGAACGAACAGGCCTAAGCCGCATTTTTTAAATACCACTGAACCGTTTTCCGGATACCGGTTTCAAACGTTTCTGCCGGTTTCCAGTCCAGTTCCTGCCCCATCTTGGTGGCATCAATGGCATAACGCCAGTCATGGCCGGGGCGATCTGTCACAAACGCGATCAGCGACGCATGATCGGAGATGCCCGACCTATGCAGGCCTGCTGCTTCGAATTCATCCATCAGACCACAGATATATTTAACAATATCAATATTGGTCCATTCATTGATGCCGCCGATATTATAGGTTTCGCCCAGCTGTCCGGAACGAATCACCGCATCGATGCCTGAACAGTGATCCTCAACATAGAGCCAGTCACGGATATTGGATCCGTCACCGTAAACAGGGATGGGATTACCATTCAGGCAATTACGGATAATGGTTGGAATCAGTTTTTCGCCATGCTGGTACGGGCCGTAATTATTGGAGCAATTGGTCGTGGTAACCGGCAGCCCATAGGTGTGAAAATAGGCACGCACCAGATGATCGGAACCGGCCTTGGAGGCGGAATACGGAGAATTCGGTGCATACGGCGTGGTTTCACTGAATGCCGCATCATCCGGCCCCAGGGTTCCGTATACCTCATCGGTGGAAATATGGTGAAAGCGAAACGACGGCAACGATGTGCTTTCCAACCAATACTGACGGGCAGCTTCCAGCAGGGTGAATGTGCCCATCACATTGGTTTTCACAAACACTTCCGGCCCGGAAATGGAATTGTCGACATGCGACTCGGCAGCGAAATGAACGATGGTATCGATTTCATGATCATGCAGCAGCCGGTCAATCAGTTGCCGGTCACAGATGTCTCCCTGCACAAAGCTGTGACGCGATTCATACCCCAGGGCACCCTCTCTGCCGTTTCCGCCATTCACCTTGTCCGGCAAATCTTTCAGATTATCCAGTGAGCCGGCATAGGTCAGCAGATCAAGATTGACGATATGCACATCCGGATAGCTGGACAGCATGAAACGCACATAATTGCAGCCGATAAAACCGGCGCCGCCGGTAACCAGAATGTTTTTCGGTTGATATGTCATCTTAAAAGTTCCTTTAAAGGAGATGCTGAATTGATCAGCGCTTCCTTAACACCTGTAATAAGCTCTGTACCAGTCAACAAACTGTTGTACACCGGCATTGATATCTGTGGCTGGCTGATAATCCATATCACGCATCAGATCATCCACATCTGCAAACGTCGCCTGCACATCACCGGGCTGCATGGCCATCAATTGCTTCTTCGCCTCAACACCCAGCGCCTTTTCAATGGCCGCAATAAAATCACCCAGTTCAACCGGGCTGGCATTGCCGATATTGTACACGCGCCAGGGTGCCTTGCTCGAACAGGGATCCGGCGACTTGCCATTCCAGTCAGGGTTTCCCCTGGCCGGATGACCCAGCACACGCACCACGCCTTCAACCACATCATCAATATAAGTGAAATCGCGCTGCATTTTGCCGTGATTGAACACCTTGATGGCTTCTCCGGCCAATATCGCTCTGGTAAACAGGAAGTAGGCCATATCAGGCCTGCCCCAGGGGCCGTAGACTGTAAAGAAACGCAAGCCTGTTGTCGGCAAACCATACAAATGGGAATAGGTATGCGCCATCAGCTCATTGGCCTTTTTGGTGGCGGCATACAGCGAAACCGGATGATCCACATTATCGTGCACCGAGAAAGGCATCGATTCATTGGCCCCGTATACAGAGGAAGAGGAAGCATAGACCAGATGTTTGATGCCGTTGTGGCGGCAGCCCTCGAGAATATGGGTAAATCCGACAATATTACTGTCAATATAGGCATGCGGATTCTGCAACGAGTAGCGCACCCCCGCCTGAGCCGCCAAATGAACCACCAGACCGAACTGTTCATCTGTGAACAGTTGTTCCATAGCAGATCTGTCTGCCACGTCTGTTTTTACAAAACGAAAACCCGGTGTGCCTGTCAAACGCTCAAGCCGGGCTTCTTTCAGGCTGACATCGTAGTAATCGTTCAGATTGTCCAGCCCGATGACCTCATGACCATCCGCCAGCAGCCGTTGACTTAAATGGGATCCGATAAAACCCGCAGCCCCCGTCACCAACACCTTCCCGTTTTTCACAGACAATTCACATCCCGCCTTCAGCCATTGACCTGATCATTGCTGCCAATGATATCTGCACGCTGAAGATAAGACACAACCTGCTCAACACACTCATCCAGTGGCAATGAGCCGGTATCCACAATCAATTCAGGATTCAACGGCTCTTCATAGGGAGACGAGATGCCGGTAAATGCCTTGATTTCTCCGGATCTGGCACGGGCATACAAACCTTTGACATCCCTCGATTCGCATTCATCGACAGAAGCACGACAATAGATTTCGATAAAATCCCCGTCACCGGCCAGGGTACGTACCCTGTCGCGGTCAGCCCGGAACGGCGAGATGAATGCGGTCAGCGCAATCACGCCCGCCTCAATAATTAGCCTGGCCATTTCACCGATACGACGAATATTCTCCTTCCTGTCAGCATCCGAGAAACCAAGATCGGAGCAAAGACCGTGCCGGACATTGTCACCGTCAAAGACAAAGGTTTTCGCACCCTGTTGATGCAGCTTTTCCTCAACGGCATGCGCCAGTGTCGATTTACCCGCACCGGACAAGCCGGTAAACCACAGGATTGCACTGCGATGGCCATTGGCCGCCTCGCGGCGCTGGCGGGTGACAGTGGCCTGGTGCCAAACCACATTGCTGCTTTTTTTCTGCTCACTCATGGTTGCATGAACTCCCTTTTAACGGTTCACGATAAAGGTTTTTGTTTGATACAGGAAAACGTGATCACAAATCAAGGGGCACAACATAAGGCTTCGCATATCAAATGCCAATGATAGCAGAAAAATCCACCATGCAGACTGTCGATTATCAATGCCGGGCTGAAAACCCATGGTTTTTTATGATTTCTAGAGCGATTGACTGCTGTTAGCCTGCGCCACATGAAGCCAACCGATCTTTTACAGCAGCAGATGAAGCGGAAAATTCTGATATTGGACGGTGCCATGGGCACCATGATCCAGTCATACAGACTGGAGGAGGCCGATTACCGGGGTGAACGTTTTGCTGACTGGCCCAGCGAACTCAAAGGCAATAATGACCTGCTTTCTCTCACCCAGCCACAGATTATCCGTGATATTCACACAGCCTATCTGGAAGCCGGCTCTGATATCGTGGAAACCAACACATTCAATGCCAATTCGATTTCCATGGCCGATTACGGTATGGAATCACTGGTCTATGAACTGAATAAGGTAGGAGCAACGCTCGCACAAGAAGCCTGTGATGCCATAGCAACCGATACAAAACCGCGTTTTGTTGCCGGCGTACTGGGCCCGACATCACGCACCTGTTCACTCTCACCTGATGTGAATGATCCCGGTTTCCGCAATATCGGCTTCGATGAACTGGTCGAAACCTACACCGAAGCCACACGTGGCCTGATTGACGGTGGCGCCGATATCATCCTGATCGAAACTGTCTTTGATACGCTCAATGCCAAGGCTGCGGTTTTCGCGGTAAACAAATATTTTGCAGATGCAGATGTGGAACTGCCCATCATGATTTCCGGCACCATTACCGATGCATCCGGCCGTACGCTTTCCGGCCAGACTGCCACTGCCTTCTACAATTCACTGGCACATGCCCGGCCTGTTTCCATCGGACTGAATTGTGCGCTCGGAGCCAGCGAATTGCGCCAGTATGTGGAAGAACTTTCCGACACCGTATCCTGCGGCATCAATGCCCACCCCAATGCAGGCCTGCCCAACGCATTCGGCGGTTATGATGAAACGCCGGAAGATATGGCTGCTGAAATTAAAGAATGGGCCGAGTCAGGTTTTCTGAATATTATCGGCGGCTGCTGCGGTACCGGCCCTGAGCATATCCGCGCCATGGCCAAAGCCGTCGAAGGCATCCCGCCACGGCCAGAGCCGCAACCTGAGATTCAGTGCCGTTTATCCGGACTGGAACCTTTGCATATCAATAAAAACAGTCTGTTTGTGAATGTCGGCGAACGCGCCAATGTCACCGGTTCCGCCCGTTTCAAGCGACTGGTGATGGCAGGTGATTACGCCACCGCTCTGGATGTCTGCCGCGAACAGGTGGAAAACGGCGCCCAGATTATCGACGTCAACATGGACGAGGCCATGCTCGACGGTGTTCAGGCCATGACGACGTTTCTCAACCTGATTGCCGCCGAACCGGATATTTCACGTGTACCGGTGATGATCGATTCTTCCAAATGGGAAATTATTGAAGCCGGGCTCAAATGCATTCAGGGCAAAGGCGTGGTGAATTCCATTTCACTCAAGGAAGG
>JBHHTY010000132.1:0-5045 GCA_046753565.1 Mariprofundus sp.
GACCATGGTGTTCATCTATTTGTCAGCCTGTCTGTGGATTATTATCTCACATGCCGGCGCTGTTCCTGCCGCCATCAGCATGATTGTCAGTGAAGCATTTGCGCCGACAGCCGTGGCCGGTGGTATGATCGGCGTGCTGGTACAAGGATTCAAACGGGCAGCTTTTTCCAGCGAGGCGGGTATCGGTTCAGCTGCCATTGCCCATTCGGCTGCATCGGTGAAATATCCTGTGCGTCAGGGGTTTGTCGCCCTTTATGAGCCGTTCATTGATACCATTATTATCTGCACCATGACGGCGCTGGTGATTATTCTGACCGGTGTTTACAACGCGCCGGAGCATCATGCGCTGGTGGAAGCCAGCAAGGGCGCAGCTTTGACTGCGGCGGCATTCGGTTCGGTGATATCGTGGTTTCCGATCATTCTGTCGGTTTCGGTGGTGCTGTTTGCCTATTCCACCATGATCTCATGGTCCTATTACGGGGAACGGTGCTGGACCTATGTGTTCGGAGAGCGTTTTTCGATGGTTTATCGCATTATCTTTCTGATGTTTGTGGTGCTGGCATCGCTGGTCAGTGCGGGAAATATTCTCGATTTCTCCGATTTGCTGCTGTTGTCCATGGCATTTCCCAACTTTTTGGCTCTGTACCTGTTGCAGGGCAAGGTGGCTGCTGCGCTCAAGGATTATCTTGCTTTATTGCGTAGCGGAGAAATGGATCGGGATGTTCAAAGGTCCTGATTTGAACAACACCATCAGGGGGAGGTTTTCTGAAGTTTCCAGTTGATTTCAGGCAGAGTACTGTCGATGAAGTAGCTGGTTGCATCAGTCTTGTGATGCACATGTCCCCGGATATGAAACTCTGGCGTGATAGTGGCCTGACCACCGTATTGCTTTTGATGGCGGATCAGGCTGATGTTGGACAGGGTTGCCGTTTTCTGATTGATATGGAACCTGAAACCAAACTGCCTGAAAGCCCAGGGTTTCTGTGCCGCTTCGGGGTTCGTCTGTTTGGTTTTTCCGGATTGTAGCCATTGTTTCCAGTTGCCGTTGAAAATGAGGATATCGCCATTGCTGTATTGCCATGCAGGAAGATCGGTTCGGGAAAGATAGCCGCTCAGCTTGATGTTGGCATGCAGTTTGCCATCGATATCAGCCTGAAAGAGATCAGACAGTCCGCGCAGTTTGCGTAAACGGATATTTACAGCACGAATATCCCCCTGAACATACGCTTCATTACCCTGATCGGTGTTTTTTTCATCTGTGATGAACGGATCTGCAGATGGTGAAAATACCAGTTTTTTACTGCTGAATGTGCCATCGGCCAGAATAGATTGCAGTTCATTCAGCGTCAACTTTGTTTCAGTAAGTTCGTAGTCGGCCTGAATATCGTACCAGTGGTTATCCAGCAATGTTAGCTCGGTGTGTTGAATATGGCCGTTCAGCGAAAGGCTTTTGTGGAAGACAGCCGGAAAAGAGGTTGTCTTCCAGTCCAGATGACCCGCCGTGATATCCATGTTGCCATGCTGTTTTGAAATATCATATGAGCCTTTTATTTCCAGCTGGCCTGACGGGGTGTTGATCAGCAGATGTGCACTGCTGGCCATGCCATGCTCCACATCAATGTTGCCATCGGCATGCCATGTTGCTGTTCCCACCTGTTGCAGTTGCCCGTGGGCTGACATATCAGCAAACCAGTTGGCATCATGGCCCTGCCAGCTTGTGTGGCCACTTCCTTTTACGATTCCGCTCAGTTCAGCCATAGGTTCCGGCAGCTGAATGGAAAGTTTTCGGATCAGGTCAAGGTTTAGGTTCATCTGGTCTATGTCCAGTTGATGTAGCCCCTTTTTTATCGACCAGTGAAGTTGCTTCACGCTGGACTCATCCAGTTGGCAATGTTGCAGGTATACCGAGGTCGGCGAGTCTGCCGAGAATCCAACTTTTACCTGACACAGGGCTGCAATGTTTTGAGTTTTTTCCAGCCACGTCGGATATACCACTTCTGCCTGTGTCGCATCAATATCAATCTCCAGCGATTTTTCAGAATGTTGTTGATGCAAATGCAATGTTCCACTCAGTGGGCCGGTTGCCTTGAGAGTCGGCGACATGTTCAGTGATATGAGCAACAAGTTGGACAACGGCTGCCAGAGTTTTGCATCCGCTGCTTCAGTGGTGATAAACATATCCTTGCTGCTATTTTCGGTTCGGGAGCTGCTGATATTGATGATGCCGGAATCCTGTGTTGTGCTGATGCTTGCTCTGGCATGCCATTGTGTTGCCGTGCCGGAAAATTCATCGGCCAGCAGTTTCAGGTCCGGCAGCGGGATATTGTTGTCACCATTAAGGAAGGAAGTCTTTGTTAATCGCAGGGCAGCATGTCCATGCCATGATTTCTGATCCCATCCGATATCGGCATTGAGATTGCTCATGCCTGCAATATTGCGTTGGAACCACAGGCTATCGGGCAGGAACGTGAACCATTCGGATATTGGCATCTGTTTCGCATCCAGAGATGTATGGCAATCGTTCATTTCGCATCCGCCGTTGATGGCCAGGACAGCGTGCTGGCCGATATTGATGAAGCTGTCATGCCAGCGCAGTCTTCCTTCATTCGGATGCTCGAGTTTGCCGCGTAAATTGAGACCGGTTTCGCCGGTGCCATTTTTGAGTTCAACTGACCCGAATACGGACCAGATATGTTGCTTCGGTATATCCAGGGTCAATGCACCGCTGACGAATTGACCCTTGTCTTCAAGCCATGCGATCAGGGTTGCCGGAGCAAAAGGTTCCAGGCCGGCAAGCTGGAGTCGATGAAATTTCAATTTCCCGAAACCGGCGGCGATCTCTCCGGCATGAAACAGCAGACGACCATTACCACCAATTGTTTGCTTGCCCTGCTTGGCATTGAGTTCCCACAGGGTTTCCCGATTCTGGCCGATATTTCTCAGCTCCATATGCAGATTGTTCAACACCTCATGACCATCCGGTAACAATATTCTGCTGCGAATCAGGTGAATGCGTTGGACCGGTAGGGAAGAAATGGCTGTGGATGTCGGCTGCAGGGACTCAGGATTGACGGTGATAGTCGCATCATGGATGTCGAGAGTACTGACTTCTATTTTTCCCAGAAGAAGAGGAAATAAGCCAATACTGATATTCATATGGCCGGCCTGCATCCGATATTGTTGGTGGGTCAGGGATACGCCATCCAGTCGCAGGCCGATGCCATGCATCAATGTCAGTTCGGAGTGCTTTGCGGTCAGTGTTGCATCCGTGGCTTTACCGAGTTGTCCGTAAAAATGATGGCTCAGGTCGGCTGAGTTAAGACGAAACAATAAAATGCTACCAATGACAAACAGGCCTGCAGCGGCCAGAAGTATTCTGCGCAGGCCTGTTGTCATGGGGAAGGGCAATCAGCCTTTGAGCAGTTCTTTCAGACGCTGGTTGACCATACCCGGATTGGCTTTGCCCCGGGATGCCTTCATCACCTGTCCGACAAAGAAACCGAGCAGTTTCTCTTTACCGGCGCGATAGCCGGCTACCTGATCCGGATTGGCCGCCATGACTTCAGAAATGATGGCATCAATGGCACCAGTGTCGGAAACCTGTTTCAGGCCTTTGGCTTCGATAATGGCATCAGCGGAATCATCCAATGTCATCATGGCATCGAGCACATCCTTGGCAGCTTTTCCGGAGATCGTATTGTCGGCAATGCGTTCCAGTAATTCGGCCAGACGTGGCGGAGATACGGGCGACTCGGAAATATCCTTGCCGACTTCTTTCAGGCGGCCCAGCAGTTCATTGGCCATCCAGTTGGCACAGCGTTTGGGGTCGGCCGGATGCGCAGCGACCAGTGATTCATACCATGCAGCCAGATCCCGTGTCTGGGTCAGTACATCGGCATCATAGGGCGACAAGCCATATTCAGTCTCAAAGCGTTTGCGCAACTGGCCCGGAAGTTCCGGCATACCGACGCGAATGGCATCGACTTCTTCCTGCGTGAAACGCAACGGTGGCAGATCCGGTTCCGGGAAATAGCGGTAATCGTGCGCTTCTTCCTTGCTGCGCATGGAACGGGATTCGCCTTTGGCGGAATCAAACAGGCGTGTTTCCTGAACCACTTCGCCACCGTCTTCGATCAGTTCAATCTGACGATTTACCTCATATTCGATGGCCTGTTTGATGAAACGGAACGAATTGAGGTTCTTCAGCTCGGCACGTGTGCCCAGCGGTTCACCCGGTCGGCGCACCGATACATTGGCATCACAGCGGAACTGGCCTTTTTCCATATTGGCATCGGACACATCAAGGAAACAGACCAACTGATGCAGTTGTTTCAGATAGGCGATGGCTTCATCGGCATTGGCCATATCCGGTTCGGAAACAATTTCCATCAGCGGCACACCGGAACGATTCAAATCGATATGCGATACGCCATCAAGGCCTTCATGCATGGATTTCCCGGCATCTTCTTCCATGTGAATGCGGGTGATGCCAATACGTTTTTCGCCGTCTTTGGTGGGGATATCCAGATAACCACCCTCCACGATGGGCAGCGGAAACTGGGTAATCTGATAGCCCTTGGGTAAATCGGGATAGAAATAATTCTTGCGGTCGAATTTCGATACCAGATTGATATCGGCATCGATAGCCAGGCCGGTCAGCACCGATTTTCTGGCCGCTTCCATATTCAATACCGGCAGCTGGCCGGGCATGCCGAGGCATACCGGGCAGGTCTGGGTATTGGGTTCTGCACCGAATTCGGTGGAGCAGCCGCAGAACTGTTTGGTTTTGGTGTTGACCTGAACATGCACTTCCAGGCCGATAACGACTTCCCAGCTCATGCTTCACCTCCGAATTTTGCCGGTGATTTCACCCAGTCGGTTGCATTCTCATAGGCCGATGCCGCACCCAGAATAAGATCCTCACGCCAGGCCGGTGCCATCCATTGCAGGCCAACCGGCAAGCCATCGACAAAACCGCATGGCTGACTGATACCGGGCAGGCCGGCCAGATTCAGTGCGATGGTGAATATATCGGACAAATACAT
>JBHHTY010000133.1:0-4953 GCA_046753565.1 Mariprofundus sp.
GACTAACCGCCCCGGGTATGCCGATGCAGTCACCGGGCATGCAGGAAAAAGGCCTGCCACCGAAAAACTATAATGTGTTGGCCTTCGATAAGGATGGGAAGTCTCATGTTTTCAACCGTTATTGAACCGATCCAGCACGGTTTAATTATGGCTGTAGTTGCACTGATATGTGGTGCTTTATGGGCAGTCTATATGGCTACATATCACGAACAGTTGCACAGTTCTTTTGAAATTCAGGCATGGTGGTTCCATTCACCAGGATTCCAGCTCGAAAATGCACCAGAGTGGGGAAGCAAATCGCCGCTCACAACTTTTGCAAGTGATTCAATAGAGTAATGAACATGGACAAAGACCCGGTTTGCGGAATGAATGTAAAGGAGGACTCCGAACACACCCGTTCATTCAGGGGAGTAGATTACCGCTTTTGCAGTGATCATTGTCTGCATACATTCGGCCATAGCCCGGAAGATTATATGGGCGAGGATTGCACCCATGATCCGGTCTGCGGCATGAAGGTGAGCCGGGCTTCATCCAACCACGTTGCCCACGATGCCCACGCTTATTATTTCTGCAGTCAACACTGTGTCGAGAAGTTCTCGGCCGATCCGGAAACGTATGAGGGCAAGGATAAGGTGTGCGAACATGGGCATGCCGATAAACCGGTCGTGGCTGATGACCCTGAAGCCATATATTTCTGTCCGATGTGTCCGGGTCAGGAACAAAAGGGAGCAGGCATTTGCAGGCAGTGCGGCATGGCACTGGAGCCGATGGCTGCCCCCAAACTGGCGCAAAAAACAGAATACTTCTGCCCGATGCATACAAAAATTATCAGTGAAGAGCCGGGCTCATGCCCGAAATGCGGTATGGCATTGGAGGCACGTACAGTAGCTGCCGAGGAAGAGAATCCGGAGCTGGATGATATGAGTCGGCGCTTTAAAACCAGCTCCGTATTGGCAGTGCCCGTATTTGTACTGGCCATGGTCGCTGACCTTGCTCCGTCCTGGCTACCTGTCGGTCTTACCATGGGCGCAGTGCAATGGATTGAATTTGCTTTGGCTACACCCGTAGTCTTATGGGGCGGTTGGCCTTTTTTTGAACGCTTCGCCCTGTCCGTAAAAACCTGGAATCTGAATATGTTCACTTTGGTTGGCCTCGGTGTCGGTGTAGCCTGGATATACAGCATGGTTGCCCTGCTGCTCCCCGATATTTTTCCTCCGGTGATGCAGATGGAAGGTGGACTCATCGATGTATATTTTGAAGCAGCAGCCGTTATTACAGCTCTGGTACTGCTTGGACAGGTGCTGGAGTTGCGTGCCCGTTCGCGCACCAATGAAGCCATCAAACTGTTACTCGGTATGGCACCCAAAACGGCACGTCTGGTGAAAGCCGACGGGGTGGAAGTTGATGTGCCGATGGAAGATGTGCAGACAGGCGATACTTTGCGCATTCGTCCCGGTGAAAAAATACCTGTGGATGGTGTTGTTACCGAGGGTGAAAGCCTGGTAAATGAATCCATGGTGACAGGAGAGCCTGTGCCTGTGGAGAAGCTTGTCGGAGAAAAACTGATCGGGGCAACGGTAAATGCCAATGGCTCAATATTGATGCGTGCGGAAAAGGTCGGTGCCGACACCCTGTTATCACAGATCGTGAATATGGTCGCTGAGGCCCAGCGTTCTCGTGCCCCGATTCAGAAGATGGCGGATACGGTAGCAGGTTATTTTGTGCCCGCGGTGATCGGTATTGCTTTAGTAGCGTTTGCCGCCTGGTTTTTTGTCGGACCGGAGCCAAGGCTCTCTCATGCCATTATCAATGCAGTTGCCGTATTGATTATCGCCTGCCCCTGCGCATTGGGTCTGGCAACTCCGATCTCCATCATGGTAGGCACAGGTCGTGGCGCTACTGCAGGGGTTCTGATCAAGAATGCCGAATCATTGGAGATTATGGAAAAGGTCAACACCGTAGTGGTAGATAAAACAGGCACGCTGACTGAAGGTAAACCTAAATTAACCACGGTTCTGAAAACAGGTGATATTTCCGAAGATGATGTGCTGATGCTGGCAGCCAGTATAGAACGTGCCAGCGAACATCCTCTGGCGGCTGCGATTGTCGCAGGCGCAGAGCAGCGTCAATTGGAAATGCAGCCCGTTGAAGAGTTTACAGCAGTCACAGGTAAAGGAGTGCAGGCAACTGTAGGAGCTCGCTCTGTTCTGCTTGGTAATGCAAAACTGATGTTGGATAATGAAGTTGATATCAGTACTGTCGATTCAAAGGTTGAACAGCATCAGGTCGGTGCTGAGACAGTGATATACCTGGCTGCAAATGGCGTACTTGCCGGTCTGGTTGGTGTATCCGATCCGATCAAGGCTTCGACTCCCGATACCATTCAGGCGTTGCATAATGAAGGCATCGAAGTAGTGATGCTGACCGGTGATAATCGAAACACCGCAGCCGCCGTAGCTGAAAAGCTCGGGATTGATCGTTTTGAGGCGGATGTACTGCCGGATCAGAAAGCAAATATGGTCAAGGCACTGCAAGCCGAAGGAAAAATCGTGGCTATGGCCGGGGATGGCATCAATGATGCGCCGGCACTGGCACAGGCGCATGTCGGCATTGCTATGGGTACCGGCACCGATGTAGCCATAGAGGCGGCCGGCGTCACCCTGATCAGGGGTGATCTGGCCGGCATTGTGCGGGCCCGCAGACTTTCCCGGGCAACAATGACGAATATTCGTCAAAATCTGTTTTTCGCTTTTATTTACAACTCGGCCGGAGTGCCGATTGCGGCTGGTATATTGTATCCCGTTTTCGGCTTGTTATTATCTCCCATCATCGCCGCGGCCGCCATGAGCCTCAGCTCGGTATCGGTAATCACCAACGCCCTGCGCCTGAGACGAATCCGACTGTGATTTGGCTCTGCCTTCACTTTGTCAGAAAGGCTAAATAAAGGCAAATTTGGCACAAAATTTGCTGCTAGACTAACACATTGTGTGCACACATGCGCATCGGCTTACTGCAGTGAGGGTGAGGGGGCTTTTTTTTGAAACTTCAGAGTAAAACCATTGTATTTATCACCATCAGCACCCTCATCATGACGATATTACTAACAGCGGCATCTATACTCTCTTACCGCTCGTTTTCCATCTCCACTGTACAGGAACAAAGTCGTATGGCCGCAGAAATCATTCGCGTCACGCTAACAGAACAAATGCTGCGAGGTGTTATCGAACACAGGGACAGCCTGTTCGCTCGGCTGAAGCATGTCCCCGGCCTGACAGATATTCATATCGTGCGGGGAGAAGCGGTCAAAAAACAATTTGGTCCCGGACTTTCTTCCGAGAGAGCTATCTCTGAATCTGAAGAAGAGGTGCTTATAACCGGGAAGACATCCGAGCAAATCTCAGAAGGTGAGAAGGTCCTCTTCCATTATACCATCCCCTATAAAGCCAGCGTTGCTGGCACCATAAACTGCATGCAGTGCCACGAAGCCGGGGAAGGTGAGGTTCTGGGTGCGATCAGCCTGGGTATAGATCTAACCGAACAACGCAGAGATGCAACGCAGTCAGTGGCAATCCTTATCGCAGTCATACTCATCTTCGTCTTTGGCCTGCTTTACTTTTTGCGTCGCCTGCTAAACCCCATTGTGGAGGTCACAACCAGGTTGCAAACATCGGTAATGAAGGCTGAGCAGGGAAATTTCTCGGATCGACTTGCCGTAAACAGAGAAGATGAAATTGGCGAAATTGCCGATCAGACCAACCATTTAATGGCTACACTGGAACGAAGCATCGGCACCATCTCCAGGGAAGTCGAGGGCCTTTCAGATCAAAGGATTGGTGGTACTAACAGCAACCAGCTCGAGCGAACAGTTGAAGTGGTTCATAGCATGGTTCAGGCAGCACACTTCAAGCAAATGGTAGAGAGCGATCGCAACCTGGAAGATGTCTACATCCGGCTTAAAGATATACTGAAGCAACAGTTTTCCCTGAAGCATTTTTCGTTGTATGAGGTATCTCAAACGAACAAGAAAATGAGCCTTGTCTTTGTTGAGGGCCTGCCGGATGCAAGTGAAATGTGGTGTGAGGCGGAAGTTCTGATCGATTCAGCCGCCTGCAGGGCAAAAAGAACAGCCCAGACAGTTTCATCGGTTGAGGAAAATAAGATCTGCACCTCTTTCAGGGGTAACGCGATTCAGGACAAGAATCTGTTGCATGTCTGCATACCCATGATGCTGGGCGGAAGTGTTGGCGCCATACTGCAAGTTATTTTTACACCCAAGGACAAGCACAGAGTTGCAGAGAAGCTGTCCACTATCCAAACTTATCTGCGTGAAATAGCGCCGGTTATTGAAACCAAGCGGCTGATGCAGTCCCTTCGGGACGCATCCATGCGTGATGCCATGACGGGCCTCTACAACCGTCGGTTCCTGGAAGAATATGTGGAAACGCTCACTGCCAGCGCAAGCCGGAGCAACACAGGTATTGGTGTGCTGATGTGTGATGTGGATTTCTTCAAGCAGGTCAATGACACCCTTGGCCATGAAGTTGGCGATACTGTACTCAAGGGCGTAGCCAAAATCCTGAAGCGGGAGGTACGTGCTTCTGATTTGACGATCCGTTTCGGTGGTGAAGAATTCCTGGCTCTGCTGGTGGATACCAGCGAGAAAAAAGCCATGGAGGTGGCCGAGCGCATACGCTCCGCTCTGGAAGAACACAGCTTCCAAACTCCGTCAGGACCATTGAAAAAAACACTCTCCGTCGGTGTGGCAATGTATCCAAACGATACCGATGCCTTCTGGGAATGCGTCAAATTTGCTGATGTCGCCATGTACGAGGCTAAAGAAACCGGTCGCAACAAGATATTGCGCTTTGATTCAAAAATGTGGAAGACAGAAGGAAGTTATTAGGGCCTGTTCACACTAATTTCGGTGTTGGCGCTGCTGCCCCAAATGAAGCC
>JBHHTY010000134.1:0-4901 GCA_046753565.1 Mariprofundus sp.
AGATCACGACCTTGTTCTGGGCGTCGTTGTTCAGGGCAAGGCTCGCGCCTATCCCTGCTGTCGCGCCATACCGGATTCCGGCGCGATTACAGCCGCAACCCATATGCCGGCTATGAATCGGTCTCCGGCACCTATTTTCCGGTGTATCACCATGATGCCCGGTTGCCGGCCAAAACATGGATGATTGGATTAAGTATCTGTCGCCATCACAAGGCATGGACGCTCGATAAGCTGAAAAAGACAGGAAACCCTCAGATCAGCTGGCGCAAGCATCGGCTTGCTATCTCCGTCAACGGGGACGGGATTCAGATCCATGATCATGCATCGGGCAAAGTTTTACCCGTCACACGCCTGTACTGGTTTGCCTGGTCGGCATTCCACCCCAATACGGAACTCGAAAAGTAATCCCGGCCGGGAAAACACTGATTTTGCCAGAAGGGCAATCCACCAGCATCTTCCCGAACCTGTTACGGACGAAGAATCACACAGGAGAGAGGCGGCAGGGTGATGCTGATCGAACAGGGCTGGCCCATCCATGCCCTGTCTTCCGAATCGACTCCGCCGGCATTGCCGAGATTCGAACCACCATAAACTTCCGCATCCGTATTCATGATTTCCGAATAACGACCCGCCACCGGCACACCAAGACGATAACCGTGGCGTGGCACAGGTGTCAGGTTCAGGGCGACTACGATCACACCGCCATTTTTATCGCGCCGGATAAAGCTGAGGATCGACTGATCCGCATCATTGCAATCAATCCACTGGAAACCGGCCGGATCAAAATCGATCTCATGCAGTGCCGGCACATCTTTATACAGGTGATTCATATCGCGCATCATCAATTGCAAGCCGCGATGCGGCATGAAGTTGGCCTGATCCCATGGCAGCGACACATCAAAGTTCCATTCCGGCCACTGGCCGAATTCCAGTCCGTTAAACTGCAGTTTCTTGCCCGGATGGCCGTACATGAAGGCGTATAACAGTCTCAGATTAGCGAATTTCTGCCAGTCATCGCCGGGCATTTTTTGCGGCATCGAACCCTTTCCATGTACCACTTCATCATGTGAAAAAGGCAGAATAAAATTCTCGGTGAAGGCATAGACCATCGAGAATGTCAAGGCATGGTGGTGGTAGGAGCGGTGAATCGGATCCTCTTCAAAATAAGCCAGCGTATCGTTCATCCAGCCCATATTCCATTTCATCGTAAAGCCCAGCCCGCCCAGATAGGTTGGCCGCGATACCATCGGCCAGGAAGTGGATTCTTCGGCCATGGTCACAGCACCGGGGAAACCCTCATGCACCAGACAGTTGAACTGCTTCAGAAATTCAACCGCTTCGAGATTTTCACGTCCACCGTATTTATTGGGCAGCCATTCACCCTCTTCGCGGGAATAATCCAGATACAACATGGATGCCACCGCATCAACCCTCAAACCGTCGATATGGAACTCATCAAGCCAGAACAGGGCCGAGGCAATCAGGAAATTGCGCACCTCGTTGCGTCCGAAATTGAAGATATAAGTGCCCCAGTCCTTGTGTTCACCGAGCCTCGGATCTTCATGCTCATACAACGGTGTTCCATCGAAACGCGCCAGGCCATGGGCATCCTTGGGGAAATGAGCAGGCACCCAATCGAGGAACACGCCAATGCCGGCCTGATGACAGTAATCGACAAAATAGCGGAAATCATCCGGTGTCCCGAAACGGCTGGTCGGCGCGAAATAGCCCACGGTCTGATAACCCCATGAACCGTCAAACGGGTGCTCTGTGATCGGCATCAGTTCGATATGGGTATATCCCATCCACTGACAGTATTCGACCAGTTGATGCGCCAGCTCGCGATAACTCAGATATTCGGAACCATCACCCTTGCGACGCCATGAACCCGGATGTACTTCATAAATACTCATCGGTTTATCAGCGGCCTGATGTACTGGGCGATCTGTCATCCACTGGCTGTCATTCCATTCATAGACCTTGCAATTATGCACCACGCTGGCCGTAGCCGGCCTGAGTTCCATTTGCTGGGCATAAGGATCGGCTTTCTCAAACACATCGCCGTTTTGAGCGCGGATTTCAAATTTGTATGTTTCACCCTCGCACAGACCGGGAATAAAAATTTCCCATATGCCGGAGGAACCGCGCACGCGCATCTGGTGTTCACACCCGTTCCAGTGATTAAAATTACCGACAACAGAGACACGCGTAGCCGCTGGTGCCCACACGGCGAAACCAACGCCGTTCACCCCTTCATGTTCACGCACATGCGCACCCATAATACGGTATTTTTCGAAATGATTACCCTCACCGATCAGGTGCAAATCCATTTCGCCAAGGATGGGGCCAAAGCGATAGACATCATCGAATTCCCAACGATGACCTTCTGCATTTTCAACACGAAAACGGTATGCCTTGTCGAAACTGCCGCCCTTCCAGTGCTTCTCAAACACATCCGTGCCTTCAATGCGCTTCATCACCTGTGCCCTGCCGCTCTCCGGCAGCAACCACATTTTTTCAGCCTGAGCGCTTAAGGCACGGACAACCACACCGCCATCGGGATGCTCATGCCTGCCCAGCCAGCCAAACGGATCGTGCGACCGCGCTTCTACAACTGCCCAGGCTTCAGGTGATAAAATAGGTTTTTTCATGCATAGCCTCACTTCTTGTTTTGTACATATAAAATCCTCTTGTTCAAGAGGATTTTATATCAGGTAATGACTGTAGGTTTATCGCGTCCGGTCAGTTGTTGCAATTGTGACACATCACCGGCGGCAGTAATCATAGCAGCCAGCGCATCCTGCGCATCCATTCCATGCTGACTACTGTCGGCTTCATAAGATTCCAGATACAGACGAATCGTTGCGCCGCTGGTGCCGGTGCCGGAGAGACGGAAAATAATACGCGAACCATCTTCGAACAAAATCCGCACGCCCTGATTTTCACTGACGCTGCCATCAACCGGATCGGTATATGCAAAATCATCGCAGCTTGCCACCGTTCGTCCGGCCAGTTCCGTTCCCGGCAGGCTGGCAAACTGATCACGCACGTTCTGCAAAACCTGCATCGCCGCAGCCGAATCCACGCCTTCATAATCATGGCGGGAATAATAGTTGCGACCGAATTTAGCCCAGTGGTCGGTCAGAATCGATGCTACCGACTGCTTGCGCACGGCCAGAATATTGAGCCAGAACAACACAGCCCACAGGCCGTCTTTTTCACGCACATGGTCGGAGCCGGTGCCAAAGGATTCCTCTCCGCACAGCGTTACTTTACCGGCATCCATCAGGTTGCCGAAAAATTTCCAGCCGGTCGGCGTTTCATAACAATCCAGACCCATGGATTCAGCCACGCGATCTGCCGCTGCCGAAGTGGGCATGGAGCGCGCGATACCGCTGATGCCGTCTGCATAACCCGGCGCCAGCGTGGCATTGGCCGCCAGCACGGCCAGCGAATCGCTCGGCGTAACAAAGAAATGTTTGCCCAGAATCATATTGCGATCACCGTCGCCATCGGATGCCGCGCCAAAATCAGGCGCATTATCACCGTACAGAATATCCACCAGTTCATGCGCATAGGTCAGGTTGGGATCGGGGTGACCGCCGCCGAAATCCTCTCTCGGTTCGCCGTTAATTACCGTGCCTGCCGGCGCCCCCAGCATGCCTTCGATAATCGCTTTGGCATACGGGCCGGTGACGGCGTGCATGGCGTCGAAAGACATGGAAAAATCATCCGCCAGCAAATCCCGTATCGCATCAAAATCAAACAGCGACTGCATCAATTCAGCATAATCGGCCACCGCATCGATCACTTCGACCTGCATACCGGCCAGTTCAAAGCTGCCGATGTGATCCAGATCCACATCCTCGCATTCGATAATGTCGTAATAGCTGATATCCTGTGTGCGGGCATAGATCGCTTCGGTCACCCCTTCCGGGGCCGGGCCGCCATTTCCGATATTGTATTTAATGCCGAAATCTTCATCCGGGCCGGCCGGGTTATGGCTGGCGGAGAGAATCAGGCCACCGTAAGCGCCGTATTTCCGAATCACGCAGGAAGCGGCCGGCGTGGAAAGAATACCTCCCTGCCCGACCAATACTTTACTAAAACCGTTGGCCGCAGCCATTTTCAGAATGGTCTGAATGGCTTCACGATTATAATAGCGGCCATCGCCGCCCACCACCAGCGTCTGGCCGGCAAACTCGCCAATCGAATCGAATACAGCCTGTACGAAATTTTCCAGATAACGGGGTTGCTGAAATACTTTCACCTTTTTGCGCAATCCCGATGTGCCCGGCCGCTGGCCTTCGAATGGCTGGGTTGGTACGGCTTCAATCTGCATGGAAATCCCCCTTTTATGGCTGCGGCATGCTACCGGAACCTGCACCCTAAAACCATATAAGAGAGATATTGATTTATTGCCATCCTGGCAAAAATCAGCTCGCTCAGGCAAAAATGTGGTTTTGCCATCGCTTGCAAATCAGGCACTTACGCGCCCGATTTGGCAGGCCATCCATGGTCTGCATGGAAGCGCTGAATCAATCAGCGTTTCCATAGCGAACAGGCATATTTGCTGATAGAGTGCGCTTCACATTCAGCGAGGGCAAAGGAGAATCCATATGGTTCCAAGCAACGAGGATCAAATCGGTCCGCAAATGGAGCGTAATATCAGTAAGCTGACATCCAACACGGTCGCCATGGTGCTGGCCGGTGGACGCGGTTCACGATTAAAGGCATTGACCGACTGGCGCGCCAAACCGGCGGTTCCTTTCGGCGGCAAATTCAGAATCATCGATTTCCCCATGTCCAACTGTATCAATTCCGGTATTCGCCGCATCTCTGTTGTCACCCAATACAAATCGCATTCCCTGCAACGCCATTTGCAACGCGGCTGGAGCTTT